>PBMO01000037.1 GCA_002722595.1 Methanobacteriota archaeon | reverse complement strand
CTCTGGACGGGTAGCTTAGGTTGGCTGGAGCACCCGGCTGATAACCGGGAGGTCGCAGGTTCAAATCCTGCCTCGTCCACTCCACACAACATTTCGGAGAGATGAAACGACGGGAAACAACATGAACAACCATTGTTAGCATCTGTCCATGCCCGTAGTATCAGGTAGCAATGCTGCTGATTTGGCAGCATCTCTTGCTGAGGAGTTGGGTTGGGAACATCACCCACTTGAAGTAAGGAGATTTCCGGATTCGGAAGGATATGTGCGGGTGCCCCAAACTAGTATTTCTGCTATCCGTGAAGAACCTGTAGTACTTGTTTCCACAACATTCCCTGACTCCGGCATTGTTGAAGCATTGTTGATGTTAGAATCAATATATGATGTCAGAAGAGGAGACCTCTCCAATTTGAAAGGTGAAGGAGAACAATCAATAGACGATGTTGGACCAGGAATATTTCTTGCAGTCCCATATTTCGGGTATTCAAGACAGGACAAGAAATTTCAGCAGGGAGAAGTGATCTCAGCTAAGTTGCTTGCCCGACTTCTAACCCGGCGTTGTGATGGACTTATTGTCTTAGATTTACATGCCCCCGAAGTACTATCAGATCTTGATGTGCCTGTTTCGTTTGTATCCTCAATGCCTGAAATCGCATCACATCTGCAACAATTCGTACAACCTGACTTTGTATTGAGTCCCGATAAAGGAGCTATTGAACGTGCAAGCCATGTCGCGAAAGCAATTGGTTGTAATTTCTCATATCTTGAGAAAACACGTATTGATGCCCACACTATCGAACATAAGGCAAAGGATCTGGAAGTAGATGGGGCTATTGTAGCAATTGTCGACGACATGATTTCTACCGGCGGCACCATCTGTAAAGCCAGTGATGCCCTGCGGCGACAAGGCGCTACTGCGGTACACGCTGCATGTACACATGGCCTGTTCACAGGAGGAGCGATCACCCGTTTGGCAAATCATGTAGATGGGGTGCACGCCACCGATTCTCTACCAAATCCTCGTTCTGTTGTTAGTGGTGCACCAGCCATTGCAAGGGGTGTCAAAGACCTCATTAGCAGGGTTCTATGACCATACTACGGCCCCGTAGGGGCTTCCGCTGCGTTTATACGGGACACGCCGTGCGGCGGCTTACCACATGAGGAGAGAATCCAATGAGTGTACATGTCGCATTTGAAACCCCGAAGGACGTCCAAGATAGCGTTTACGAACTTGTGAAAGTAATTAACAATGGAAATGGACGATTGAAGAAAGGAAGTAATGAAGTTACCAAGGCCGCCGAAAGAGGGACGGCACAGATGATTGTGATGGCTGAAAATGTCAACCCAAGTGAACTGTTGGCTCATATCCCACTCATTTGCAAGGAAAAGAGTATTCCATTCATTTATGTCGAAGATCAAGCATATCTTGCAGAGGCTGCTGGAATGAGTACTGGTGCAAAAACTGCGGCCATCGCTCTGATGGAAGTCGGTAAAGGAGCAGAAGCTGCATTCAATGGTGTCAAAGAACAGACTGACGCACTGAACTGAAGTTCTTACTTGAGACGGAGGAATGAATAATGTCGCAAGAAGGTTGGCCCGCTGAGGTAGTGGAAGTTGTAGGACGGACTGGAATGACTGGTGAAGCAACCCAAGTCAAGGTTCGAGTCAACGATGCTCCAAATCCGCGAGATATCGGTCGAATTATCACAAGAAATGTGGTTGGCCCTGTTCGCGTAGGAGATATTCTAATGCTTCTAGATACGGGACGAGAAGCTCGTAAACTGAATGTTCGCTGAGGTGTTGAGATATGGTAGAACGAAGAATCTGCAGTTTCTCAGGAGAAGAAATTGAGCCAGGTACTGGCATAATGTATGTTCGAAGGGATGGGACCGTGCTTTGGTTCAAGGATTCCAAGGCTAGAAAGAACATGAAACTTGGAAGAAATCCACGTAAAGTAAAGTGGACTCGACGCTATGTAAAGGGCGGCATCCAGTAATACAAAGGCGTCTATCTTACGGCGGCGTCCTGAAATAGGGGTGCACGGTCGGCCGAATTGGTGATAACATGGAAACTACTTACGTGATGGTAAAACCTGATGGTGTACAAAGAGGATTAGTTGGAGAAATTATTTCTAGATTTGAGCGGAAAGGAATGCGCTTAGTTGGATTGAAATCTATTGTACCGAGTAAAGAATTAGTCGAAGCTCACTATGCTGTGCACAAAGAACGACCATTTTACAATGGATTAGTTGAATTTGTGACGTCCGGACCTATTGTAGCAATGGCATGGAAAGGAGTTGATGCAATTTCTGTTAGCAGGAATATAATTGGTGCAACAAATGGCAGAGATGCAGATATGGGTACGATCCGTGGCGACTATGGCATGGATGTTGGCTACAATTTAGTCCATGGAAGTGATGGTGAAGATACTGCGGAGTTTGAACTCAATCTTTGGTTCCCTGAGGGTCTCAATGAATGGGTACCTGTAAGAGAAACTTGGGTTTATGAGTAAGTTCCCAATTGATTAATCGATTTTTCAATTGACTTATTGGAGGTTGTTTGATGGCAAAAATTAGTCGTAGGCAACCAATTGTGGCAGTTTTAGGCCATGTTGATCACGGAAAAACATCCGTACTTGATTATGTTCGGAGTTTAGGAAAAGATCGGCAAGCCAGTGTAATGGCACGGGAAGCAGGTGGAATTACACAACACATTGGGGCAACAGAAGTTCCATCTAAACTCCTGAATAAATTATGTAGCCCTTTGATGGGCGGTAAGGAGTTTTTATCACCAGGATTGTTATTCATAGACACACCTGGACACCACTCGTTCTCAACACTAAGGACTCGAGGGGGGTCTCTAGCCGATATTGCAATACTCGTTATTGACATGATGGAAGGGTGTCAGCCACAGACATTGGAATCAATAAGAATTCTCAAAAATGCAAAAACACCATTCGTTGTGTGTGCAAATAAGGTTGACAGGATACATGGATGGCATTGTGAGGAAGGGCGTTCTGCAGCAGCTTCAATGAAAAATCAAGATAGTCAGGCCCAGAGTTTGTTTGAAGAGAAATACTGGAAATTAGTAGGTCAATTCGGTGAACAGGGGTTCAATCTAGAGATGTACAACAAAATTACAGACTTCACACAGAATATTGCGATGGTACCATGCTCTGCAAAGGAAGGAGAAGGAATGCAAGATTTGTTGGCCATAACAATAGGTCTTGCTGAAAGGTTCCTTGAAAAACAATTGTCAGATGTGGAAGGTACGCCTGAAGGAACGGTCCTTGAAATGAAAGAAGAAAGGGGTCTAGGAAAAACGCTGGATGTTATTTTATATCGAGGAAGCATTGCTAAGGGAGATGAGATCATTGTAGCGAGTGAATCTGGTCCAACTATTACGAAAGTCAGGGGTCTATTCCGACCTCGTGGAATGGCTGAAATGCGTGATGCTGGAGATCGATGGGATTCGATTGATTCAATCGATGCTGCTGCTGGACTCAAATTAGCAGCACCAGATCTTGATGGTGTACTTGCTGGAACTACGTTAAGAGTGCTTTCTGGGAATGAAGAGGTACGCCAAGAAATGATTGACGCAACGGCTGCTGAATCTGAAATTAGTATCGAACTTGATGAAGAGGGTATTGTAGTCAAAGCGGATACTCTTGGTGGCCTAGAGGCATTGGCATTTGAGTTGCGAAACATGGAAGTTCCAGTTCCAATAAGAAGTGCTGGAATTGGGCCCATTAACAAACGTGATTTCAGAGGAGCACAGAGTTCATCCGACCCCCTACATAGAGTGATTTTAGCATTTAGTACAACCGTACAATCTGAAACTGCTGAAGAAATTGCGAAAGATGATTCAGATGTCGAATACATTGGTTCAGATGTGATTTATCACATCCTTGAGAGATTTGAAACTTGGTCTGAAAACAGAAAACTGGAACTAGAAGAAGAAAAACGAGAGAAAATTGTCTATCCAGGGAAAATCAAAATTCTTACAGACCATATTTTCAGGCGGTCGGGCCCTGCTGTAGTAGGCGTGAGGATTTTGGGAGGGCGTCTACATGTCGGACAAAGACTACTTTCACAAGATGGTGATAGAATTGGACAAGTCAAATCAATTCGCACTGGAGATTCTTCACATAAGGAAGCAAACCAAGGCGAAGAAGTTGCCATCGCAATAGATGGGGCTACTGTAGGAAGAGGTATTGATGAGGAAGATATCTTACTCGTTGATGTACCAGCTAGTCATGCTCGTAGATTAAGAAAACTTGAGTTGACTTCGACGGAACAGGAAATTTTAGATGAATTAACGGTCTTACACCGCTCAGAAGATCACTTTTGGGGCCGTTAATGGCCTCAATCAACGTTTTTTGCGAAATATCAAGCCCCCAACTGGATGAAGAATTGTTGACCCCTCGACCCCCAACGTTGAAGTACGAATTGGACTGGTCATGATGTGGGTAACACCCGAGGGATAGCATGGCAGCAGGTATGGCACAAGCAGGTACTGGTCGAACAAAGGATTTGATTTCGACCGTGAGTCAGATTTCACACGCGTTAATGGGCGAGGTTGCAAAGGTAATTATTGGGAAAGAAGAAAATCTTCTGCGGGTGTCAATTGGTATCCTATCTAACGGCAACATGTTGCTCGAAGATTTCCCTGGATTGGCAAAAACGCTGTTGGCTAATACTTTCGCTAAAGCACTAGGTTGTAAATTCAAGCGTGTTCAATTTACTCCTGACCTATTACCTTCCGATATTATGGGGACATACATGTATGACCAACAAGTCGGAGAGTTCAAACTTCGCCCAGGTCCACTATTCACAAACATTTTACTGGCAGACGAGATTAATCGAGCACCGCCAAAAACACAAGCAGCACTGCTTGAGGCTATGGAAGAAAAGCAAGTAACAATTGAGGGTATCACCCACAAACTCCCTGCACCTTTCGTAACACTGGCTACACAGAATCCAATTGAACAGGAAGGGACATATCCACTTCCTGAAGCACAAATGGACCGGTTTTTGATGAAGATGTCAATGGGTTACCCAGATCGTGCTGAAGAAAAAGCGATTCTTGCACGGAGGAAACTAAGGGGTAAAGACGGTCACGATGTTGAACAAATTACATCCCCGAAAAAGGTTGTTGCTATGCAAAAAGCACTTGAAACTGTACATGTGGACCCTGCAATTCTGTCATACATCGTTGAAGTTGTGCAAAGATCTCGAGAAGATCACAGAGTCATAACCGGAGCATCTCCGCGAGCAAGCCAATCACTGTTCAAGACTGGACGAGCATCTGCTGCTATCGATGGCCGAGATTATGTAATTCCTGATGATATCAAGCGAGTTGCACTACAGGTCTGTAGTCACAGAATCGTGCTAAAACCCGAGGCTAAGATTCGTGGTATCACTGGAATGCACATTATGCGCAAGATTCTCTCAGAGGTACCTGTGCCAGTTATTCAGTGAGGCGCAATCAGTACTTTGTTCGCTCTAAGAAGCGAGTGTTTCAAAGAGGACCTTCGCAGAGGAGCCCGTGTTCTGAGGAGGTTTGGAAGTGAATCCATACAAAATGGTCATAGCTGTCACAAACCAAAAAGGTGGTTGTGCAAAGACTACAACAGCAGTAAATATTGCTACTGCACTAGCAAAGGGTGACCCTGCAAATGGTTTTCCCCCGTCAAAAGTATTACTGGTTGATTTGGATCCTCAAGGAAATGCCTCCACCTCATTTGGAATTGATAAAAGTAAACTACCAAGAACGGTTTACGACTTAATTATGAATGATTTGGGTGAAGAATTACCAATAATTGAAGATTATTTGGTTGGTCCTGAAATTATTACAGATTATATGAAGGACGCCTGGAGACAATCCAACCCTGATAAGAAAAACCCTCCAAAAACTATGGAAGTAGAAAATCTGTGGTTACTACCAAGTAATATTCAATTATCAGGTGCTGAAATTGAATTAGCAACACGAATTGGTCGGGAAACGAGATTGAAAGAAGGGCTTGCGCCTGCCTTAGATCAATTCGACTATGTAATCATTGATACACCTCCAAGCCTAGGCTTACTAACAATTAATGCAATGGCTGCTGCAAATTGGGTGTTGATTCCAGTGCAAACTGAGTACTACGCACTTGAGGGAATGAGTCAACTAATGAATTCAATAAAGATGGTGCAAAAAAGAATAAATCCAAATCTCAAATTATTCGGTATTGCATTGACAATGTACACCAAGAGTAAGTTGTGTAATACAGTAGTATCTGAAGTCACACGACATTTCCCGAAACATGTATTCAAGACCGTGGTGCCCAGAAATATCGAAGTTGCAGCAGCACCATCTGATGGTGCACCAATTACAATTCTGAAAAAGCCTTCAAGAAATCATAAGGGTAGCCAATCCTATTGGGCACTTGCAAAGGAAGCCCATAGACGGGTTGTCAAGATCCGACAGAAATATGGAATCAATGAACCCAATCGTCTCAGGCAACACCGTTTGAGAACTAGCGATTAGGTACACAATCGACCGACACGCTCAAGTTGCTCCGTGTTGGGTATCCGCCCGGTGACAAAATGGGTTCCCCTAACATGACTTCAATCAGCGTCTCTTTCGATGTCAGAAGACAACTAAACTCAATGCGAGCAATGAGCAATTTCAAGAGTGTAGATGAACTACTAGTTCAAATCCTTCAGGAATACAGAATGGCTCAACTCAGAGCCGAGGCGGATAAATTGCGAAGTAGATTGCGAGATATTGGTAAAACAGATGTTGAGGCTCTTGTAGAAAGACTGGGACAATCTCCATACGGTGGCTGATATGAAAGGACAAGCACCAACCTATACTGTCGATGCTGCGACTTTGTTTCGAGGCTTGATGGATGGCGGTAGCAATGCACGTATATTGCTAGATTTAGCCGCAGCAAATGAAATTGAATTACACGCACAAGCAAAAGACTGGAATGGATTACTGTGGCTTATCTCAACAGCATTGAAAGAAAATGGAGAAGCGTATTCAGGAGAAGAATATGCAAGTCTTAGGAATCGATTGCCTGTTGTATTCCACTAATTCTGCCCGTGTTTCTCTAGCCATTGGTGCCCATACCAACGCCATTGCTCCATCGTCCAACCTTCAGGCAATCCACCTGATGGCAATGGTGCCATTTCGGCTGGAGGTTGCTCTGGAGTGGTCTCGGATTCTTCTATTTGTTCTTCTTCGGCGGATGTATCATCGACTGGTATTGACATTTCACCAGGTTCGTATTCAACATCTGTTTCAACAATATTTTCCTCAACAATATCGACATCCATGCTTTCCTTGGATTCCTCCATAGGCTCATCACCCCAAGCTTTCTGTTCATCGATTCCGCCACGTGTTTCAAAGTTTTCACCAGACTCCCAAGCATCCAACTCCTTAGTGGCATCTTGGTGTGTGTACTGTGCATCAGGTTTACGTTTATCCCGTGCTTTACCGACTACACGAAGTGTGCCTACAATCAAAACCAATGCAATTGCCATTGCTACAACAATGTAACCTGCAAATACTGCGAATTCCTTCACCAGCACCATTACTTCAGTTGATTTTTCTTCTTCGTTAACAGTCAGATTTCCAGAATCCATTTCAGACGAATCCTGTCCTGCACAATTAACTGGTCCATCTGGATGTTTCACACAGTGATCGTCAATAGTTTGAACTTCTGGGTCTGTGTCATTGTAATCCCCATTGCTACCCATGCAATCACGATCTTGATCTAGCCACTCAGTTCTATTACCAACCATTGAACAACCATCATTCGATGTTTCCGTGGTGTCATCATAACCATCCGAATCTGTATCTGTACAACCATATCGGCTAATCGTAACATAATCATTCTCTGATGGTTGGAAAGTTATTGCACGGGTGCTTGTACCTGCAAGAGTTGGGCAGGCATCACCGCGGAAACCGCTGAGGTTGTCACCATAGCCATCGCCGTCAGTATCTCTCCACTGGCTCGGTTCCATTGGAAACGCGTCTGCATTCCCTGAAGGGTGTGCATCTTCTCCATTTCCAGGGTCCGACCAGCCATCACCGTCTGTATCCTGGCAACCAAGTCGATCAAGAAGCGATTCTCCTGACTGGTTCGGACAAGCATCTGGTGATGTCGCACCTAATTCCTGGTTATCGCCATAGCCATCACCGTCTGTATCTGCCCATTGTGTTGAATCGTATGTGAATTTATCGCCTTGGTCAGCATATCGATTGTCACCATAACCATCTCCATCTGAATCAGTATTCTGATCAGGGTTTTGGGGAAAGGCATCCGGATTGTTCCCTGTTGGGTTGTCACCATAACCATCACCGTCACTATCAAGCCATTGTGTTGAATCGCTAGGGAAGGCATCAGAATTGTTCCCATTTGGGTTGTCACCAAAACCATCCCCATCAAAATCTGAATCCTGAGTTGCATCATCCGGGAATATGTCCAATCCATCGACTGTACCATCTCCATCTCTATCTGCATCCAAAAGGTGTACCTCTGAACTTGTCGAGAAAGTTGTCAAAACATAAACACCTGCACCAGCAGCACTTCTGAATCCTACTACTTCTCCTTGAACTGAAAATTCTTGTTCATCATTGACATTTGTGACATCAATCGAGAATACATTTCCATTAGTCATACCGAGCATCAAACGATTGCCCAACTGTTGCATTGAACGTCCCTGTCCATTAGAGCAGAGATTAAGCGAATTTACTCTGGACCAACTGCTGATACTGTAAATCTCCAATCCACAATTGTCTGTCATACCGAATATCATCGATTCGTCATTGCTAACTGCTAATCGTAAGAGGGGGGACTGTGATTCACTCATTGAATGAATGAATGAACCGTTTTCATCATGAATTCTGACTTGCTTATCTCTACCAGAAGTCAATATATGGCCACTTGATAATGACACAACATCAGTAATGCCATTATTATGTGGAGTGGTCGATATACCAGATTGTGCATTAGCTTCCGTATCCCATTCTATTGCTGTTTTGGATATACGTTGTGTGGCCCATATATCGCCACCTGAATCCCATGCTATAGCATCAACTTGCTGACCTAGGGTGTAGCGGTACAATTCCTCCATGTAATCTAGTGAAATTACAATCACACCATCAGATGTCCCTACTGCCAATAACCCCTCTTCAATATTCAAAGCACCTGAGAATAGTGTTTTGTTGGTGAATTCTGACCAAATTTCTGTATAACTCCCATTTTCTAACGAAACATATTCGATTACATACCCATCAACTGATGCTACGATTACATTTCCATTATCCAAAACCCACCAATTGAGGATTGGATGATCAAATTCACTGACTTCACCAGCAGGGCCAAGGTCTTCTAATTCCGCAGATGTAGTCGAAATCAATGGAGATACAATTGAACCGATAAAAATCAGAATAAGGGATATGGTTCGCACCCGCATAGACAGACGATACCCTTCTCACGTTTGAATCGCGCGTATTACCGATTCCCTGAATCTTAACCTAGATGAATTGATCATTCCTCTTCATCATTGGAATCAGAATCACTAATTGGTGTCAAAATACTCCTAGTGATTGGCTTTAGAACCGCCACAGATTCAGATTCACTCGATTCTAATTCCACTACTGGTTCCAGTACTCTGCGTTGAGCAGGCTTGAGAACTGTTCGAACCGTTACTTCTTCTTCATCTTCTGATGTAGGTTCATTCTCAATTCCTGGTGGACCACGAGTAGGTGGCCCCTTAACCGGGATAGATGGAGCTCCATCCCTAACTAAGCGACCTCCGCCAGGTGGACCTCTTGGCTTCACAACATCTGCAAATGATGGTGTTTCATCGATTGTAACTTCTGGCTCTGCTGGTTTTTCTTCTTCAGAAGCAATTGAACTGAGTATTGTCTTTGTTAGAGAGGGTTTGACATCTTCTACTTCAGGTGCAGGCTCTGTATCAAATTCTTCTTCACTCATTGGCTCAATATCAGTTGATTCCTGTGGCTTTGGCTGAATTGGTTGACGAACTGGTTTCAATGCTGCAAGCCCTCCACCAAGGCTTCCAACTGGTTTTTCTGGTTGTTGAACACCTAATTTTGCACTCAGGCCACCAGTTCTCTGAATAGGTGAACGAACAGGTGCTGCAAGTGTTCTTGGATTATCTCCATCCTGATTTTGAGAAGGTGTTCCTAGACCACCAGGGCGAGCAAGTCCACTTAGGCCTCCAGATGGTTGGCCAAGTGAAGATTCGCCCCCTGATGCATTCTTTGGTATTTGGCCCTTCGCTGTCGCCAATGCATCCATCCATGCTTGTCGTCGTCCGATTCTACCATCCTTGCCTTCAAGTTCAGCTGCTTCTTCAGCCTGCTTTAGTTGTGCTTCTGCCTCAAGATCTTCGTCGGTGATTAATCCCTTCTCAAGTTCAACTCTGAGTTTCTCTTCAGCTGCGACTCTGAACTCTTCGGCACGGCTTTCCAATTGATTCAATCTATCACGGATTTCCGCCCTCTTTATGGCAAGTTGTGCTTCAATTTCGGCACGTATCTCACTTTCTTTACGACGGACTTCGATGAGGGCTTTATTGCGCATTATTTCTTCTCGCTTAGCAACCTGTCTCTCAAGTTGTTCAGCAACTTCCTGCTCTTTCTGGGCCCTGAAGGCTGCGAGTTCTGCTTCCATCTCAACTTCCAAATCTAAACTAGTCTCTTGTTTGATCAAATCAAGATTTGTTTCTTGAGCTATTCTCTGATTACGAATGCGTGAATCTATTTCTGCCATAATCTGGCGTTCTGCTGTCTGTTGCCTAGCAGTATACTCTGCCTCTATCTGGCTAATCCACTCCTCACTCTTTGTCTGATATTGTGATTCTAATTGTTCTCTTAAATCAAGTTCTCTATCATGGCGAAATTGGTTTAGATGCTGGGCAATCTCTGATTCCCTATCTGATTTGTATTGTTCGAATTCTGACGAAATCCTATCATTAACTGTGTTTTCTAGTTCCAGATGTAGGGCCCGATCAATCTCATCAATTGCATGTGAGAATGAGACATCATATCTTTCCTTAAGGCGTTGTTTCCTCATTGCTAACCTTTCGCCATATTCAGAATCCAGGTTCTTGAGAATTGAGGTTTGCAAATCTTCACGCTTTCGCGCGACTGCCAATTCAAGATCATCTTGCATTCGACTCTCTAAGCGTTCAGTCTCCTGAGTTAGTCTAGTTTCAAGTTCAGTTGCTAATTCTTGTGCTATCTCTTCTTCAAGACGATGGGCTCGTCGTTCATATTCAGCCCTTAATCGCGCTTCTCTTTCACGGAGGCGTTGGCGTAATTGCTGCTCTAGTCTGCGTCGAATACCATCACGAAGTTGAATCTCTCTCTCAGCTAAACGTGCCTGTTGAGCGTCTTCAATACGCCTTGCTTGAACCTGCTCTTCTTCATCCAACCTCGTAGCCATTTCAGATTTGAGTTGGTCTTCAATTTGGCGAATCTGTTTCTGCATCTCCTGTCCAGCTTCGATTTCCAACCGCTCTTCAAGAAATGCACGGCGACGGTCAAATTCAGAATCCATATCTTCTTTCAATTGAGTCCGTAACTGTTCTCTTCGAGTATCTAAACGCCTAGTTGATTCCAATTGTAGTTGAGAACGAATGGATTCTTCTTCACGAGTAAGTCGCAGTTTCATTTCCTCACGAAGTACTGATTCCTCTCGTTCAAGTGTATCTCGCTCCATTCTTTCCAATTCTGCTTCCATATCTGCTCTCATCTCAGCCTCAATTTCTGCTAATGCGCGATCAGATTGTAATGAAACTGTCTTGGACAATGCGCTTTTCATTCCAGCCAATCTCTCAGCCTGTTCTTGTAATCTCAAACGGCGTTCCCGTTTGAGAGATGCATTCAATCTCCGTTCTTCCGTGAGTTTTGTATCGAGAGATTGAACATCATCGAGGGCAGGAGTCGTAGTTGCTGTTCCGGATTTCGCCACAGTATGGCGAGCTCTTAATTCTGCTAATTTATCCCTGCTAACACTCAAGGGTCCCATCCCCGAACCTAAGTTCGAAATCTTCTGATACTTAACCGCCACAGGTTTGAACATTGTTTAGAAGGGGATTATCAGACCCTCTGGTGTGCTCCGAAATAGAGTTGATTTTTGGGAATTAAGAATCAAAAGAATCCCACTTTCTCTTGCATATCTCTGGACCGATTAAAACATGGATAATAATCAATAATAGAGATATTGTCAGGAGAGAAAAAGACAACAATGAACCGCTATTCTCATTGAAATCAGTGATTTGAACCGCGATTGAGGCAACAACTGAACCGAGCATTAATAATGTCAAATTTAGTCCTTTACCCTTGGAAAATTTGGGTAATCTTCTATCAGATATCATCAAAGCTCCAGAGGTCAGACATCCTGGCAATATGATCCAATCGAGGTTGACTCTTACCTGTGTATCAATCACTGATGGGAGAAGCAAAATAATTCCTGATAGGGCTACGATGAAAACGGCACTCCCGGGACTTGGTAGGCCATGAAACCATGGATTTTCTTGATCTGATTCGTGCTGGAAACGCGCTAGTCGAAGCATGGTACAAATTACTAACCAAGCGCAAGCTACGGCTAAGGATATTGTCCAATATAGTGGTGCTTCTCCCCAATTGCTAAACATACCAAATACAAGTAGAGATGGAGCAACTCCAAAGGAAATGGAATCTGACATCAAATCAAGATAACTTCCTAGATAGCGACGCTTTGAATAGAGGCGTGCAATAGGACCATCGATTATATCTCCAAGTACAGAGAGTGTGATAAACAGCATCGCCAACCAAATGTAAACCTCCGACAGATGACTTCCATCTTCAGAACTGAATCCGTCAAAAGCGAGGATCAAGAATACAATAGATACTGTCCCTAGCAAACCATTACCCAGAGTTATCCAATCGGCAATCCCCATCATCCGGAAGGTGGACTTCATGACCCTTCGAGGAGGATGCGTGGCTTGAATACTATCCTCATAATTTCAAAATTGAATGGAGAAAGTCTCCATACAGGCTGGACAATCGATTTTTCTTTTGCCTGAACGTGGACGAATCCTCAGTGTTCTATCGCACTTTGGACAATTAATTTCAACCTTGACTGCCTTCTTTATTACCTTGAAAACTATACTACAAGATGAACAACGTAATGCACATGGCCTCTCATCTACACCTACTCGCAGAATCTTTGAGCAACTAGGACAACCCACTTTCTCATCCATCCAAGAATCCCGAGTTGGTTTATGTTCTACTCGCGACACTGCAGAGCACACACCACATTCAATTTCTCCTAACTCATGAGGAAGCATACTCTCACAATTAGGACAATGTACTGTTGGAGGAGCATATTTGGATTCAATTTCTGGTACATCGTCGGCCATTATTCCAACTCCTAAGAACGCCTTGGAGGCCCGATTATGAGAATACCATTTGGCATCAAAGAAAATGGTGGTTTTTCGACATCGAAGACCTCTGACATCCGTTCAATTGTTTGTTTGGCTACTGCTATATCACGGGAATCTCTTGGTATGGGAATGTAATGAAGAGCCGCGCCAGATTGCAATAGAGCAAGTACTTCATCAGGGAGATTTGATGGCAAGGAATCTGAAGAATTGTTCTCTTCGCTGAGATCCACTCTCTCAGTTACCTTCCACCAACGTGCACGGCCTTCATCTCGATGGTTCTCGACTAG
This sequence comes from Methanobacteriota archaeon, assembly GCA_002722595.1. Lineage (GTDB taxonomy): Archaea > Thermoplasmatota > Poseidoniia > Poseidoniales > Thalassarchaeaceae > MGIIb-P. Next base: position 13,785 of record PBMO01000037.1, on the reverse strand, counting down.
GCCGTTCTTGACTAGTGATTGGAGATGGTGATACAAATGATAACGTGTCACCTCTGTTTGTTTCTGGAGCATTACAGTCGATAGTTCTGGGGCTGAAAGGAGTGCTTCGTAGATTGAACGACGTGTTGGATGAGACAAGGCCATTGTTCGGGCATCGACTCGAATCTTGCTCATTTGGCCCCCCCTTGGCACGGTCGACTCATACGCGTATATCAAGGCGGCGACTGATAAGGTCTGATTCACAGAGGGGATTCTTTCGAGAATAATAACTTGAATGCATCGTAATAGTCTTGGAATAGTGAGCTAAATATTGAAAGGAACAAACTAACCCGATTCCCTGCTGATGCTAAGAAGGCGCCGTTTAAAATTACAACAAACGCGCTCAGTTCATGAACTGCAACTGCAATTGCCAAGTTGTCAAGTCCAAGCATGACTGCTCCCACAAGAAACACTGTGACAAGTATTGAGAGCAACAGGTTGAAACGCACAATTGCGCGGGTTTTCTTGGCAATTTTCAGGAATGAAGTGATTGCACGTGGATCCTCTCCTGGAATTAGTACATCTGCAGCGTCTAAGTTAACCTGTTCCCCGCTTCCCACGGCAACTCCAACATCTGCGACTGCCAAAGCTGCAGCATCATTGAAACCATCTCCGGCCATCAATGTCCTCCTACCTTGACTTCTTCGTTCAACCCAAACTGCCTTACCTTCAGGATCAATCTCACCCCTACACTGAATTGCAGGTATACCAATCTCCTTACCCAATGCTTCAACCGCTTCTTGTCTATCGCCAGATAACAACTCCACAGCAACACCGATTGATTGGAGGTCATGAATCATTTCAGCAGCACCAGGCCTCAAATCATCATGAATAAATGTGAATGCAGCAATCGCACTTTTACCCTTTGAAAGTATGGACAAACCCATTGTTTTATCAATATCTTGAAGAATTTCTGGAGGGATACTAATACCATTCTCCTCAATCCAATCTTTACGCCCGAACATTACCTGTTTACCGCCATGGACACCCTCAACTCCAGCATTACCATCCTTCAATGATGTTATTTTCGCGGCACCTATTTGGCCTGCTTCTTTGAGAATAACTGCTGCATATGGATGATTAGAGCGTTTTTCGAGACCCGCTGCGATTTTGAGTATATTGTCTTTTTTCTGAGATTTTGCGAGGTGTATATCATGAAGGCGAGGATGCCCGCTAGTCAATGTCCCTGTTTTGTCCAAAAGTGCCAAGTCAACATGTGAGGCCGCTTCTAAAGCATCACCACCTCTAGCAACTACTCCTGCCAGTGATGCTACGGAGAGTGCTGCTGCATGAGGTACGGGGGCTGCAAGGAGGAGAGCGCAGGGACAGGCAACGACCCAAAGTAACAGTGTCAGCCTTACATCTCCTGAAATAATACCTGCCAGTGGTGCACCCACTAAAACGGTTGGAACCCACCACCTTGAGAAGGCTTCGATACTACCTTGGATTCGAGGTGGTCTATCTCTGAAAGTTCGTACTTCTTCGATAAGTCCTGACAAACGTGTGGCGGAACCTACCGCTGTTGCTTTGACAGTGATTGGGCCTCTATCAAGAACAAGTCCTGCGTTGACTTCATCCCCTTTTGTTACACGTACAGGGATACTTTCTCCTGTCAAAGGTGCTCGATTAAGTGAACCAATGCCCTCAACTACAATACCATCGACAGGAACGATTTCCCCGCTCCTTATCTCAACATGATCTCCATCCACTAGAAGTTCGACAGATACTAAATCATCTTCCACACCACATTCTTTCATTTGATTCATTACAGATATTTGCTGTGTAGGAACTGCTAGTGAAATACCTGTAATATTTCCAATCGATTTTACCTTCCTTGCTCTACGGGGTAAGCGATCAAGTCCCCCTTGCATTGCTTCACGGGCTTTGATTAATGCAGATTCTTCCATATGTGCTGCAATTGCAACGAGAATAGACACCATTAGTGCCTCTGCCCAATGTCCTCCAAAAAAAGCACCAATAACTGCTAAGGATGTAAGCAATTGGAAACCGAACTCCTTGCTTATCAAACCACCCCATGCATCTAGGAACATGCGCCAACCCGAGAAAGATACACCAATTAAAGTGAAAAACATCAACATATTTTCATTAAATTCAGGCAGTAATTTCGTTTCATTAGATAGTATAATAACGATTAAAATTGCTATTGCTGGGACACTGGATACTAACCGCCATTGGCCTTGATCTAAACGAGTATTTCGGACCTCAAGAAGACTTGGAGATGACCCCACTATTGATGTCAAACGTTCGGAACGATCTGTGACTATATTTGCAGGAATGTCCGTCAAAATCTGAATCTCAATTGATGCATCGATAAAACGTACATCGATTACAGATGGTATTTGCAACATCGTTTGCCGCAATTCAGATCGTGTCAAACCATTACGCTCTGCTAATCCGGTTGCTGTTACCCCCTGAATACGGTTCCACGGCAAGTCCGGTTCGTGTCCCAGACTAGTCAACAAAGAAGATACCTTAGATGTATGAACAACTCCCAAATCCATCCTAATTTCAACAGTGCCAAGAGTTGCTGAAATCATCACCTCATGAATACCAGGGAGTTTCATTAGAGCTCGCTTTGCTTTTCCCGCACAATCAGGGCAATCCATTCCTTTAATCGACCACTCAAACGAATATGTTCCATCTAAATCAATTGAAATATCTTCTACATTTTCGGCAAGAAGGGTTTCTTTCGAATCCTGTATTCGAGGCTTCAATCGATCCCTCACCGCATCAACTTGGTCCTTAATTTTCTCAGATAAACCCGAAAATCTACTTGATGGGTTGGACTCAGGGAGAGACTTTTCCCCGCTGGGCTCAATTTCAGGCATTGATGTTGTTTCTTCATCCTCTACGAGGATAAAATCATCATCGTCAGCCATGAGTCGCGGATTGGACACAGGTGTTTGAAGTATCGCTATAATTCAATCAGGATTCCTCGGAAGAAATATGCATATGATATTTGAAAAAGCAATTGGAAAATTGATTTCTCAATTGGAAAATAAATAAACGCCTGCTGTTGATTTTGGAAGATTAGCCCATATGTGTATTGAGCCACTGATCAAATCCAGCTTTAGGCATAGCCCCAGTTTTCTGGTCAACAGGTTTCCCGTTGTGAAATAGTACTAGAAAGGGAATCCCTCTGACTCCAAAACGTCCAGGGGTAACTGGATTGACATCTGTATTGACTTTCGCAATGGTCAGATTATCTCTCTCACCAGCTATTTGATCCAGTACAGGTGCAATCATCTTGCAAGGACCACACCAAGGTGCCCAAAAGTCAACTAGAACCCACTCATTACCACTAGTTATTGATTCAAAATCTGCATCTGTTGCCTCAACCATATTACTTGCCATACTGCCACCACCCGTTGGTTTTCTTGACATCCTATCAATATGTGCATACCCCATTGGGGTCAAGACTTGAGAACCTAGTACCCCTCCCCGACTTCAGGGGGACTCGATTTGATAATCACTCCAAGTATTCTAACTGCAGATTTCTGTGAACTCGGACAGACTATGGATGAGGCCATAGAAGCAGGCATCGATTGGATCCATCTTGACGTCATGGATGGAAATTGGGTAGTAAACCGTACAATTACATTTGGCCCTGCACTGATTCGAAGTATTCGAGAGAGAGTAGGCCCAGACATCTTTGTCGATTGTCATCTTATGGTAACCAATGCTGAGGAAAATTGGAATCAATACGTTGATGCAGGTGTCGACCTGGTGATTTTTCATATAGAGGCTGTCAAAGACCCTGTGAGCCTAATTGATAAATTACATTCACGCGGTTGTCAAGCTGGAGCGGTGCTCAATCCAGCCACACCTGCCTCTGCAATTCTACCATATCTTCCCAATTTAGATCTCGTTTTGATTATGAGTGTTGTTCCTGGAAAAGGTGGGCAGTCATTCATGGCTGAAATGGAAGAGAAGGCGAGAACATTCAGAAGCGCTATTGATTCGCAAATTGATTCAGGAGGACTTGCAACCAAGCTAATGATTGACGGAGGGATCAAAGCACATAATGCTGCACAAGTTGCAGAATGGGGAATCGAAGTTGCCGTAGTTGGTTCAGGGTTAATCAATGATAAAGGTAGTATTGCAGAAAATTTAGCAGAAATTCATGATGCACTAAGTGCTTGAAAAGTTAAGAATAACAGCAGAGAGGGAGTAACATGCCAACAGTACAATGGATGGAGGAAGAAGTCCGAAAAGCCGTCCCAGATGCTATTGAAATCACAGTTGTTGATTTGACAGGGGGACAAGATCATTTTCACGTTCGTGTAGTGAGTCCTACTTTTGAAGGGATGCGCCCTCTACCTCGTCAACGGGTATTGCTTGGTCATTTCAAGCCCTATATCCCTACAGAAGTACATGCATTGGATTTGAAATGCTTGACACCTGAACAAGCGGAACAAGATAATGGTGAAGTTTTTCACCCTCATCCAAATCGACGTAGTGAAGCAGAATTTGTAGGCATCAATATCAGACCCAAGGAGGAATAAATATGAGCGAATTTAATTGGACAGAAGATGAATTAGCAGAATTAGTGAACACAAACAGATTGGTTCTTTTCATGAAAGGAACACCCGAAATGCCACAATGTGGATTTTCCAATCGAGCAGCACAAGTAATGAAAGCACTTGACGAACAATTCATCAGTGTTAATGTATTGACGGACCCAAGAGCCATTCCAAGTGTTTGTGCATGGGCAGATTTTCCTACAATGCCACAGGTTTATGTCCATGGCGAACTCATAGGTGGTTCGGATATCGCGCTAGAGATGTATGAATCTGGTGAACTTCAGGAGATGATTGCTGAAGGCGATTCTGAGTAGGTGAATCCACAATGCCGGTCGAAACTGACCGTCGTTCTATGCTGATTGCTCTTATTGGTGCAGCCGTCATATCCTTCTCTCCAGTGTTTTACATCTATTCTGATACAAACCCGTCGACTGGAGCATTCTTCCGAATGCTCTACGCACTTCCTGCATTGGCTTTACTGGCATTTATTATTCGAAAATCGGATACTCGTTCTTCTCAAATGCGGTGGATGGCTTTTGGTGCAGGACTTCTTCTAGCTCCGGACATGCTTTCTTACCATATTTCTATGATTTTCATCGGAATAGGAATTGCAACTCTAATTGGCAATTCTCAAGTGATTATCGTTACGTTGGTTTCTTGGAAATTATTCGGTGAAAAACCAAATCCTGCAATACTAATTTCGCTTCCAATTGTCATGATAGGATTAGCCTTAATATCTGGAGTATTTGATTCTGAACCATATGGAGAAGATCCGGTAAAGGGTGTTATTTTTGGGGTTGCCACCGCATTTTTCTACTCAGCATTCCTTATCCTATTCAGATACTGTAACAAAGAATTGGCTCCCGTTTCATCAGTCCAATTCGATGCTACCGCAGGTGCAGCGATCGGCCTCTTAGTCCTCGGAATTCTTCCACTTAGTCGGGTAGCAATTGAACCGATTAATTTCCAACCCTCTTGGCCTGGACATGGTTGGCTGATTCTACTCGCACTCCTATCCCAAGTTGGAGGGTGGCTCGCAGTTGCCTATTCTTTACCACGTTTACCTGCGGCTCACACATCTTTTGCGATTCTCTTGCAACCAGTACTAACACTTGTTTGGGGATTTTTAATACTTGAACAAGATGGATATTCAAAAAACCAAATCATTGGGATGATACTTGTTCTTGCAGCGATTATATCAGTTACAATCTATGGCTCTACTGTGAATGAAAAAGCATCCTTTGAATGAAGTCTCCAGACTTCAATTGTTGATGCCATTAACACCACGAATGCTCCAATTATTGCAGCAAAAGCAGCCTGTTCTGCTGGGTTTACGGAACCAGGTATTAGGTACCAACAAGCGATGAAATCTGCCAAAATCCCAAACCACAACAAAATTGCATACCGCATTGGGTGGTCGCTAACTTGAACCAAGGTCAATGATACGCTGGCAAATAAATACAGGACCCAAGCGATTAGTAACCAAGAAAATACAATGCTTGACTCGGTAGCGTAATCGGGAAAAATCTTCATCAAGGCTTCCATTCCAATCCAACCGCCAATGAAAAACCCAGGAATGGAGGCTATTCCGATGACAATTGTGGCACGTTTTGCCCTATACCAGAGTTTTTCAGTATCATTTCTGACTTCGCCAAACCATGACAACATCACGGCTCTTAATGACAGAATTGGTGCATATCCCGCAATGAATGCAAGCCAAGCAATCTGAAAATTTTCGACTGAAACTGTTGATGAAAACATTCCGAGCATTAATTTCTCTATTCGAACATTAGCAACTAAGGCAATTGAAGCTAACAAAAACGGGAAACCAAGTTTGAGTAATCCCCTCGGATTCGTTTTCGAGGTTTCAAGTTCTACTCCCTCATTAACTGATGACAATCGACTTTCTCCAAGTTGTATCGCGAGTAGCATCGCTCCGATTGGTCCAAAGAATGTTGCCAACGCCAGAGCAATAGGATGTGCTCCAAATTGCCAAGATGCTAGTATAATTCCAATTGCCGTCGCCCCTCGATCTACAAATCGAACAAGTGCTTCTTGTCGAGATTCACCCAAGGAACGTAAAGCTGCACGGTGTGCATAAGTTAGGATTTGTACACAAGCAGAGAGTGCCAGAATTATTGATGCGATAAGCCATGCTGTTGATTCACCAACCCACAACCATCCAAGTATAGCACTAATAGCAATTATTGGAAAGGCAAAACGAACTTGAATATGTAAACAGCGATGTACCAAAAGATGTGCGCCACTGCCTAATCTTTCACCATCTCTTCCTATTAGGGTAGGCAATCCAAGATCGACAAGAGTTGCCGTTACATAGAACAAATCTAGGAGGAGGATCCAGCGCCCATAATCTCCGTCTGTAAATGCACGACTGAGAACTACATGTACAGCGATACCCACTAACAATGCCAGCATATCTGCCGATGATAGCCAGAGAGTGTCCCTTTCGAGATTGACCTTTCGAGTCACCGCTTCACCTCAATGAGCATCTGATGTAATGCTTCGGTGCAATATTCCCAACTCATCAGATTCTCTGCATCGAGTCTAGCAAGTCTTCCAATTTCTCTCCTCTCTTTTTTTGACATTCTACAGAATTCTTGTAGGGCCTCTTCACAAGCTAAATCATCTCCCAAAGGTACTAATTTTAGCCAAGGTGCATCTCGAAACCTATCCAACCCACTTACATCTGAAGAAACTACAGGTAAACCACTGGCTGCAAACTCTGCGACTTTCAGGGGTGAAGCGTATTTCCAAACTTTTCGATTAGGTAAATTCAATACTCCAATATCTGACTTCGCCAATCTTTTAGAAACATCTCCCGATTTTTCAACACGAATGATTTTTGATAACCTCTTGGCATCATTTCCTTCACCAAATAAGAGCAAATTGACATTCATATTTGCTAAACGATGTAACTCTCTTGTGCGATCCAGTGACCCATGACATACAACTAACGGATCATCATTCATTTCTGCAATTATAAATCTCTCAGCGTCGACTCCTGATGGGACTACAACAGAATGTCCACTCCACTCAATTTGCGTATCCATTAGTGGGCTCTTAACGGCTCTTCCATGAGCAAATTTCCTCGCGAAATCCCATGCTATGCGATATTGTAGCATCTGTACCATTTGTACTAACCCTGTAGACACTGGTGGACTCCTGTCGAGGATGATCCAAGGAATGCTCTCCTCAATTAACTTCTTTTTGCAACCCTGAACTGCGGTCCATTCAACAATTAGAACAGAGTATGTTTCCAGATTAATGCTTTCAAGTGTTTTCCGGACGCTGTTAGAGAATGAACGGTGACCAAATCCTATTCTTTCAGACCTTTCAACGACAAAATCACCATCAGGACTCATGAAATCTACGTACCAACCACGTTTCTCCAAAGCAGATGAAATCCCAATCCTTGATGATGAAGACATATCTGTAGTACGACGGTGCGTTATCCACAGTACCTTCATTGAGTCACCTCATCATACAATTTCTTCCAGAGTGGTATTACTTTCTCTAGAGAATACCGCTCTGCTTCAACTGGGCCAAAATTTGCCATTTTATCCCACAAATCACCTTCAACCATTTGTTTCATTGCAGATTGTAGAGATTCTGAATCCCTATCTACTATCATACCAGATTTGTCGAACACTCCAGCACTTGCATGTGAAGCAATAACTGGCATTCCTCTGGCCATAGCCTCAATTACAGACATTGACAAACCCTCCCATTCGGATGGTGAGAGAAGAGTTCCACATGTATTCATCAGGTGTTCTTTCATTTTTCCATCAACCCAACCATGTCCAACGATACCTGGTTCATTGAGCGTCATTCCCGTGAGATTCAATGTCACATCAAAGCCTTGCTTTCTGAGTTGGCGGATGGCATCTATTGCTATTTCTTGCCCCTTCATCGGATTGGAGCGACCTAGTAGAATGAATTGATTTCGGTCTCTTTCTTTATTCACGTTAACTTTCGGGACTGGATTAGGAATAACACTAGAGCGGCCCAACCAAGTTGACAGCTTGTTTTGCCATTGCTCTGTTAGGACTACAGTATGTACATTTGAACAAATCCTGTTAACTTCGGGGCCTCTCTCTTGACAATGTCGATCGAAATCTCCAGAATGTAGTGAGAGAACAATAGGTACCCCAAAACTCTGAGCAATTCGAATTAGGCCTACTTTGCGTTTCCAGGACCATCGCGTGGCACTGTGTATGTGGACGATATCTACGTTCTTTCTTTCGAGCCTCGTTCGGAGTTTACGACGAGCGCTCCACCAAGCTTTCAGCACGGGCAACAACCCGCCATCTGAATGGCTGACCAGTGTTTCTGTGCGCCATCCATCAGGTGGATTGGCATCAAGAAGGCGAATTACGGCCCCCATACCACCTCTTGTTTCTACAGGACCGACATGAAGAACTGTTCTCACTACTCTGCCCCCGGTCGGCTCACGCCACCTCTCTCCAATGAAGGCCTCGCTACCATGATTATCAACGGTTTGCTTATGGTTGATGTTGTATGGCGCTGGTGCAGAGGACCATGCTCGAGCGCCTATTTTTCCTCACGATTCAAGTTGGATCGACCTTTGCAGTACTTTTACCACTAGGTTTACATTGGATTTTGAATAGGTCTTGGTACAAAGAAAAGTTGCCTTCCCCCGCTGCATGTAAAGATGAAGATCTACCGACTCTATGCGTGGTAATACCGACATGGAATGAGGAAAATGTCATCCAGAATAAATTAGAAAATCTAAGACTTCAAAGATACCCCTCTAACAAGATGCGGTTCCTTCTAATTGATTCTGCATCGACTGACAAAACAGTTGAAATCGCGAAAAATTGGAATCTTTCAAATAAACAGAATATGGATATCATTGATATGCCGGTGCGTTTAGGTAAATCTGCAGCTATCAATCGTGCAATTCCTGAAATAGGGGAATCAGAAGTATTCGTGATGACTGACGCAGAAGCAATTCTTGAAGAGGGGGCTCTCAGAAGAATTGGGCGTTGGATGAAGGACCCTGCTATTGGTGGGGTTTGTGGGACAATCAATAACGAAACTGAAGATTCTGCTTATCGCTATTGGTATAACTGGTTTAGAACTGGTGAATCTAGAGCTGACTCGACGCCCATTTTTGAAGGCTCAATTGCAGCATATCGGACAGAAGCTTTGGAACCGATAGATGCGACTGCAAATGCTGATGACTCACAATTAGCTGTAATTGTGCGTAATAAAGGTCTCAGAACAATTTCTGATCAATCAATCAGATTTTCAGAAACACCGCTTACAAATCAGAAAGAATTGCATCACAGAACTGTACGGAGAGGTCAGGGCTTGACCCGTCACTTTTGGCGAAATAAGGATAAGTGGTTTCGAAATGGACGGTGGGGCACAATTCTGGGGTTGAATGGATTACAACACACCTTAACTCCATGGTTTGTTCTCTTGGGTATTCTTGCTGGATTAGCTCATGCTGGAACTGTTGTTCTTGTTGGTTGGTTTGGAGGGGAGCCAATGATTTGGGATCGTGCTATGCTTTTACTTGATGCACTAGTCCTTGCCAGTTTAGGTTTAGGAATTACTGGTTTGCGAATACCATTTTGCGCATCAGCAGTGGCATTCTTAGTACAAAATTTGAGATTAGTTCAAGGGATGGTGATGCTGTGGTTTGGCCGTAGTTTGCACCAATGGGAACAATCCAAATCAAACCGACCTATCTCTTGAAACAAAAAAAAGTCTCCTTGGGGCACCGAAGCGCCCCAAGGAGACATGTATGTCATCTTGTTTTCGACTTAATCAGTTATCTCTTGATTATCTCAAGCGACTGTTACTGAGTCAGTACCTGCAACTTGTGTGCCGCGGTATGTGACGTATAGGTCGATGGTGCATGAACCGTCGCAAATGCCATCGTCACCCTCAGACAGTGTTAGGAACTCGCTGGTTTCCCAGACTGAGTCATCACTGCCGTCTTGGCCGATTACGCAATCGCTGCTTGCATCTGCGCCACAGTCCCAGCTGTTGTCACCAACAGTTACCTTGATGGTTACGAATGCCCAGTTAAGGTCATCTTCAGCGTGGTTCCACTGAATCTTCATCATGGTGTCGCCGCCAGCTGCAGTCATTGATGCGTCTGCATCACTTGCTGTGTAGCTGTTGCGGGTTCCTGCTTCCGGCTGATCTGCAGCTAGGCTGTTTGCCCAAACGTACAGAACACCAGCTAGTACCACAGTAATTGCGACCATAAGGATGGTTGCGATAACTGGGCTAACTGCCTGCTCGTTCTTCATCTCGTTCTTCATTTATATGTCCTCCATTCCCCAGCGGGGATGTTCCTCGTATGCCCCTCATCGGTATTAAGGTTCCCACCATCCCGAATCGCGGAAATGGGGATTTATTCGATGTACTGCGCCTTTGTCAAAACTAGTACAAACTATTTGTGCAGATTTTTATAACATCTCCGAAATGAAGAAAATAACACTTTTCACACATCTACTTCATCATCACAAATCGCAATGTTTCTTGCTATCACTGAAAGCAGTTTAGGTGAACAGGGGCGAGAGACGCAGCGTAGAGGGGATGGGATGCACTCGACGAGTATCTTCGACCCTGTTCGTCTTGATGCTAATCACCAAGTCGTATAATTCTTATCAAATCGTAGTTTAGGTAAAAAAACAGTAAAATCACTCGATTGTGAGTATTTCAGCCCCACCATCGGTGATCCAGACTGTATGCTCGAATTGGCCAATCATCCCGCCATCTGTACAGCGAAGTGCGTGATAAGTTTCCAAAAAACGTATATTCATTAATTTCTTGACCAAAGCATTCCATTTGCGAATACGACTTTCTTCATTTTCATCAGGGAATGGTTTCTCCATTAGTGGGAATGCCCATCGCTCAGCAAACGGTAGTGTAACATACCGCTCTTCCAAATAATGGGCAAGTCTTGCACCCAATGGTTTCAATTTCTTTTTTGCTAACGCTTTCCGAATTGATACGTCGCCAGTCACCCTGTAAATGTTTGAGGAATTGCGAGGTGTGATATTTTCTACTAATCCAGAATCGCCAGTTGTATTGAATGGTTCGACGGCGAAAATACTTCCCTCAGTCACTGTGCCTTTGAAGCCGGGATTTTCTGAACCACAGGCATATGAGGGCACAGATGTGCCAGCATGTAAATTGTACAATTCAAGTTGATGGCCGCAAAGATTGCGAATTGGCTGGAAACCGGCATCTATTGCCACTTGCTCAGCCGCAGCACCGACCTTGTGCCAAGGTGTCCCAGGATGCATCATTTCAATAGAAGCATCTCGTGCACCAATTGCAGCTTTAATCTGTTCAGTATGTTGGCCTCCATTTCCAACCTCTACAGTAAGTGCATTGTCAGCAATTGCTCCATGTATATGTACACCAATATCCAATTTGACAAGGTCTCCTTTGTTGAAAACCATCTCACCACCCCAACATTCTGGAGCAGTTAGTAAGTGATCTGTGGTGTAATGTGCTGCAATGTCATTAACAGATATGGTGCATGGAAATGCAGGTTTACCCCCATGGCGATGGATATACCTCTCCGCAGATTCAATGACATCATGCCATTTTACCCCTGCTTGAATCTCATCTTTTATGGCTTCAAGAGTTCGACGAGCAACGTGACCTGCATCTCTCCAATGCTTCATATTCTCTGCATCAACCATGCTTGAATCTCCTGATTGCTAACTTTTCCTTCTCTGATGAGTGACCAGTCTCGCTCTTGCGACGGGTCATCGGAGATGTTCCATCTAATCAAGGTACTTGGTGAACCTCCAACACATTCTCCTTGGATTACTGCATCTTCAGGAAGGTTGAGTTGTGTAGCAGCCTCTATGCAATTTGTGTGGACTGCATAGCCACTCGGGTTTGCACTTGTAGCAGTTAGAGGGCCAGTAATTTGGACTAAAGCCCTCGCGCGTGCGTGCGAAAGCACTCTTACAGCCACCCAATCTCCGCCTAATCTTTCATCCAATGTTTCAATAGCTGGCAGAATTAGTGTCAAAGAACCAGGTTCAAAGGCTTCTAGTAAATCAGTTGCAATATCTGGAATTCTTACTAATGTTGATGCTTGAGACAAATCGCTTACTCCCAGGCTGACAACTTTTGAATCACTTCTATTCTTTACATCGAAAAGACGATCCAAGGCTTCTTTCTCAGGTATACAACCTAATGCAGGCAGTGTACTTGTTGGATAAACGACTGGATATCCATCCCTAATCCGTTCAATAATTTGGTTGGGGAAATCTGTCATAATATTCCCTCACTCTACATTAAGCCAATTATTAATGTGGGATTCAGCGATTTTAGCAGCAACTTCTTTCTCTTGCGTTTTGATAAGTAATTTACCACTTGGGTATAATGTGATATTGGCAGTATCGCCTGAAAATGTGTAGCAAAGACGGTTTCTCAATGTACAATTCCAGCCATGCGACTCTATACGTTGACTAACAATTTCTAAGTCAATTTGATTTACCCTAACAGGAGTTACAGTCCATGCCGCTCTACCACTACACATCTCTAGCAAGAATTCCTCACTAGACACGGCCAAAACCCCCACGCGATTCCATAAGATGCAACTCTTTCGCGGCTTTTTTCGTTGCCTTTTTTTGGAAAAATGCCCAAACGGTGAAAACTAAGAATAATACTGTGAAAATACTGTTAATGTGGGGCCACAATTTTTCAAAATCTTCAGGAGATATCCATTTGTCTAGTGATAAGAATTCAAATAGAAGTACCTGTATCATATCTTCCATAGTAACAATTTCAGGAACACCCATTCGGGTCAATAATGGCCTCAAAAAATTGTCCCACAAAATAGGAAATGGGCCTATGATTAGAGATATCCAGCGCATTCTTCGAATAATCGAATAGGATCTCTCATGAGAATAATATCGCTTTTCACGACGTGTTAATTCATTCATTTAACCATCTCAAAATGGGGGTGGACCCGGGGGTCCACCTTTTCGTCCAGGTGGACTGGATGGCGGGCCTGGTGGACTAGACGGTGGGCCAGGTGGACTAGATGGTGGGCCAGGTGGACTAGATGGTGGGCCTGGTGGGCTGGATGGTGGACCTGGTGGACTAGATGGTGGACCTGGTGGACTAGATGGTGGACCTGGTGGACTAGATGGTGGACCTGGTGGACTAGATG
>PBMO01000036.1 GCA_002722595.1 Methanobacteriota archaeon | reverse complement strand
GTTGGTGGTGCCGGTGGTTCCATGCCAGGTGGCATTGGTGGAGTTGGTGGTGCCGGTGGTTCCATGCCAGGTGGCATTGGCGGCGCGGGCGGTGCTGGTGGCATTCCGGGTGGTGGCGTAGGTACATTTCCATCGTCATTCTCTTCACTCATTGCTATTCCTCCATCTACCAAGGGGTTGGGATGTTACTCGACAGTCTTGGAAGCGGTATAACCATTGTTGCTACGCACATTGCAAGTAGGAAGGACCGTATTCACTCGGAGCATTCATGAACCGCAGCAATTAGCAAGGTGACATGAGTGTTAGTGATAGCAGCACCCCTCCAGTGTTATTCGTAGTTGGTACGGCTGGTGCTGGGAAAAGCACACTTGTTACAGCATTCCAAAGGTGGACGCGTTTTCTCGAGATTGAATGCCTCACAATCAACTTGGACCCTGGTGCGGAAAGAGTCCACTATGATCCTGAATTTGATGTTCGAGATTTGATATCACTGCATGAAGTGATGGACGAGTACGATCTAGGTCCTAATGGTGCACAAATATTAGCCGCCGATTTAGTTGCTGCTCAGTCGTATGATATTCAAGAAGAGCTTGCAGGTTTGTCGGGTGACCTCCTTGTCATTGATACTCCTGGGCAAGTTGAATTATTCGCATTTAGAGAAGCAAGTTCTCACATGGTTGAAGTTTTAGGACAAGGGCAAGCAGCACTGATATTCCTCTTTGACCCAATGTTATCACAATCACCGTCCGGATTTGTTTCACAAATGCTATTGTCAAATATTGTCCATTTCCGCTTGGGCTTACCAACTGCAAATTTCTTGTCCAAATCAGATCTCTTACCCCCCGAGGATCTCGACCGTGTATTGGGGTGGGGTGAGGATTTGGACCAATTAGAAGCAGCACTCTTTGAGGAGGCTGGTGGACAAAGAACTGAGTTTGCAATCGGTCAATTACGAATGATGCAGAATGCGCAAATACAACCTGGACTTATTCCCCTATCTAGCGAGCAGGAGGAGGGGCTAGCAGATATTCTGACATTTGCACAAAGTATCTTCGGGGGCATGGCTGATACGAGAGATGGTTTTGCAGCCGATATTGATAATGAGAGAAATTAGAGGGATCAAATGGACGATTTGCAGCATTTACTAGCGATAGATGATCTTGGTAGCGATTTCCGAACGGTTATCGATTGGGCTATTAGATTCAAGAAAGAATACACTAATGATTTTTCTGATTTCAAGCCATTGGATGAAATGAGCATCGGATGTATCTATGAGAAACCTAGTACACGAACTAGGGTTTCGTTTGAGGTAGGTATACACAAACTCGGAGGACAACCGTTGACCTTGCTAAAAAATGATATTCAAATGGGGAAGTCAGAAACTATTTCTGATACAGGTGCAGTCTTGTCACGTTTTCTCGATGGAATAACATATCGCTGTTTTGGCCATGAAATGGTGGCCGAATTAGCTGAGAGTTCATCAGTACCAGTAATAAACGCCCTTTCTGCCAAACATCATCCTTGTCAAGCAGCAGCAGATTTGATGACAATTGTCGAAAGAAATCCCAGTTTGGAGGGTGAAAAGGTAGCATGGGTAGGGGATGGAAACAACGTATTACACGATTTGATATTGGCATGTGCGATGCTTGGTATCGACTGTATTTGGGCCGTACCTTCGGGCTACGAACCGGATGCCGATGTAGTCGCACGTGCGAGAAAAATCGCTGCTGAGACTGGTGCATCCATGACAAAGACCCACGACCCCAAGAAAGCCTGTAAAAATGCATCAATAATTTACACTGATGTTTTCATCAGTATGGGTGAAGAACACTTGGAAGACAAGATTTCAGCCTTTAATGGATTCCAGGTGAATGAGGATTTAGTTACCAATGCTCGTGATGATTACGGTTTCATGCATTGCTTGCCGGCGCACCGTGGCGATGAAGTAACTGATGGAGTGATTGATAGTGAAAACAGTATCGTCTTTGACCAAGCAGAAAATCGAATGTGGGCACAGATGGCAATCTTAACATATCTCTGTAATCCTGCAGCATTTCAAGCCTTTTTGGACCTCTACTAATTTGCAATGATTACGCTAATTAGGAATCCAAGTAATCCGAAAATCATCGCACTACGTAGCCCTCTTTGTGCGGCGTGATCCTCACCTCTATACAATCGCGGTTTTATCGAAACAAGAGTGAGCATAGCAGGGATCTGTGTGATGATGAGTTGCATTGGCAACCATTCCCTTGCATAAGGCAGAACCAATGGGATGAATGAGCAAATAATTGCAATTTGAGCCATCGCTCTGGCTGATTCAGGTCCAACAACCTTGGTCAGAGTTTCTCTGTCAGTATCTCCGATTTCGTCCTCGATGTCCTTGACAATTTCTCTAGCTGCATTGACCAACATAGCAACTGCTGCAACCGTCCAAGCGAGAGGAGTCAAAAATCCATTTACAGCAGTGGCTCCGAATACAATTACGATTCCTACCAGTGCTGATACCGCAAGGTTACCCATCAAACCTTTGTGTTTCAACATAAACGAGGCAGGAACAATCATTTCATAGTGAAACATAAGCAGGAATGCGATAAACCAAATGACAATACTTGGCAACCATCCTTCTAGATATTCAGTATAATATGATGCGACCCCCATAGCAGTCAGTAAGCAAATAATCGAAATGAGTAGGCTTGCACGTCCAATGGCTTTTGCTTGGTTCAGGCTCAACTCGCCACTAGGGATTGGCCTTTCAGGGTGATTTATTGCATCAGTTTCATGATCAAAAATATCGTTGAATGAGTTCCAAGCTGCCATGAATGAAGCCACACAGAGCGAGTGAAGTGCGATAATGGCAATTTCTGGAGTTGTAAATCCGGTTTTCACCATGAGGGCGCCAACAACAACAGTTGCGCCACCAACTATTGCATTCCCGAATCTAACCAGGCGTAATATTGGTCCCGCCATAATCCATTCGAGAACGTGGTAGTGTTTGATATCTACGCAGTAGCCTTCGGTTGTTCCGAATCGCCATGATTTCTAGTTGCGATACTCCACAAACATACACTATATCGAGCTCCCCTGAAAAAATTACGAACACTTCCAACTTTCTCAAAACGCACATCTTTTGCTAGAATGTTACCTACTTGATTCATTGTAGCGCCCCAACTGAAACGCTCATTCAGATGATCGAATACCTCGACAGTATTTGCTCTACCCCGCTCGCTGAGAAATTTGTGTACTTCAGCACGTAATCGCTTTGTCCGACTCACGCTATCGCCTCCAAACTTCTCTGGTGAAGATGTATCCATGCGTTTTTACTGTACAGAGGCCTCCATCTGCCATTTTTTTCACTTCCACTATCATGGACAAGAACTCCATCTTTAGGCCCGCGTGGACGCCTTGTTGGTTCTAATTCTGCAAATGATGTGACTTCTAAACTGCTGATTATTTCCGATTGCATAATGGCTCCATTTCGGTTTTACATATGAATGAAGGTTGGACCCTGAAAGTGAAATTGAAAGTTAAATAACTTCACAGTTTCCCTTTTTTCACTTTCACAGTAACCTGAAAATGAAATCTTAGTTGATTGCAGCGGTCTGTTGAAATATAGAAGTCGATTCCCACAGCCAACGCTCGTATGGTGTAGCGGCCCATCATGGTGGACTCTCAATCCATCGACCCGGATTCAAATTCCGGTACGAGCACTGTTTTCAGTAATTCGAATCCGGATATTTCCAATTGCCATGCTCAGTATTATAATGATATTTTCAGTAAAAGTATCTCTCAATGTGACGTGGTAATTTTGATGAGCGTGTCTTGAGTCGAAAGGTCATGGACGACTGGCGCAGTTTCGATATTGCGAATCCAACCGAGGAACATGCGATGATTCGTGAGATGGTTCGCGACTTTGTGAGGGAAGATGTTGAACCCCAAGCGTTAGAGTATGACCGGGATGAGAAATTTAATCTTGAGCTGTTCCGTAAACTGGGAGATTATGGCCTGTTGGGAATTACTGTTGCTGAGGAGTTTGGCGGGGCTGGAATGGACGCGACAGCGGTCGCCATTGTCAATGAGGAGTTATCCTATTCAGATCCAGGATTTTGTCTTGCTTACCTCGCACACTCGCAGTTAACCGTCAACAACTTGGCGTTCAACGGTTCGGATGCGCAGAAGAAGCGCTATCTCCCTGGCCTTTGCTCGGGCGAGTTAATTGGATGTATGGCAATGTCTGAACCAGATTATGGGACTGATGTGCTGGGTATGGCCACAAATGCCGTTCTACAAGATGATGGGAACTGGTGTATCAATGGCCGAAAGATGTGGATTACCAATGGAGTTGTCGATGAAGATGGGACTCCTGCGGATATCGTTTGGCTCTATGCTCGTACAGGCACAACTGAAAGAGGGCGACCAGAGATTTCAACATTCATCGTAGAGAAAGGAATGTCTGGATATAAATCTGGGCAGAAAATTTTCGACAAGCTAGGGATGCGTGCATCGAATACATCTGAATTGGTTTTCGAAGATTGCATCGTACCACCCGAAAACTTGGTTGGTGAACCGGGTAGTTCGATGCATCACATGATGCGAAATTTAGAAATTGAGCGGGTTGCTTTGGCAGCTCAGGCGATTGGCATCGCCCGTCGTTGTTTGTCAGACATGTCTCGCTATGCTGGGGAGCGAGAGGCATTTGGTAAGCCAATCCGAGAGTTCGGTCAAATGCAACGCCACATTGGAGAGTCATGGGCTGAATATCGAGCCATGCGAGCCTACGTTTACGAGACATGCCGAGTTTTGGATTTAGATTCAGGTGGCCAGAGATTAGACTCCGACGGTGTCAAACTGTTTGCCACAACTGCGGCCAAGAACATTGCCGATCGCGCAATCCAAGTAATGGGCGGTTACGGATACGTTGGCGAATATGTAGTGGAAAGATTGTGGCGTGATGCTAAATTGCTTGAGATTGGAGGTGGGACTCTCGAGAGTCACCAGAAGAACATCACTAGAGACCTGTCGAAAAATCCTGATTCCATTGAGGAGTGAGTATGAACTCCAACGGTATACCGCTAAAACGCGACTCATTTCTCGAGATTTTGGGTCTGAAGGAAGTTGATCGTGCTGGGTGGAAAAGAAGCGGACTTGTCAATGTTGAATCAGTGGCTGATCACTCATGGGGTGTAGCATTCTTGGCAATGCAAATTTGTCCCCCTGAACTTAATCGCCTCCACCTCTTAGAGATGGCAATTTGCCATGATGTTGCTGAGGTACGTATTGGAGATATCACACCTCATGATGACATTTCAGTAGAGGAAAAGGTGCGGATTGAAACCCAAGCCATGCGTGATATAGCAAAGGGTTTCCCACAGGGCCATCGAATGCTAGAACTTTACCAAGAATACGAAGCAGGCGAATCTGAAGAGGCCAAATTTCTCAAACTCTGTGATAAATTAGACATGGCATTCCAATCCTATGTGTATCAGTCACGTACTGAGAATGATTTACGCAATTTCAGAAAAACAGCTAACCAACTTGTGATTAAATATGGTTACCCAAATCTACTAGACGATTCGGTAGAATAGCCTGAATCAGCGTCTAATAGAACTAGATGAAAGGTGGTAGTCCCGGGAGGATTCGAACCTCCGTCCCCTGGACCAAAACCAGAGATGATGGACCGCTACACAACGGGACTCCGATACCGCGGGTGGGGCTTTGATTTTTGAACGGTCCGCCGAAGCATCGACGATAAAGTACAATCATTGTGGCCTCCGTCGCGGCGCTATGCGCCGCGTAACACTCTCAACTAGTATGGTGTTTCTGCTCATTTTAAGCGGTTTTTCACCATTGGTTGATGTTAGCAAAATCGAGTATAGCGCGCCACAAGAAAGTGAGGGCTGGCAAATCGAAAATCAGATCTTAATCAACACTTCATTTTCTCCGAGTATTGAATATTGGATTGAACAAGAGACTGCGAAGCCGATGGTGCTGACACGCGATTTGCATTCTCTACATCAATGGCAAATTAAGCACGGGTTATTGCCTGAACAAGCACCTGGATATTTCCACCATGTATTTCCAACAAGTGGTATTGTTGAGCACCGCCAGGTTACGATGCCTGGTAATCTCATACCAAAACTGGCTGGTGTAGAAGGTGTTTTTGCGGTATTCGATGCGAGTTCCGAACCCCGACCAAGCGGCGCCATACCGGGGTCCCCAAACTCAGTCAAGAGTGGAGAGATACATGGGGCAAACGATGCTTGGGGGCGGGGTTATAATGGATCAGGGGTTAGAGTTGCAGTAGCCGATTCAGGAATTGACTTCGCCCATCCAGATCTGAATGGCACGCAAGCAATTCTCTCCGACTCCGCATCACCATACGACGGCTGGGGTATCATGCACGACCCAGTTTCTTTGCTGCGGTGGCAGCGCGACGGACAGGCTTACCCTAGCGCAGACAATTCTTGGTGGGTCGAAACAACGAGTACTGACAGCGACAGCGACAATGATTCTACGTTGGACAATCAGAGTTGGGATATTTCTGGTATACAAGAGTCTATTTCAGGTATCTATCACTTTGGGGAGCATTCCGATTCAAGCCTCATTCAGAAAGCCGGCGGCGACGTCTACATTTTGGTTGTAGACACGCTTTTTCCTGGTGTATATGATACAATCTATATCGACATTGACAGAGATGGAGAATTCGGTGATGAAACACCCATCAACAAATCTAATCCTACATATGGAAGAGACACGAATGGCGATGGCCTATGGGACCAGAGTGCCGGATTACTTTGGTGGATTTCTGATGGGATTAATGGAGTCCCATATGGAGATGTGTATGCTGCAAGAACAGGATATCAGAATCGCATTGCAGGGTCTGGAGATTTGATATTACTGATGCTCAATGATGCATCCGAGGCAGGAGGCAATCACGGGACATTATGTGCATCTGCCGTTTCCGCTCAGGGAGTCATCAGCAATGGAGCAGTCCTTGGGATGGCACCCGGCAGCGAATTGATTTCGGTTGCGAATTTCTATGGCGGCGGCTCTTACTTGGATGCGATGCGCTTTATTTCGGAAGGTTATGACGGAAACGGCACAACTTCGCACGACCAAGGCCAGATTGGCTCATTCTCTTTTGGGATTTCAAGCGCCCACGATGATGGGGCAGATCTTTGGTCATTGTATGTGGATTGGTTGACAAGATCCCACTCACCACAGACTACGTATTTCGTAGCCGTTGGCAATGGTGGACACGGATATGGAACCACGGCCTCTCCTGGTGGAGCGCATGGCGTTATTTCTGTCGGTGCCTTTTCATCCAAGGGTAGCACTTGGGGTGAATCGGCCTCATGGTCCAATCGAGGTCCAAATTCAGTCAGCCGTCTCGACCCTGACCTCGTTGCTGTCGGTTGGTCCGCTACAGGGGATAGAACACTGAATGAAGTGAACAATGCCAACAACGCCTACACAACCTGGGGAGGGACCTCATTGGCCACTCCAATCGCAGCAGGGCTGGCTGCAATAGTCTACCAAGCTTGGGAGAACAAAACAGGCCATTGGCCAGATTCACAATATTTCAGAGACATTGTCATGTCTACCGCAGACGACCGAGGGTATGATCCACTGGTTCAGGGCGCAGGTTGGATGAATGCCAGCCGAGCAGTTGCTGCCATCGAAGGTGACAATGGTTCCCTATTAGTTACTCCAGCATCCTGGATGACAGGAGAGAATGAAGGGGCGCATCGTGATGCAAATCTGAACTACATTTTACCTGGGCAAAATCAGACCATGCAACTGTCACTATCGAACACAGGGGGCTTGCCGATGGATGTTACTTTGACACCAGCAGAATTGGTACCTGTGGCCGGTTACCACATGAGTTGGAATAGTACCGATTCAGGCAACAATACAACTTGGGACGGAAATCAAGACCGTCCGGATTGGGCATTCCCATTGCACATCGAAGATGATGCTAATCTTTCATTACCACCTTCGGCTACTTTGATACGGGCGCGCGCAGTGATGGAAGGAGAAGGATTCGATGGAGATCAAAATCTTCAATCCGAAAACCGACTTCATCTCCGCATTTATCTTTGGAACGATAATGACGGTGACGGCAATTGGACTACTGATTCAAATAACGATAGTTACGTCGATGATGGTGAGTGGACAGAAGCGAATGAATTAGCAATGATTACTGAACACGTGTATGAGTCAGGGCAGGTCGAGGCAAGAGTTGGGAATCCACACGATTGGGATGGAGACGGTCTTATCGTTGCCCTTTGGCGCCAATTTGTAAGGGAACCAAATAAGGACCCACTTCAAATTGAGTTTGATTGGACAGCATTTGGACCAGCCAATGATTCCTGGATTTCCGTACCACAGAATTTGACAATTTCTCCGAACTCAACTTCACAAGTCAATGTGACCATCGATGTTCCTGCAGATGCAAGAGGTGGTCTCAAACAGCACGGTCTCCGAATTCATGCGACTACGAACAACACAACTCGCGACTGGTCTTGGCCAGTAATCACAAATGTTGGTTTTAGTGGCCCATTTTCACTCTCTCCGACACATGTTGATGGAAATGTGAGCAATCAGACACTTTACGATGAAACATGGTTGCAGGGTGCCCAGAGGTGGGGCTGGAGGGCAGAATCCGGTGATTGGAAATTCTTGACAATGGACTGGCCGACATCTTTGTCGGGAAATGGCTCGATTCTAATTGACGTTGATTGGCCAGACAATCCTTTCACCGATGTTGATGTTCATTGGATGAGTGAGGCAGATCACCCCTTCTTCCTAGATGATCCCGCAGCTTACGGTCCACGCACAGTCGTGATGGAAACCGGTTCTGTTGGGCAGCACCAGGGTGGAGGGAAATATGCACATTACACGAACGGAGGGGGTAGCCGTGAGATTATCATCGCCGATGATTCTCCGGGCACGAAACAAATGATGTTGCACTCAGCAATGCACGGTGTAAATACCAATGACAATCCCTTGAATATCAGCGTTGGATACATCACACCAATCGACTCAGGTCTTTCGACCACACTTTCAGACTGGGCCCAAGTGAGTGGCACATCGAGTCATCGAATTGGTTCGACCGTTGATTTGGAAATCGATTCGATTGATGCTCATGGGTTCACAATACCTCAATACATGTCCAGAGAGGTCGTGTTCCAAGACGATCCAGATGACATAACTTCGTCATCTTACATCCGTGAATTTACTGCTGATACAAACGAGTTGATTGAGGTAGAGATTGGTTGCCATCAATCTGGAACCGATCTCGATATGTACCTATACAGGGATAAAAACAGCAATGGTATAATTGATTGGGACAATGAACAGATAGGAAGTTCAGGTAATTTCAACTGCGATGAATCGATTGAATATGGTGGTGGGCAAGCTGATACCTACTGGGTCGTAGTCCACGGTTATGACCTACGTGCATCCAACACAACATTCTGGCTAAGGTGGTCGGAAATTGGAGGAAACGATCTCGGAATAATTAGCTTTTCAGAACTGAATCAAAGCCAAATCTTGAGTAATTACACGAATGGTTCTGCAGCTCTTGGAGGTGCCATTCCAACAAGTGTAATCGAACTGAATTTGACGTGGAATCGACCTACAGAGGCCGGGATCTGGAGTGGGTTCGTTGATTTGACTCTTGACAGCGGAGGACTCATTCGCCTCCCATACAGTTTCGTCCTAATCGACCCCGCACCAGATATCTCCTTCTCGCTACCTAATGGAACCCGTACGAATCAAACTTTGGACATCTCTATGCATTCATATGATCAGGGTACAGGATTCAATATCAGTGGGATGAAAGTTGATGTCGACTCCCAATGGCCAGGTACAGTACCCTTTTCGGCCACCCTTGAAACGATTACTGTTGAGGGCCAACATAGCAACGACTCTCTAGGACTTTGGAACCACTGGAATACCCATCGTATTTTCAGCGCTGGTGATCATTTTTCTGCTTCTAGCAATTCGTTGACTCTGGAGGCGGAATCGGCCATGAATATCCTATTAGGAGAGGGTCCCGAATGGTCCTTTGATAATTCAAAATCTGACTATTCTGGAACAGGTTATATGACCTCTGAATACGACGGTTTTGATTCTCTCAATGAGTCATCTGGTGCCCACCTTTCTTGGGATGTCGAATTTGATACAACAGGGTTCTATTGGGTATGGGTTCGGCTTCATCAGCATAGCGAACAGGCGAATGCAATACACGTCGGATTAGATGGTATTTTACAAACTGTTGGCGATGACGGATTGAGTGTTAATGGAACGGGTTGGACATGGTCTAATTCCGTATTTGGCCAGAATATGAGTACCCCAGTTGGTCTGAATGTAACAACACCGGGGCGCCATACAGTCGATATTTGGGTGAAGGAATCTGGTGTTGATTTTGATCGTCTTGAGTTGACAACTTCTCCAACTTGGATTCCGCCCACTGGTAATGCATCCAACTATTCAGCAGCCGCGATACGTTGGAATGACTTGACACTAAGATCTGCATGGTTGAACTGGAGTTTGCCTAGCGACAATCAGTGGCACGAATATTCAGGAGAAATATTGGATCTGACAAATCGTTTGGACCAGTCACAACTGAGAATCGAGCATGATGACATTGCTCCCCCAATTGTTCTACATAATTGGAGGATGTTCTCTAATCAACCACAAATCACAGATACATGGATTATGACAGATTCTGAAGCAACCTTTTGGTTGAATGGTGCTGAGTTACCAGTCAACGAAGAGGGTCGTGTGAATCTGACATTGGATTTAGTTCCAACCTCTTGGTTCCGAACTAATTCCGACTCGGAATCACAAGAATATTCGGACACTTCAACTTGGCAGTGGCACGATATGAATGAATTTACATTCACGGTTAGGGATCCATCTGGGAACTGGAATTCTGCTAACGCAAGCATGGTTTTCGACATCCACCCACCAGGGAACCTGATTCGAAATCAACTATACTTTGAATCAATTCGAGTTCCGGAGTGGGGGGATGCGTACGTACCTGTTGATTCATCCACACCGTACAACTTTGATGTAGGCGAATTTTCCATAATGCGATGGTTTGATGTGCGTGAGATATGCCTAACTGTAATAACATCCTCTGGATTTGAGATTCATCAACAGTGCCAGATTGACAACGCTCCTCCTTGGGATGAAATTCCCTATTCCAATAGCTCCATATTAGAGAATAATCTGTTCATGCTGAACTTCTCGGGATGGGCTGATGACATCTATGTCTTGGAATTAGAAGTCACAGATTGGGCCAATTGGACTGCTACACATAGCGCTGAGATTTTGATCGATCGCACAGCACCACAAATCAGTATTCAATCTCCTGTAGAAGATCAACGGGTTTTACTAGTTCATCATCTAGATATTGAGTGGGATATGAGCGAATCAAGCTATCAGTGGGTCGAAATCAACGGCGAGAATATATGGTCGTCGGGTCAATTTGAGAATGGAAGCCAGAACTTACATGTCCAATTGTCCAGAACAGGTAATCACACAATCTGCATTTTCGCTAGAGACGCTACTGGTATACAAGGAATAGTTGAGCCAAATCTTTCGCAACGATGCATGGATGTGTTATTGCCCGAAGACATCTACAGGCCAACCGTCCATGCTCCATGGAATGGTACACACGTAAACACATCTGTAGTTTGGGCAGAACTGACACTTGGTCCAGATCAACTCTTTGAGTGGTGGCACGATGGAGAAAACGGATCCACCTTCATCATCGAAAACGGCAGTGTTTCCGTTCCAATAAACCTGAATACTGGAGAAAACATTCTATTATTTCATCTAGGTGCACTTGAGAAAACATTTGTCTATGAATTGTCAGTATTCCTAGATGCCACTCCTCCACAGTTATCCGTTTCCTCACCACAAGATGGTTTTTCCACATACCGTTCTACTGTGTTGTCAGAAGGATTTTGTGAGAACAATTTGACAGTTTACGTGGATATCAGTGGTTTACAGAGTCACCAAGAATGTAACTCAAATGGCACATATTCGATAGTCGTAAGTTTGCCTATTTCAGAAGGCATTTGGTCGATGGAAACTCATCAGATTGATTTGGCCGGAAATTTTGTTGTTGATACTCGTTTCATTGAAACTGATTCCACGGCACCTAATGCGAATATGGTTTGGAACCAAACAACTTGCAATCGGGAGCCTACGACACCAATTTGGAGAGATTCTGCACCTGCAGATTGTACTTTATCTGTCGATTTGTCAATTCTTAGTGATGATTTAGAAGTCTGGTCAATACTAATTCAAAATGATGGTTTCGATGTGATTAATCAATCAGGTTACGGTTCAGATTTCAGAGGTTCTGAACCACTAACATTGGCATTTGAAGGCAATCCGGGAAGTTGGACATCTACACTTGAAATGGTTGACGCGGCTGGTAATCGCCAACGACTCCAAATTACAACACAATTAGATGCACCAGAGGCCACCACTGGTGAGCAATTGAAAACCCCCGGTTCATTCCACAACATTGTAGCGCTCGTAATTATTGTCATTTTTCTCTTCACCGTACAGATAACCGTTAAGGGTAGAAAATCCGGAGACAACAATTCTTGGGATTCGGTTTGGAACAATTCTGACAAAGATCTCTCAAGTGACCTATCTAGGGCCGAATTTACCTTGGAAGACGACGAAGTCGTCACAAACGTGGAATCGACACCATCAAACACTGAATGATTGTGTGGGGAGTATGGGCATCAATCGACGCATGTCGATATTTCTGACATCATTAATGCTGACCTCATTGCTATTTTGGTCTCCCAATGTTCAGGCTGCGGATGGCGATAACGATGGGTTCGATGATTCAGTTGATGATTGCCCTTTTGCGGCAGGCACCTCGACCAACGGACTCATGGGTTGTCCGGACATAAATTTGGATGGAATTGCTGATTCCACACAGTATCAAAGTGCATTTTTCGAGGGCGCGGGTAGAGACTATGACAGCAATTATGGAACTGATATTGATGAGGATTCAGGAGGTATAAGTGAGTATACAAATCTGGGCGGTTGGCAAGGTTCAGGAATACAAGTCCGTGCAATCGATGTAGCTCCCAATGGGAAGGTTGTGCTTGGTTCAGATTCAGGAAATCATGTATATCTAGCACTCACATCCGGACATATTTCCCACAGTCTTTTTACTATGGATTCTGATCCGAGAGGGCTTGATTTTTCCGCTAATGGGAGTCTTCTGGCAGCTTGTGGTTATGGAATCGAGGATGCAGGTGATATGGCTAATGTACACATCTATCAGATGAATTGGTTTGATGAATCTGTTACGCATTTAGTCAATCTCTCTGCAAATCATCATGATGATACCTTTGCATTGAAATTCAGCCCAGATGGAAGCAGGTTGTTTGTTGGTGGTAAAGATCACAGCATCACAGTGTATGACACGTCCACGTGGCAAATTTTGCGAATAATCGAACTAGGTGCTGACGATGTTTACAACACTGTTCCAAGTCCCGACGGCCGTCTTCTGGCAATTACACATGGTCAAGAGTTGTCTGTGTATTGGACGTCCAATGGTACGCAACTTTACAATGTCCACAACCATACTGATGTAGTCCTTGGCCTTGATTGGAGTCCCGATGGAAGGTGGATTATCACTGGTGGTAATGATGGGCGTTTTAGAGTATATCATGCTGAAAACGGGACTCAAATGTTGTCTGTAAATCAGGGGTCAGACGTAAATGCAGTAGCGTTTAATCGAGCTGGCACTCATTTCGTTCTAGCAACCGATAGTGGCTCAACCACATCCATATACTCGACTAGTGATTGGTCTAATGAGTACTATACGATGGTTGAAATTGGTGATTTCCCTGGTGGAAGTGGCAACGGTGCTTCTGGACGCCGCGGTGCGCGCGATGTCGCTTGGTCCCTTGATGAGAAAAGAATCCACTTCGGAGCCAAATATTACGGTGGATTCTATACATTCTACTCAGTTGATTCATTCATCTGGATGGGTGGAGATGTCACAGGACAATTGATGGAAACTAGGTTCCGCGAATATGCAAATGTTTCAAATGGTTACATGCCCAATCACTTCAATTCTTCGATAAATATGATCACACATGTTCAGTGCAATATGATAGCATCAACATCTGGAGTAACAATGGGTGCCGGTGCCACAACTTCTGCAGAATCACTGACCAATCGAAATGCAAATTATTCCTCGACAGGACTTCGTACCTGTAACTCAAATGGTGATTCACTGGTTGATATTCCAGTTGCGCGCATGCCTGCAACACTGATGGTGAAAGCAAATGGTGCTGCACAGCAATGTGTAACAAATATGGGTGGTATTTCCATGGGACAATTGAGATGGATGCTATCCGGTGCATCTGCATCCACTCTATCAACTTCTGGCGTCCATCCTGGTGTCGTTTTCAATTCTATAGTGCCCAATGACGACGGTGATGGTTTAGTCGAGTGGCGTGATTTAGATTCATCTTGCCAAGATGAACCAATCCATACCTATCATCGGTGGGAGAATAGGTCAGTTACACAAATGATATCGGCGATGTTATTCTGTGATCACTGTAGTTTCCCAGAAGATTGGTATGAGCCAAGCAATTCGCGCCTTAGACTCGTTCAAAGTAATCGCGGCGACATTGTAAATGGTGTTGCAAATTACGATGGAGCAATAGGTATCACCGAATTGCGTGTAGGTTTGAATGACAACACCATTTACAATGTTCCAATCATCAATAATTGGACTCACGGTTCTGTTGATGCTATACAGGGGGGCCAAGCAGCAATAATGCCGAGTGTCGAAGAGAGTCGAAACGGAACATGGCCATTTCAGGATAACTACTATCTGACGGTGCGCGAGGACCAAGTGAACGAATCGCGCGATTTCATTACTTGGATGCTTTCTGAATCAGGTCAAGAAAATTTCGATGAGATCGGATTCGTGAGTATGGACCCATTTTCCCGCGTTGCGTCTGGTGATCGCATAGGTGTCGACCTTCGTCACATATTGCCTGATGACGATGGGGATGGTGTATGGAATGGTGATGATAATTGTCCAAATACGGACTCCATGTCGGTTGTTGATTCCTCGGGGTGTGCACAGAATCAACTTGATGATGATGGAGATGGTTTCGTCAATACTATCGATGATTGCCCTAACACCTATGGGACAAGCTCTCAGCTAGTTTCCGGATGTCCAGACACTGATGGTGATGGGTGGGCAGATGTTTCAGACGCCTTCCCTTCAGAACCAACACAGTGGTCCGATTCTGATGGTGATGGTTATGGTGATCAAGCAGGTTTTCAAGAGGATGTTTGCCCTGATACCTATGGGCTTTCAAGTTTGGATAGATATGGTTGTTTGGATTCTGATTT
>PBMO01000035.1 GCA_002722595.1 Methanobacteriota archaeon | reverse complement strand
GGGTTACCTCTACTCGTATTCAATGGCCCTGTATTGATTGGGCTTGCAGTATGGGCATTATGGAGATTCAGAAATTCGTTTGAAGTTTGGTTATTGGGACTTTGGGTTATTCTACAATGGGCACTAACATGGATTCATCTTCTTGATGGATTTGTCGGAATATCAGTCCTAACATTAGTATCCTATATGTTGTATTCAATGGCATTGCATGGATTCCATATTCCTCTAGCGGTATTGGGCGGAATTGTTCTGTCAAAGGTTCCACGGCTTACACCACGTATGCGAGAAAAACGATTGGATGAGGCTCATGAAGACATTGCGGATGGCGGACAGATGAGTCACATCGAATTAGAGATTCCTATTGCTGCAAAAAATATACCTCTTCGAGCATTGATGAGTCTTGCCGTAGTTTTCATTTTGTTGGCACATATTGTTTTGATTGAAATCAGTGCTCATTCTGAACTTGAAGCCCAGACAGAAGGTGATCGATTACTAAGAAACGCAATATCTGGTTTACCAAATGATTCAGTGATATATTCTGAAACTGCTCATTGGGGTATTCTTTACGACATCGATTCCGACTTGGGATTAACGAGTTATCCGAGTCTAGGACTGTTAACTGTAGAAAAGCAAGTGCAATGGGATGCTGAACGAGCTATACTGGCAGACGATGTTGGAGAAATTAGTGAAATTGGGATTACTCACGCAGTGACCTCACCCCGTGGACAGGTTGGGCATGTACTTGCTGAAAGTGAATATTGGGCTATATTGGTAGATGAGAAAGGAAGTAGACTATGGAAATTTGAGGCTGAACCAACCGTCGCATCGATAAAAACAAGTTTGACAATATTTCCATCGGAAAATGATTGTTTGGAATCATGCGAATGGCGACCAGATAAATGGGCGCATGCTGATTCAGCCCATCTAGGCATCAGGCCAGACCATACTGCTTTTCTGAAAGACGGTGGGCTTAATTTTGGATCTGTTGATTTGCCCCGCCAGCATCGTGACTCGGATTTGATGATTTCATTACAAGTGACTGCACCAAGTGACATTGATGTTGAAATTGTGGTTTGTGATTCAAACACCACTAATTGTAGCTCATACGCAGGTAATGTAGAACGGGGTGTGAATTCATTACCAGTTTTACACCACAGTGATTTCATGGGAGAGATTGAAATCCACCTCTCCGCACGCGCTGAAGAGGATAATTGGTTGGATCCTTCTGGGCTCTCTGGCAGAAGTGACAGGATCATAGACACAAATGGTCTTTGGATACATTGGATTGAGGTGAGGAATCTATGAGTAAGTGCTTAACAATATTGTTGCCAACTTACAATGAAGTGAATGCATTGCCGAGTGTTGTTGATGCTTTACCATTGGATGAACTCAAAACCGCCGGTTGGGATACAAGAATCGTTGTTGTGGATGGACGTAGTGAGGATGGGACACAAGAATTGGTTACCGAACTAGAACTAGAATTAATTGTCCAAGGCCCGGCATCTGGAAAGGGTTTTGGAATGCGAGAAGCGTTTGCCCGTTTTCTCAGCCATGGTGATGATGTTCTTGTAATGCTAGATGCAGATGGAACTTATGCCCCAAAGGATATGCTACGATTGTTGAAACATCTTGAGCAAGGTAAGTATGATGTGGTTACAGGCAGCCGCTTGCGAGGAAACATCCAGCCTGGTGCTATGTCAAGAGTCAACTGGATTGGAAACCATATCTTGACTTGGTGTGCAGTTGCTTTGTATCGTGTATTTATCAGTGATGTTTGTACAGGATATTGGGTGTTCAAGCGGTCTGCTATCCAGAAAATGTCATTGAATTCCACAGCGTTTGAGATTGAGGCGGAGATGTTTACCTCGTGTGCGAGTGAAGGATTGAAGATGAGTGAAGTCCCTATATCCTATGCGCCACGAATTGGTGAATCCAAATTGGGTTCGATTGGTGATGGAGTACGCATTTTGCGCAAGTTACTCGTGCGCAAAATGTTTCCTAGGCCTGTAAACCGAATCTAACTACTCCTCTTCAACGGCCGTAGTGAGTAAGCGCACACCACCCTCAATGGATTTTCCCGATTCAAGTTTTCTAGGGGAATTGTCTGCAACTTTGAGTGACTCTAAACGACGACCTGCTGGAATTACACGAGCTTCGTAAGCACCTATGGCTGAGTTGTATGCGTTGACTGCAGAGGTCAAACCACGGCCGACCTTGGCTAAATCTTCACCGAACTTGGCCGCTCTTTCATAGAATTCTCTTGCGGAATCTTGAATCTCGCGAGCATTTTCAGCGAGTGATTGTTGTGTCCAATATATTCCTACAGTGCGAAGTAAACCAATGAGTGTGACCGGTGTTGCGATGAGTATGTGCTTTCTAAAGGCGTACTCTTGGAGTGATGGATCAATCTCAAACGCAGCTGATAGAATGGGTTCTGCAGGAATGAACATTACTGTGAATTCTGCACCACCTACAAGACTCGCATAATCGCGTTTGTACAGATCATCAATATGTTTCTTGACTTCTTTCGCGTGATTGCTCATCTTAGCAAGACGGGCATCAGAGTCTTCAATTTCAAGGGCGTCCCAATATGAGGCAAGCGGTACCTTCGCATCAACAGGGATACTCCCATTATCCGAGATTTTGACCAACATATCTACTCTTGCGCCACCCTTTCCAGATTGGAGTGTCCATTCAACATCGAAGTCGCAATGTTCCAACATACCTGCAGATTCTGCAATATTTTTCAATGAAATTTGACCCCAATTACCACGTGCCTTAATGGAGCCACGTAATGCGGTTGAGAGTTGTACGTTGGTATCTCGTAAATCGATGGTTTGTTTCTGCAACCCTTCTACGGTTCTCTTCAACCCTTGATATGCGCCCTCTCTGTTTTTCTCCATCTCTGTTGTAGCCTTCTCAAGTTTGGTTAAGTGTTCCTTAATTGGATCCACCAAAGCCTCTACTTCCTTCTTACGGGCATCGGCATCTGCGGCAGCTTCGGTCTGGACTTTGCCCAATCTTTCCTCTGCCAATTGTAGAAACGTTTCAGAATTTTGTTGAGAAACACGGGTGGCAACATTCTCCATTCGCTCTTCGAGAAGTTCAGATTTTTCCTCAAAGGCCTGCTCTTTGGCCGCGGCATGTGCCCTAATTTCGACCAATTCGATACCCAATTTATTCTTGGCAACCAACCAACCAAGACTCAATCCAATTCCCATACATGAGATGGCTACAAGTGCGATTATCACAGCGTCCATGCTTCAGCCTATATCTCGTGGTTATTGAACTCTACACTTCCGTTCCAATGAAGAGGTAGATGATGTCACGACACGATATGCGCGTGCGAAAAGTGGCCCTTCTCGGAGCCAGCGGGCTTGTAGCACAGCGCTTTCAGCAACGTCTTTGCAACCACCCATGGTTTGAACTCGTGGCGGTCTACGGCTCACCTCGTACTGCTGGAAGAAAACTCGCCGACTTGCCTTGGCACCTACCAGAAACACGTCCTAATCTACCGTCAGTTATCGTTGAGAGTATGGACTCAATTCTTACTGATGTCAAAGATTTTGAGATTGTATTCAGCGCATTACCCTCTGAGATTGCACGAGAATTAGAGAAACCTCTTGCAGCCCAAGGATGCTATGTTTTCAGTAATGCAAGTACACACAGAATGGATGATGATGTCCCGTTGGTAATAGCAGATTTGAATCCACACCATCTCCTTTCACTACGTAACCGAACCGAAACCGGTTTCGTCGCCTGTAGCACAAATTGCACCATTGTACCCGCAGCCTTACCACTCAAACCGTTATGGGATTTCATCGGATTAGATGATGTCAAAATTTCAACTGAACAGTCACTCTCTGGAGGTGGAATCGAACTACTAAAGACATTTCAAAAAACTGGAGAATATCCCATAGATATCCCAGGGGAAGCCGAAAAAATGCAGGAAGAATGCCTGAGTTTACTCGGTCGCGCCCAATCAGAAGGTGTTAGGTTGGCCAATCTACCAGTCGACATCTCAGTCAAGCGGGTGAGTCGCGAATATGGTCATATCGTCAAAGTTACAGCAACCTTACACTTTGAGAAGGAGAAAGAGGAAGTCATTGAGTGGATGCAAAATTATCGATCCCGCGCTCAGGCGCTGAAACTGCCTTCAGCGCCGCAATATCCCTTCGTATTCGTCGAACAGTTGATTCCTGAATCGCTACCCAACCCTGCTATCGACCTGAAGGCAGGGATGGTAGTCAGGGTCAGTAATGTAGTTGTGTCTGGCACATCAATTACATTCAACGCGTGGTCAGAGAATACCATACGTGGTGCTGCCGGGGGAACCGTTCTCCTCGCAGAGTTGGCCATCGCCGAGGGACTGCTGGGCGAATGAGGGCCATCCTCAAGTGCTCGACACACTGAGGCATGGGTATGGGCGAGGTTGAGATTGTCGAATCTGGTTCACTAGACACTCTGACCATGGGTTGGGAAAGTTATGGCAAGCGGACCCGAATCATGATGTTCGGTGCTAGGGCAGATCGTCATGCACTACGCAATCATGGGCGCACAGTGGCTATCGAAGATTCCGCTGTATCAGTATTCTATCGTCCACGCCAAGAGCGCTCTGAATTGGAAAATCACGGAATTGATCATGCAAATGCATCATTCCAATTTGTGGATGTGGCTATGGCAGACTTGGGCCGGTGGATGCAACCATTGATTGGACAAGGGTGGAGTCGTGGTGAAGTGGAGATAGTTGCTGCCAGTAACGCGTCCTTTGAGACCGAAAAATGGACGTGTTTCCATCACCCTGCCATGATACCTCCTAGTGAAATACCACTCAGCGAATCTCCATCATCAATGACTCGAAAGGCGTTTGTCACACACCCTGGACCAATCCTAGATGATGCTTCAGAATCTGCCATGGATGCAATTGTGTCTTCGATGATGAGCGAAATTACACCTGTTGAAGACGAAAAACCAGAGGATGTTGCAGAACAACCTGTAGAGGTGGAGGAAATTGTGGCCGAACCTGAAACTGAACCCATACCTTTGAGTGAAGAAGATGTGCCTCCTGTAGTCGAACAAAAGGAAGAGTCCCCACTTGAAGCTGAACTACGCCAAGTCATCTCCTTGCTCTTAGCAGGGGGTCAAGAAATGGGGGACATTATGGAACATCCCCAGTTTGTGGAAGTCAGTGAAAGGGCATCTGCAGCAGGTGTTGATGTCTGGGGAATGTTTGTTCGCTTATCTGATGGGTAGGCCACCTTCATAGAGGTCCGATGATACGGGGGTTTGTTCGCATGGTATTCTGTACAGACTGTGGCCAACAGCAGGAAGATAATCAAAAATTCTGCAGGTTTTGTGGGGAACGGTTGCCCGGCCCTGCTCTAATTCAGCAATTGAGGGACGAAGCAGCAAGTATCAAAGCCAACAAAACTGGTCAGTCAACTCAAACTCAACAAGCAAACTTGGCTACTCTCAAAGCAATAGAGATGGCTCGTCAACAGAATTTCGACGACCAGTCTTGAAGGACTATGGCCTACTCGTGCAAATATGCGACTCCGACATCTTGCGATGACGCTGTCCTCTCTACCACCCCATCCTCAAACAGATGTAGAGTTAGAACAATACGCAACTGAAGGTGATTTTGCAGCAAGGTGGATTGCAGAAATAGTCCAGCTTGGTGATTTAGAACCTCAAACACGTGTGGTTGACCTTGGAGCAGGAAATGGCATTTTGGGAATTGGTTGTTTCATTGCTGGAGCCAATTCCGTTCTGCTTGTTGAAAAAGATGAGCGATGTCACCATACCTTTGAGGGTGTTGAATGGTTAATTGGCGATGTATCAGAATGGAAAGGGAATGATGTTGATTTGGTCATCATGAATCCTCCTTGGGGGGTACAGACTAACAAAGCGGATCGCCCATTCCTTGATGCCGCGTTTTGTTCAGATGCTGGAGTGGTATACCTATTACATTCTGCAAATGCGAAACACATAGAGGGAATTGCGAAATCGTATGATTGGGAAGGGGAAATTATCCTCTCGGGTAATTTCCGAATACCTGCGTTGTATGATCACCACAATGCAAGTTCCGGGGGCACCGATGTCTCCATTTGGCGATTTGTGCGCTCTCCAAAGTAGGCGGCGCATTCAAATGCAGGACGCAGGTCGCCTACATGTTCGAGTATGGTCCCTATGGGACCAAATTGGTAAAGGAGTGTTATGAGATGATTTCTCCCGCAGATGTGGGAACCTTTGTTGTGCCAGGCACGACTCTGAAGATTGGTGAGGGTGACAACACCGGATTAGGTGTTGCAGTAAGTGATGGGCGAGCGATTTCTACAGTTGTAGGAACTGTTAGCCGAGAAGATGGGGTTCTTTTTGTCAAACAAAAAACCGATCCCATCCGCGAAATTGAAATTGGAGATACTGTGATTGGAGAAGTCAACAGAATCAATGCAAAAACTGCTGAGATTAAAATCCTATTCGTTGAGGGGAAACCGGTCAGAACCTTGCCAGCAACACATCAATTTGCAGATATTTTCGTGGCGAAAATTGTTGATAAATTCATGCCGAGTCCCGGTGATGCCATGCGAAAGCGCGATATTATCCGGGCCAGAATAGAACAACTCAGCCCTATTATTCGAGCAGAATGCAGATCTAGGGATGATTTAGGAATTATTCACGCTATCTGCCCAGCATGTGGACAAGATTTGGTTGCTTCAGGAGATGTGCCTGATGTGAACGTTGTTTGCAACCGCTGTGATTACATTGGATTCAGAGCTCTTTCAAGTGGATTTGGTCATGGTTACGATATTCCTGAGGACAGTAATATATCTGAACTAAACAGAGATGGTGAAAAATGGTCGAGTGAATCGATGCAATTCATTTCAAAAGACGGTGAAAGGCCATACTTATCTCCACTCTCAGATCACCGTCGTGGTTCAGTGCATTCTATTCCTAAAGATGCCGAGAGATTCCTAGGTTCAGTTCACAAAGAAAGTGGGCGTGGTGGCGGACAGCGACCAAGGCGGGAGATGCATGATGCAAAGTGCACAATGTGCGGGGACGATACAAAATTACCATTCAAACCAACACCCGGTGCCCCTGCACGGTGCTCAGATTGTAAGGAGAAAGTGGATAATGGCAATGCAAGTGCAGAAGAATTAGCCAATGAAAGGACAAACCTCAACGCTGCTAGAGAAAATGCAAAGGAAACAATGGGAATGAAAATATTTGTTGGAGGGATTCCTTATGCTACTACTGAAGAACAATTGTCAGAATTATTCGGAGCACATGGAGAATTGAAAGAGGTTCATATTGCCAAGGATAAAGAAACGGGGAAAAGCAAAGGTTTTGCCTTCATTACTTACAAATCTCACAAATCAGGCAGTGCAGCCCTAGTGGCACTAAAGGGCACAGAAATAGATGGGCGGAAGATAACGATTCAGGAATCCAATCGTGGGGGCGGAAAACGCCAAAACAATCGTAATCGTGGCCGAGGCAATCGCCGCTGAGGTGGTTTTTTGGCCTGGTTGGTCATTGATGGATATGAGGATGAGCCCGCCGCGTTCGGGGTCCCTCCATATATTGGATTTCATGTCCGATATGTTTGTGGAGTTTTTGAATCTCGTTCACTTGATTATGAATACATCACAATCGATCAGTGGAGACTTGGTCAAAGACCTGATGTAAAAAATTTGGATGGCATTGTCCTCTTGGCAGGAGCAGTAGTTCCAGGGAAATATCTCAGAGGGACACCCATCAGCCTTAGAGAAACTGATGAACTTGTAAGAACCTTGCCTACAGAAATACCCTTTTTCGCAGGCGGATGGGCGATTAGAGGATGGAAACAACAAGGTTGGAATCCTCTTCGAAAGAATCTGTTTATGTGCTTGAAAGATACAGATGCCACATTGTCTTGGTATCTATCCACAGGAGAAATGAAACACCAAAAACGAACCGATGTCGAATGGACTGCATGGGCGCAGGCTGGTGCAATTTCAAAAGCGGTGACTGAACATCCAGATTTAGATGGGCCACTCACATTCGAGGTTGAAGTATACCAAGGATGTGTTAGATACAAACGTGGTTGCAAATTCTGTATTGAGCCAAAAAAGGGTGTCCCTATTTGGAGAACTCCTCATGACATCATTACAGAGGTCACGCAGGCTATCGACAAAGGTGTTAAACACGTTCGTTTAGGGGGGATGACTGACGTTTACACCTACATGGCAGAGGGTGTTGTCGACCTTGAGTATCCGATACCAAACCCTGAACCACTTGCTGATTTATTACATGGATTAAGGGATGATGAGCGATTAAAAACTCTCCACGTTGATAATGGAAATCCCTCGATTATAGCCGAAAATCTCGAACCTGCCACCGAAATTACGAAGACAATGATTGAAACCCTTTCAGATGGATCTGTTCTATCCTTTGGATTAGAATCTGCTGATCCAGATGTCCACGAAAAGAATTGGTTGAATTGTGATTCGGAGCAACTCAAAACCGCTATTCGCCACATTAACCAATATGGTCGTGAAAAAGGAGAGAGGGGGTTGCCCAAATTACTACCTGGGCTGAACTTTATAGCTGGTTTAAACGGAGAAACAAAGCGAACCTATGAATTGAATAAGCAATTGCTTTCATCCATTAGAGATGAAGGGTTGTGGTTAAGACGAATAAATATTCGACAGGTTGAAGGGAAGGGATTCCAAGAAATACCATCTAAATTATTCTCGGATTTCAAGAACTGGACTAGAGATAAGATTGATTCCCCACTATTAGCAGAATTATTTCCTCTCGGACAACTTCTGAAAGATGTTAGGTGGGAAGCACATGATGGAAGAATTCGATTGCCAGTTCATCTTGAGGAGCAGCATAGAGACCCCTCTATCCATGGGAAAGCAGGAATCACATTTGGCCGACAAATTGGTGCCTATCCTATACTAATTGGTGTCCCTTACCACATTCCACTAGAGACTGAAGGAGACGTCGTTGTCACTGGACATGGTGCACGTTCAATCACTGGTATTGAGGTGGGATTGAATATGCATACGGTCAACCAAAAGCAATTGGTTGCCATACCTGGAATTGGAGAAAAATCTGCATGGAATCTAATTTCAACACGAGTCAAGGAAGCAAGAAAAGAAAGACGATTTCCAGATATACAATCTTGGTTTGATGCTGCAGGGGTAGAATTGAACTCAATCGCTAAACTTGTATTGGAGGGATAATACTGGCCAGAGAATTAATTCGACTTGATGATGTTCATCGTGCCTTCGGCCCTGTCACCGTCCTAGAAGGTGTAAATCTCCGAATTGATGAAGGAGATAGAATTGGAGTAGTTGGGCACAATGGTGCTGGTAAAACCACACTGTTGAGAACCATCTCAGAACAAAAGCAAGATGTTGGAGACATTACTTTTGCACCCGGATTGCGAATTGCTTATCTGACACAGATTAGAGATATAGATGAAAATGCAACTTTGGAGGAGGAACTCAATCGCAGAGGGCATCAATTCAAAGAGCTTGAAGATGAAATATCAAAAATAGAATCTGAAATGGCTGATCCCTCGTTCTATGAAGGAGATTGGCAACCAATATTAGACAGGTATTCGGAATTGCAAGCACTTTCAGCCCGTTCAGGGGGCACAGATGTTGCAGGCCATGCAAAAAATATCCTAGATGCACTAGAATTGGGCCACCACCCAATCGATGCACCGCTCTCGCAACTCTCTGGTGGAGAAAGAGCAAAAGTTGCTTTGGCGAGACAATTGGTTGGTTTAGATGAAATTGATATGTTCTTCTTGGATGAGCCGACAAATCATCTGGATTTGCCGACTTTGCAGTGGTTGGAAAACTTCCTTACAGATTTCCAGGGTGCACAATTAGTTGTTAGCCATGACCGATATTTCCTAGATAGAGTATGTACGCATATTCTTGAAATCCATGATGCCCATCTCCGTGGATACACTGGGAACTACACTTCCTATCTTCAACAAAAAGAACTGTTTTTACAGACATTAGATGACAGAATGAGTAAATGTGAGAAGGAAATTAAACGGCTCACCGGGGCTTTACAATCAATGAAAAGAGCAAACAAATATGATAAGTCAATTTCTCAAAAACATCACATGCTTTCAAGGGCCCAAAGAGAATTGAAATGGCTGAAGAAACTGAAACCAAAGGAAAGAAGAGGGCTTCGATTTGATTTGCAATCCACTGAGAAATCAAGTTTAGATGTCCTAGATTTCAGACAAGCCACACTCAAATTTAAGGATATGCAACGCCCAATACTAAACAAAGTCGAAATTGGTGTCCGAAGAGGTCAGAAAATCGGCATTGTAGGGGCAAATGGTGCAGGTAAAACCACACTTCTTCGGATAATAAATGGTGAGGTGAATTTGGACGATGGGATTATTGATGTTAGACCTGGAGTAGAAATTGGTTACTTCCATCAGGATCACCGAACTCTCGATTTTGAACTGACTCCTGTCGAACAGGTTCAGAAACTAAAACCACGTATGGATTATGGTAAAATTCGAGCAACTTTAGGCCAATTCCAATTCACAAAGGAAATGGTCTCGACACCGCTAAAAAATCTCAGTGGTGGAGAAAGGGCTCGAATTGCTATGCTCAAATTGTTACTGGAAGACAATAACATGCTCCTATTAGATGAACCAACAAATCATCTTGACACTGATGCAAAAGAAGCTTTGGAAGAGACTTTGAAAAATTATGATGGTAGTATACTTACGGTTAGCCATGACCGATGGTTCTTGGACCAAGTGTGTGACACTATATGGGAATTGCCGGGTAATGGAACAATTCATGTACATCCTGGAAATTACTCAAAATATTTGGAAAGGAAAGGGTTGGTTTAATGGATTCCATAATTGAAGCCGCTGCTAGGCTCCGAGATTCTGTGAACTCACTCACGCCATCGTTGTTGAAAAATTGCAAGCAAATTGATTGGATTTACAACCCATTAGACT
Organism: Methanobacteriota archaeon; assembly: GCA_002722595.1. Classification (GTDB taxonomy): domain Archaea; phylum Thermoplasmatota; class Poseidoniia; order Poseidoniales; family Thalassarchaeaceae; genus MGIIb-P. The sequence goes on along the minus strand of PBMO01000035.1, from coordinate 53,567 downwards.
ATGCTTGGGCACCTCATGAAGAATGGATTCGAAGATTTTCTGGGAATGGAGCAACCACGCTCCTAGTTGGTATGAATCCAGGGCATGGCATGGGGAATACCGGTGTACCATTTGGATGCCCTGAACAGGTCCGTGATTTTCTTGGAATAACAGATTTGGAGGTGAAACAGCCAGATCCAGTTCATCCAAAGAGAACTGTGTATGGATTAAATTGTCCAAAACCGGAGGTCAGCGGAAGACGGATTTGGTCGTTTCTTTCACAACACTATAGCACACCAGAGAAGGTCAGTGAGGACATATACATCGTGAATCATTGCCCACTATGGATGTTCAATGATGCAGGGCAAAATATAACTCCAGACAAACTCATAGGAAAGGCTGCAAACAAATTGAAGCTGATATGTGATGAACATCTACTAACTGTGGTTGCAGAAATGCAAATCGAGCGTGTGATTGGTGTTGGTCGATATGCTCAGAAACAGGCGTCAAAATTGTTTGATGAAATCGAGGTCGATTGGGTTCCACATCCGAGCCCCGCGTCACCCTTTGCGAACCGAAACGGTGGCTTAGATTGGCGGAAATCTTTCGCCTCAGCGCTCCGAATTTAACGGTCAATCGTTCGGGGAGAACGTTAAGTGAGGCCTAGTTGCCTAGCAGTAATATGTCAGATGAGATGACGACCCCCGAATATCTGTTTAGAAATGCTGAAAAATACGGAAACATGCCTGCCTTGTCAACTAGGAAAGGTGAACCAGAACGTGGTGTTGCTTGGGAATGGGACACTTATACGTGGTCCGATGTGCTTGCAAAAACTCTGGAAATTGCAAAGTCTTTGCATGCTCTTGGGTATGAAAAAGATGACAAAGTCAGCATCTATTCTTACAATCGGCCCGAGTGGTATCTGATATATGCTGCAACTCAAATGATGAATGGTGTTGCCGTTGGTGTATACCATACTTGCTCACCTGAAGAGGTGGAATGGGTTGTTGGAAATTCAGAATCAAAGTTTGTGTTCGTTGGTACGAATCCTCAGGGAGGTGGCGACGCATCAAAGATGCCTACAACCAGAATGGACAAGATTATGGACAAATTACCATTGATTGAGAAGGCTATAATTTTGGATGGTTCAGGAACAATGGGGAGTGAAAAGTCGATTTCATGGTCTGATTTCCTGGATATCGGAAAGGATGTGGATGAGAAATTAGTTCGCGAACGAATGGCAGGAATTGATCCACATGACACCTCCTCACTAATTTACACTTCAGGAACAACTGGTAATCCGAAAGGAGTTGAACTCACCCACGACAACTTTGCTTTCGAATTAGCATGTATTGCCAAAATTGTGCGATTTGACCCAGGAGATGGATATGTTTCTTGGCTACCTCTAGCACACGTCTTTGGACAAGCCGCTGATAATCACCTCTGGGTTAGGGATGCTATGCACATGCACGTCGTGGATAATGCCCTTCATGCAGTTGACTATTCTAAGAAGGTTCAACCAGCACTATTCATTGGTGTCCCACGAATTTATGAGAAAATATACTCTAACCTCAAGAGCACGTTGGATTCCAAGGCAGTTATTCGCATCGGCCTAAAAATTCCTGTTCTGAAGAAGGTTTTACAGAAGGCAGTTAAGCGAAAGATCGGTATGCTCAATTGTAAATACGCCATCACTGGAGCTGCACCAATCAATCCTGATATCCTCCGTTTATTCGACCTCATCGGAGTGCCACTGTTTGAAGGATATGGTATGACTGAAACTACTGCGGGTGCTTCAATTAATTATCCGAAAAACGTGAAAATCGGTTCGGTGGGAAGAACAATGCCTGGTGGAACTGAACTCAAGACAGATACTGATGGCGAAATCATGTTCCGTGGACGCCACGTGATGAAAGGATATTACAAGAATCCTGAAGCAACTGCTGAGGTCATGGATAATGGTTGGTTAAGATCTGGAGATATTGGCAAGATTGATTCGGATGGATTCGTGACAATCACTGGACGAAAGAAGGAATTGTATGTCAGTTCTGGAGGAAAGAACATCGCACCTCTCGTCATTGAAGAAACCATGAAATCAATTCCACTGATTTCACAATTTTTCTTAGTAGGAGATGCTCGGAAATTCTGCAGCGGATTGGTTACACTAGATGTGTCGGCGATTCTTCGAGATAAATTTGGCATGGATGGGGCTCATCTACCAAAAGATCCAGCAAAGCAGATTGCACTCCTCAATGAGAAAGGGCATCAACTTTCAGAATATACTGATAGCGAAGATATTCACGCAGAGATTGAACAACAGGTCATGGAGCTTAACAAGCAATTTGCGCCACCTGAACAAGTCAAGAAGTTTACAATCTTGCCGCGAGACTTTACCGTTGATGATGGGGAATTGACTCCTACACTAAAAATTAGGAGAATACAAATTCGTGAGAATTGGTCCTCGGAAATCGAAGATATGTACGCGTGAAACCAATCATCTCGCGTATGCGCACGGTGGCCTACGGCCACCGCCGATGGTCTCAAGCGCTGGATAGGTCTCGCAAACACATGGTGAGTGGAGCATCCGCACCGGCTGCAGATGATGCCAGTAGTGCTTTCGATGCATCTGGCACCCCATTACGCGTGGTCACTGCGGCCTCATTATTCGACGGACATGATGCAGCCATCAACGTCATGCGAAGACTCATTCAGGCAGCCGGTTGTGAAGTCATTCATCTTGGGCATGATCGAAGTGCACTGGATGTGGTAAAAGCCGCAATCGAAGAAGATGCACATGCAGTGGCCTTGACATCATATCAAGGTGGCCACATGGAATATTTCACTTACATTCGTGAACTCCTAAACGCAGCCGGACGACCGGAAATTAGGATATTTGGAGGCGGTGGTGGAACAATTACTCCGCCAGAAATTAGAGACTTGCACGCTGCAGGAATCACTCGAATCTATTCACCCGATGATGGTCGACAGATGGGGCTTCTCGGCATGATTGATGATTTGGTTAAACAGGCAAGTGAATGCAATCTATTAGGCCAAGATATGGGACTCAACTCACCAGTCACCCCACACCAGAGAGAAAAAGTTGCAAGGCTCATTTCCGTTGCTGAAAATGCCGACCCTGTTACCTTCGCTCAATCACTGAAGTTGTGTCGAAGTCGTCCCATGAATGAACGTGTCCCAGTCATCGGTTTTACTGGGACAGGTGGTGCTGGAAAATCAAGTCTCTTGGATGAATTAATGCGTCGAATAACCACTCAGAATCCCGAACTAAATATCGCATTACTTTGCACAGACCCAACAAGAAAAAGGACTGGAGGTGCGTTACTTGGGGACCGAATTCGGATGAATACTCTCACTAGTGATCAATTATTCATGCGTAGTCTAGCCAGCCGTTCTAGTGGAAAGGAGTTGTCTGAAAAAACACGAGAAGCCATTGAAGTTTGTCAGGCAACGGGATATGACCTCATTTTTGTTGAAACAAGTGGTATCGGACAAGGTAGTGATGCTATCACAGACGTCAGCGATGTCAGTTTGTATGTGATGACCAGTGAATTTGGAGCGCACACCCAGCTAGAAAAAATTGAGATGCTGGATGTAGCCGACCTAGTAATACTCAACAAATTCGAAAAACGTGGAGCCGAAGATGCATTGCGAGCAATTCGGAAACAGGTCAAGCGAAATCGGAATTTATTCGAAATGGAAGAACATGCGCTACCAGTAATTCCAACAATTGCTAATCAATTCTCTGATCCAGGTGTAGATTTACTGTGGGAAAGATTAGCAGCAATCCTTTCAGAACGACATGGTATGATTCTCGCAGCACGCGAACCACAATTGCCAGAGAGTGGGATGCCTGAACCCCAGCATATCATCCCTCCAGAGCGTATTCACTACCTTGCAGATATTTCTCGAACGATTAGAGGTTATCATTCACGAAGTGATGAAATGTCGGAAAAGGTTCGACTTGTGCAGCAATTGGAAGGTGCTGCACGGCATATGGCAAGCCTAGCTGATGGAACAGGGACGACACTCTCTACGGGAGCCGCAACTGCAGTTGCTGACATACGCATTCAAGCAGAAGAAATTCGAAACACAATACATCCAATCGTCTGGAAGATGATCGGAGACTTTGAAGAAAAGGCAAAGCAATATCGTAGCGGCACATACACCTATCAAGTAAGAGGGAGAGACTTTTCTGTAGATACTACTACCCAATCTCTAGCACACTCTATTATTCCAAGAGTGGCATTACCAAACTTTGCAGATGCTGGTGAACTTCTTGGATGGTTACGCCGAGAAAATGTCCCTGGCACCTTCCCTTACACATCTGGTGTATTCCCATTCAAGCGGGCCGATGAGTTACCAACACGGATGTTTGCTGGCGAAGGACCTGCAGCACGTACCAACAAACGATTTCACTATCTATCGAAAGGAGAAGACTATGCTAGATTGTCAACTGCTTTTGACAGTGTCACCCTATATGGAAGGGACCCACATACAAGGCCGGATATTTACGGTAAAGTCGGTGAATCGGGTGTAAGTATCTACACTGTAGATGAAATGAGTACACTTTTCGATGGATTTGATTTGTGTGATCCAAACACTAGCGTATCGATGACCATCAACGGGCCGGCTGCAATCATACTTGCGATGTTCTTCAACGCGGCCATCCGACAACAGGTAACCAAGTTCAGTGAAGAAAATGGACGGGAACCAACCAAAGAAGAGTATGCAGAAATTTCACAGAATACTTTGCAGACAGTACGAGGGACTGTTCAGGCTGACATTCTCAAGGAAGATCAAGCACAGAACACTTGCATCTTCTCGACAGAGTTTAGTCTCAAGTTGATGGGAGACGTGCAGCAATTCTACATCGACGAAGGGGTTCGAAACCATTACTCCGTCAGCATATCCGGGTACCATATTGCGGAGGCAGGTGCGAACCCAATCAGTCAACTCGCATTCACATTAGCAAACGGTTTTACCTATGTCGAATACTATCGAAGCCGTGGCATGGATATCGATGATTTTGCACCCAACCTCTCGTTCTTCTTCTCCAATGGTTTAGATCCTGAATACACAGTAATTGGTCGTGTTGCACGTCGAATTTGGTCGGTTGCCATGAGAGATTTATATGGCGGCAATGAGCGTTCTCAGAAATTGAAGTACCACATTCAGACCAGTGGACGCAGTCTTCACGCGCAGGAGATCGACTTCAACGATATTCGGACCACGCTCCAAGCACTGCTCGCAGTCCAAGACCAAGCCAACAGTTTGCACACCAATGCATACGATGAGGCAATCACTACACCCACAGAAGAAAGTGTTCGCAGGGCCTTGGCCGTCCAACTCATTGTCAACAAAGAGAGTGGTTGGACCAAGACCGAGAATCCACTCCAAGGTTCATTCATCGTCGACGAATTGACCGATCTTGTTGAAGAAGCAGTCCTGACCGAGTTTGAGCGGATTGCAGAGCGTGGAGGTGTTCTCGGAGCCATGGAAACTATGTATCAGCGTGGCAAGATCCAAGACGAATCACTCTACTACGAAGAGCAGAAGCATTCGGGTGAATTGCCCATCACAGGTGTCAACTTCTTTGAGAACCCAAATGCTGTGGCATTTGATGAGTCTAGTGCAGATGAGTTCGACATGGAGCTGGCTAGAGCAACACCCGAGGAAAAGCAAGGTTGCTTGTCACGTCTTGCCCAGTTCCACAAAACGCACTCGAAGGAAGCACCAGAGGCACTTGCACGTTTGCAAGAAGTTGCTCGGACGGGTGGTAACGTCTTTACTGAATTGATGGAGACTGTCAAATTAGCCAGTCTCGGTCAAATAACAGACGCGCTATTCGATGTGGGCGGGCAGTACCGCCGCAATATGTGAAATCTAGGGCCAAGAACCCGGGTGCTGGTTCTGCATCCATTCGTATCTGTCATCAAACACTTCAAAATCATAAAATTTCTCTGCACCTCGGCCATTTCTAGTGGGGAGGCCCTGTTTTTCAGGTAAGTTTGGATCTAATATACACTCGAGAGCAAGTTCAATTGAGGGTTCAATCCAACTCCAATCAAGTGGTACTGAAACATTGTAACTAGACATTTCTAAATTCAGTGATGATGTCCCATTGAATATGTCATCTTGTTCCCAACCAACATTGAAAATTACATGGTGACCTACTGGGTAAACTTTGTGAGGTAAATTATCTCGCTGAATAATTTTCTCAAGCAACCATGCATAAAATTCTAATTGAATACGATGTGATACGCCAAAATTTTCTCCAAAGTGCTTGGGTATTCCTCTCTTATTCAATTCTTCGGGAGAATATTCATTGCTCTCTCCATAATGTGGATTAGTACTCTTGGCTTTAAAGTCGATAATCACAATCCATTGTTGCCCTTTTTCGTCTGTAAATTCAACTAATTCATCGGGTTCCCCGTAAACATTGAGCATGGGGTGTGGATCCGATGCGCGTTGGAAAAGGAATCCATGGGTGCGAGCCCATGACCAAGAATGTGTCCGACGCCCACAAAAAGTTTCAATGAAATCAGGATCATGAGGGTGAATGAAGGGTAAACAATTCTCAAATTCAGTCCCTGCAAGCAAAGGAGAAGGTGACAACGGACTATTTCCTCTGAGCAAGTCAAAGTGAGCTTCAGCAAGAGTGCCCACCCTATTATTCAATGTAAATTGTGGTCCGTCATATTTTTCCACGAAACCTTGATTATATCTTAGCCAAAATGATCGTGGAGATTTGAGGAATAATGAAAACCTTGAATGGCTCATGTCTTTAGAAAAGTCCCCTTCTCGCAAATTGTAATATGCATTTGTAGCAGGGGTAGAAGGATCGTAAATTCGCTTTCCTGAATATCCACCTATTTTCTTACTCAAGTAAATCCGATCTTGAATTGGGTCTGGTACAAATTGATCTGAACGGCTTGGCCAAGTCATGGAAATGGGTTCAATGGGTGAGATATGAAATGTTCTGAAAGAAAATTACGACTATTCTTCAGAGGCCATTTTATCCCAGAGTAATACTCCAAGTAATGCGCCAATAACTGGCCCAACGGTATAGATAATCAGATCTATGTTGTTGGCCATATCACCAAATACCCAAACACCAGCCCAGCGCGCTGGATTCATTGCAGCACCTGTGAGTGGACCACCCATCAAAATGTCTGCCATGACAACCAAGCCAATGCCAAACCCAGCAATTCCTGCAGGAGCTCTATCATCAACAGCAGTACCCATAATTACGGTCATTAGTAGGAATGTGAGAACGGCCTCAATTAGGATTGCTTGTTCTGTTGCAACAGGTCCGCCATTCAGTCCAGGGAATTCCCCTGGTGCAGGTGTTCCAACTCCGCCAGCACCAATTGAATAGAGGATAGCACCCGCAATTAATGCACCAGCCAATTGAGACCCAATATACATCCAACCTAATTTCGTTTCAATCCTTTTTGTGGCCATGAAACCGATTGTAATTGCCGGATTGATGTGTGCACCGGAAATGTTCATTGTTGCTGTAACCATTACTGCAAGAATTAGTCCATGCGCAGTTGCGACTGCTAGTAAATCATCACCTGTAACCCATATCGCACCTGCACCGACGAAAGTCAGTGCAAATGTGCCAACGGCTTCAGCATACAGTTTGGGAGTTGGGTTGTCTGTCATATTGGGGGGCGAGCGGAATTAATCTATCAATAATCCGGATTGATTTGACTCAGAATCCTGATTAGAAGCCGCCTGAAAGTGCAGCGATACATCCAAAGAATGCTACAAAGGGATACAATACTAGTGAAACACTAGCACCGATTCCCATTGCTTTACCACCTGCTGCAAATCCATAAATGATGAATATAATTCCAACAAGTGGTGCCAACAAGCAAAGCACTACAGAAGCCCCATACAATGTTTCAATCCTATCCTGCTGTTCATCATCATAGTCCCAATTGTGTGTCTCAACGTAAAAGGTAAGTGAGTCTCCGTCCCATTCGCCGTCGTCGTATTGAACTTGTCCAGTTTGGTAATCGATACTACCTACCAACTCATAAATGTAAACTCTAATCTCGATGTCTGAGCCATAATCTGTTCCATCATCAAAATTGATCGTGTGGTTATTTCTCCAGATTTGGCCTACATAGGACATATGTCCGGATTGGTTTCGTCCATAAATCACATCATTAGTATCTTGGTAAATTGGGGCACACCAATATTCTACGTATTCATTTTTACTAGCATCATCAGGGTAAATATAGCAGTTCTCTATTCCGCCCTCAAATATTTCGTATTGGGCTGAATAATTGGTCCCCTCCCCACGCGTCATAGTTTCGAGAATATTGGTTTGTCGGTAAATCAGATAATCTGCGGTCCAACCACCACCATCAGCAAATCTATCTTCCCTAACATACTGGTCGCATTCATAATAGCTGGAGTTTGGCCTGCTGTCACTCCAGTAGTCAGTGTTGAAGAATGAGCAACCACCAATCTCATCAAAATTTTCTGCAATATATCCCGAATATTGTGTACCATTATTTTCTCGTTCTAAGTCAACCCTTGAATCAGTATACTGATCTTCCCACCTGTTATCGTCCATTACAGTAGCCATAGATGCAAGAATAATTGGAACTATCATCAAGAAAAGTGGCACCCCTAAACCGATGAAGAATTTCTTCCAGACAAAGGGTGTATCCTTTACTGCATACGTTTGACCATCAGGTCCCGTAATGAAGTTGTAATTCTCTTGAGACTCCGCTGGCATTGTTTCTTGCCCTGTTAGTATGGCGGTGGTGCCGGTCAATGCAGGTGCTGATTGTAAGGTGGTGGCTTGATCTGCACCCAACACAATAGACCCGGGCTTGAAATCTTCATCATTCATCTGCGACCCCTCCGTTTGCCATAGGCAAGTCTTTGAGCAAGCCCCGCTTTTCATTTCTGGTTAAAAGTGCCATCCCCGCAAGTGCGAGTTCTCTACGAATCGGAGTCAAAATTTCCTCCTCCAAATTACCTCTGTAGAACATGTTGTAGGTGTCGAAAGGTATCAGCCGCAAATCGGGACTTACTATATGCACGCAAGTTTTCTTCACGCTACGTAGGTCAAATGAATGAGCATCGATGAAATCCATGATTATAATTCGGAATACGTTGTCGTAAGAGAATTCTGTTGGCATCTCAAGTTCTGGAAGACAGCACAATAACTGCGCCAATGAATGGCCTGCGGAATCTGGGCTATGTGCTGTAGAAAGTAAACTGAGTACCTTTGCCTTCAACTCTTGATCCTGTTCAAATTGAATTGTCGAACGTGGGCCGGCGAGTAATGTTTCATCATCTATATGTCGTGTTAGCGGAACTGTTGTGCCACCCATTCGTAGGGCGTAAGCCATCGCGATAGAATCTGGATGACAGGGTACTGGAAGCATATCCTCAATCTCAAATGTAGTAGACTGTTCTCCAATCATCCTCCGCACTTCAGAAAGTGTCAGCCTATCTTTAGCAACATCATATTCGTTATGGCGTCCTGCCTGTTGAATGGGTTGGAAAGTGACTCCACGAACACAATTCCACGAAAGTGCGTGTTCAATAATTTCACCAATTTCATTTTCATTCAACCCTTTCTGAAGAGTGACCACTAGTGTGGTCGAAACATTGTGTTTCTCTAAATTCTCTAGTGCTTTTCTCCGTATTTCTCTTAGGTCAGCGCCCCTTAAGCGCATCAGCGGTTCCCTTTGCAGACTATCGAACTGTAAATATAATTCAAAACCAGGTTTATACTCTGCTAACCTTTCTGCAAAATCTGGCTCATTGGCAATTCGGATACCATTTGTGTTCACCATCAAATGCTGCACAGGTCGTTCCCGAACTGCATCAAGGATTTCAAAGAAGTTCGGGTGAAGTGTTGGCTCGCCACCAGAAATTTGGATTACGTCTGGCTCAAGTTCATTCTCCACAACAGCGTCAAGCATTTCGATTATGTGCTCAAGAGTTCGATAGTCTTCCTTGCGTTCAGGACCACTATCTGCATAACAGATAGGGCACTTGAGATTGCAATGATCTGTGACCTCAATCAATGTTAGACATGAATGTTGTTCGTGTGATGGACAAAGGCCACAATCATAGGGACACCCATACTTCATTGGGGTGTTCCAGCGTTCAGGCATCTCACTTGGTTTGACGTATACCTCTCGACAGCGTCGATAGTAATCAGCATCATCAGAAAGTAAAACCTTCTCTCTTTTCCCACATGAATAACAGATTTTATCCATGTAAACATTGTTTTCTTGGATGATGATTTTGCCATCTGTTCTTCGCAAACAATTTGAACAAACACTGGTGGCAGAATCATAGAACAGGTAATCACGAACTTTCCCGCTCATAACCCCCTTAGACCAGTGAACCACTTGAACGTTCACCCGGCTTGCCGTAGGTGAAGAACCAAATTAACCCAAGTATACAGGACCATTGGATTGGTGTCAAGCCCATCAATTCAACAGGAGTTGTGTCCTTGATTGAGTCAACTAATAATCGCCAAAACAGGTAAAAAATCATGAACATCTGAAATCTTTGGCCACTGATTGACATATCCAATTTTTCCAAGACCAACCAAATTGTGCCAAGAGCGATAATTCCGTACAACTGTGTGGGATGTCGAGGCCCATCACCAAAATCCACACCCCATGGGAGTTCAGTATGGACTCCATGAGTTGCATCTTCCAATCCCGTTAGAAAACAACCGATTCGTCCTATAGCCATGGACACTATCAGAGGCGTGACGTAAACATCTCCGGTTCTAACAGTAATGCCCAATATTTTCTTACCCAATTCAATACCAAGCGTCCCTCCCAATAGTCCACCAACGACTGTCTTTCCCCCTAGAAACAGAACTGGTACCTGTCCAATCTGATCTGAATGTTCTACAAAAGCCAGTAATTTCGCACCCAACAATGCTCCAATTAAAGCGGCTAGGATTAACCAAGCACGGCTTTCACTGTCTACTGTGTCTCCATGAATCCTTCTCTCACGCATTAATAGTGCGAAACCTGCAGCATAACCCATGATCTCAAAAACCAGGTGGGCAGGCACACCCCAAAAGTCAACTGGAAAATCCACATCTAGTCCTAGACGAGCCAGTTCTTAACAAAATAGTAGAGAAACGAAAAAAAAAGTGAATCGGGGGCGTAATCGCCCCCGACTCACTTGTAAGTTATCTAGATATTTTCGTAGAGTAAATCACTCTTCTTCAAAAATCTGGTCGCCGAACATCAATGCAGCAGCTGCACCAACGCCACCAATAATCATAGTTCCAAAGACTGTTACCATGTTTCCATCTTCCCAGCCAGAAGTTACGATCATACTTCCAAGGTTACTTGCTGTACCCAACTGCATATCTGCAATTGCAAGAACTGCTACGAATGCTGCTGATTCCCAACCTGAACCCAATCGTGTCCAAACAGTCATCAGCAAGAAACCGCCTAAGAGTGCTATGGCAACATCTGCCATTACGATGTCAGCAGTAGATCCTATGTCTAGAGCTGTTACATCTACTCCCCAGTATAGAACTGCAGCGCCAAGAAGGCCACCGAGAATCTGCATTGTAAAATTCAATGCTCCAGTTTCCCAATCATCCTCACCAGCTGCCATTCGACCTATGGTGATAACAGGTAGAATCTGTGAACCCTTGAAGGTCATCCACATAATCCCAAGTGTCACACCTGCAACGCCTGCTGCTGCTGCTGTTCCATGTTCCTCGAGTCCGGCATAATTACCGAAAACTAGCAAGGTGATGGTCATACTGCCAATCAACTCACCCAACATTCCTTTCTCATTCATTTCCATATTTTTCCCATCCTGCTCGATTGTATCGAACATGCGTGCCTTTATCTCTGAGTATATAAAAAGACGGGGTGTTGTTTTGTTTCAAAGTATGTTTAGAAACAGTTTGAATAATGGCGAAAAGGCCTAAAAACGCTATTTCTGGCACTTAGAACAATAGAATGTCGAACGTCCAGATTGTACAATTCGTTTTACTAGGCCGCCACATCCGAAACTGACACAATTTTCATTTTCACGATCGTAAACAGCGAACTCGTGTGGAAAATAACCTAAATCTCCATCCACATTTTTGAATTGGCCATCGCTTAAAGTTGAACCACCAGCTTCTATAGCCGTTTTCAGAACTTCTAGGGTTTGTTGATATATCCTTTCACTCATAGGTTTAGATATGTTCTTTGCCTTCCTCTTAGGAGAAATACCCGCACGAAATAGTATTTCACTAGCATAAATATTGCCGATACCAACAACAATGTGCTGATCCAATAATGCAGATTTTATTGACACGTTTCTTCCTCGCAGGGAATCATGCAGATGCCCTCCATTCCAATCGGAGCCGAGGGGTTCGGGGCCAAGATTGTTGAGTAATTTGTGATTGTATCTACCTTCAAATAAATCCATTATTCCAAAGCGGCGAGGGTCTGTGTAAACCAATCGAGTGCCATCAAAAAAGTCAACTAAAACGTGATCATGCTTGCCTTCGGGCTTGTTTCCAAACCTACCGGTCATCCCTAAATGACAAAGCCAAGTCAAATTTCCTTCGAGGCGTATTAGGATATATTTCGCCCTCCTATCTATACCCTCAATCTTACGCCCACTTATCGAATCCATATCTAGGGGGAATGGAAAACGCAGATTGGGGCGGGTTAATTCAAGTGAAAGTATTCGTTTTCCAACCAAGGGTAGCAAACCCCTACGTACAGTTTCAACCTCTGGTAATTCAGGCATCACAACACCACGTGAAAAAGAACATGCTTGTCCTCCCATCCGGTTAAATCAATCTGCTCTACAATTGTGAAACCTTCGTTGACTAACGCTTTTCTAGCTTCTTCAAAGGCTTGCTTTGTATTACGTTCACTGGCTGATTTTAGGGAAAGAAGTCCCGTTCCACCATCTTCCAAGTACTTTTTACAAGTCTTAATGAAAATGTGTACTTGGCCTTTTTGAGAAACATCTTGAAATATCCACGGTACTCTTTTTGGTAAAAACGGTGATATTGAAATCAGGTCACGACAATCCGAAAGTATGGGCAATATGCCTGGTCTTGATTTAGATAGCAATACTAAACTCCTGATACATTTTGTCGATAAATCAACTGCAATTATTTGTCCATTGAATTTATTTTCTGGACCACATAAGTGGTCATGCAAGTGGCTTATTGTGGTTCCATGCCCTGCTCCAAGATAAAGACACGTAGTTCCTGAATTTGGCAATAACCCGGACTTTTCTGCTTTGAGTAATCCTGATGCCAATTTCGAGGTGCGTGGGTTCCATTGTCGCCACTCATTTTTACCCTCACGCCTGAGTCGCTCGCCACGGAGGCTGACTCCCTTGTCTGCATTTCTAGACCAAAGACTGCGTCCCTGAACTTTTACACGCTCTGAGAATGTCGTCATAATTGCACCCCTTATCTTCGAGAGCGAATCTCTCCCACTTTCTTCTCAATTTCTGCAATTTCTTTTGTTGTCCAAGGCTTACCACCAAAATAGTCACATCGACATGCGATTGCTGCTTTCGATGCTAGCATTCTTGCAATAGGTCCACGAGACCTTTTGGAGCTTTTGCTTATCCATGGATGCTGGAAAATATATCCATGTTTCGGAGGATCCGTTCCTTGCCGCAGATGCATGAAAAATGCCTTCTCAGCACCGAGTACCTGAATTGTACCTGCTGGCAAACGAGCAAGTCTACCGATTCCATGAGCCGCGGAACAGAGTTTAGCAGCTAAAAGCGGTCCCAAAAGAAGAGAAAGTGATGGTAAGTGTGTGTTTGCAATCTCTCGAATCGACTTTTCGAGGTCATCAACTGCTAGTTCCTGAGCCACCACGTTTTTTGCAAGTGATCTCATTGCAATCCACTCTTGCTGATTGAGTGATACATCGCTTGACTCAACCCCTAGCATCTTTGCTAGCTCTTTCAAATCCGATGACTTGCTAAATGAATGCATGATTTCTGAACGCTTGTAATCGATGTCAACCCAAGGTAATATCAGCGATATCCATTCAACTACATGAGATTCAAGCGAATTATGAGTCATCCGCAAATCATCGACTGCTCGAATCATGTGATCCAAACGATTGTCCGGCTCTGACGATGCCCTTATGATTGATTTCTCGGCAATGCAAATTGTTGCTTTTTCCAATGCTTTTTTTTCCTCAATATTTAGTTCTGGCCAATTACTAAAGTTAATGGGTTCAGATAAATCATGTTCAGGAAATCTTTCTGCAAGAATACGAGCCTCGGCAGTCATCCGTCCAGTCTGAATTTCATGTAAGCGAACAATGATTGCTGCTGTAGTACGATGCCCATCCCAAACTACCTCATCAAACACCTGCTCTTGGCTGTCATAAATACGAGCCAACCTCCAGTCCCAAACTAGTCGCACAACAAGTGTACAAATGCCGATATTAAAGTACGTGCGGAACCTCAACTTAGCAACAATTACAAGCAAATAATTCAAGAGGGGTGTACTCTCCCCTGTTCCTATGTTCTGTCCTGAATGTGGAGCGCTTTCATTCCCGGACTCGTCTGGAAACATAAAGTGCCCAAATTATGAATGTGGATATAGCGGAGTTGCTGAAAACAAGGTGAAAATGCAAGATGGGACTGAGGTTGATGTGTCTAAAGCGTCTTCCTCAATCAAAACTGAGGCAAGAGATAGGCGAGTAATTGATGATGCCGACCAGCAACGAGGTGTACTTACAACCAAGACTTACATCTGTGGTAAATGTGATTCAGATCAGGTTTATGCTGAACTTCAACAGACTCGTTCATCTGACGAACCTGAAACTCGAATCCTTACTTGTGCAGAATGTGGACATGGATGGAGAGAGTACTGATTTCCACCAAACAACTGTAAGTGGTAGAAAGTCAACCCTTTTGAGCCCCCTACTCCCACAGTAACGTTGTTGGGGTCATGACATGCTGAACATTACAGCGAAACAAGATACGATGCGGACTATTGTCGAAATACTAACCGTGCTCGTAGAAGATGCAAAATTCAAGTTCGAAGAAGGGCATATCGAAGTCCGTGCGGTTGATGCTATGCATGTCGCAATGGTTCGGATGGAAATTGATTCAGCAGCATTTGAAGCGTGGGAATGCGAACCATCAACCATTGGTTTTGAACTCGTAAAACTACGTGATCTAATTGGCTTGGCTGAAGCCGGCGACCTCATTGAAATGAATTACGATGAGAATGATGGACGAGTGAATATCCAAGTCGGTGAGATAAATCGAACGATTCGTCCACTTGATAGGGCCACTATGTTGGAACCAAGAGTTCCTGATGTGAAATTGAATAGTTCTGTCAAACTTTCAGCACTAAAATTCAGTAGAGCATTACGAGCTGCTAAACAGGTAGGGGATTTGGCAACGATTTCTCTAAATGCACAATCATTTGGAGTTAATGTAAGTGGAGACACCGATACTGTGAATGTATCATATGATGCAGGAGAATTGCAGGATTTGTCTTGTCCAGATGGACCTGTGAAAAGCCAGTACAGCCTCTCATTACTATTTCCAATGGCGAAACGGATTGAGGCGATTGTAGACACTGTTACTTTGTTCTTCAATGAAAATCACCCTCTACGATTGGAGTTTGATTTTGCAGATGGAGCCGGGCGTTGTGTCTACTTCCTCGCACCAAGAATTGAAGGCGATGCGTGAACCCGCCCAGCACATGGCAACCCCTAGGGTATGTGTAATCATCCCGACTCTTCGAAACGCTGAAGAGTTGAATATTGCACTAACTGGTTTGTCAAACCAAACTTGGGGGGGTCCATTAGAAATCATCATCGTTGGACCCACAGGAGATCCTGGAGAAGCTATTGCTGTATCCAAGGGCGCGAGATGGATTGATGATCTTGGAAGCCGAACACGTGCAGATGCGTGTAATGTAGCACTAGACCACGCCGATTGCGACATCGTTTTGTTCACAGATGATGACGTTTGGGTGCCTGAAAACTGGGTCGAGAAATTGGTAAAGTGGTTTGAAAAAGAGGATGTGGCTGGTGTTGGAGGACCAAATTTTGCGCCACCTGATTCAAGATCGACTTTTTGGCAACGTGTTATTGATGTCACATTCTGCTCAAAATGGGTTACAGCTGGTACCAATTATGGGAATAGGGGCGAAAAACAGCTAACACCTGCAAATCAATTACCGGGAGTTAATGCCGCATATCGAAAATCTGTTCTGGATCAAGTTGGTGGATTTGACAAAGGAGCAATTGGTTGTGAAGATGCAATGATGGACTTTCGTATTGAGAAATCCGGACATAAATTGTGGCAAGACCGAGATGCCATAATGTGGCATCGTAGAAGAAATCCTAAGCGGGTTCGTAAACAAATTCGTAATTATGGGTTGGTTAGGATATTAGCAAGTCATATTCACCCTGGCATGAAAGCATGGAGTCATACTGCTGTTGGTCTGTTTCCACCTCTAGTTTTGGCTGCACTAAGCCTATTCACATATGGGGCACTGAATGGTGGAATAAACTGGCCTAATGTATGGGATATTTCTCTGAGTTCAGTGCCCATGGGACCCGAACGTGCAATGGTACACATCCCAGTTAGTTTAGCGGGTTTGTATCTGCTATTGTGTTGGCTTGGGGCAGCATTAGGGACTTCCCCCTCAAGAAAATTATCAACTGTTTTAATGGCGCCATTGATGACATTCTTGATGCATTGGTCTTATGGTTTAGGTGTAATAACTGCTTGGTGGAGAATTTATGTCAGCAAAAAACCTGGCCTGCAAATTGATGATAAAAACCGAGTCTAATAGCGGCGCATTTTCCCTTCTATAATACGAAATGAAGGGGTTTTTGGTCGCCACAATAATGCAGTCATAAGGGAAAAGAATATTCCTCCAAACGCGATATTCAGCCAACTTTCAGAAATATATTCTGGACTTGCATTGAAATGGGCCCATGTAAAACTGGGAATTATTCCGATGAAAATAGCAAAAAGAGATTCACGTATCAAAAGTTCAGATTTACGGGGTGCTTGGGGCATTTTCAAGTCCCCTTTGTAATCCAGTGTACGAACTAATCTAAATCCCATTTTTGGCCGAGAGACACCTCTGGGTGTGGCCCCCCTAAGTGTACTAGAACCCTGCCAAATGCGTGTGACATGGGCTGTATAATCTGAAACTCCCCCTGCTCGTACAGGAGGGACCCAAGGGCGTCCATCACATGGTGCACCCCAGTAGCCACCACGAGGAGGACGATCACTTAGAACCTCGACTTCGACTTCGCCTCGGATGATGGCTCCTTGTGAATCAGCCAGAGCCCATTCTGCTTCCGATGGCGGCCGAAGACTATTTTCGACACCAATAAGGCCAGCTTCAATCATCAAAGGTGTCAGTCTATTGAGGGGCAAATCAGAATTTTCTCCTGCTGCTGCTTGACCCGTCAATGATTTCCATTGTGCGAAAGTAATAGGTTTTGAACTAATCTCGAACTCGGAATCGATTTGCACTTGATGGCGGGGGCCGTTTCCAGCATGCATCAACCCACCCCGGTTGTCACCCAACCACACAGTACCTGGGGAGACTTTTATCCACTCAATTTCTGACAAATTTACTCCCCTCCTAAGGCCCCTGTTTGGATATCCCATTGACTAGAATATACACCTTTGTTGTTAACCAATTTATCATGTGTTCCACGCTCAACAACCGCTCCATCAACCATCGACAATATTTCGTCTGCATTTCGAATAGTCGATAATCTATGGGCTACTGCAATTGTAGTCCTTGAACCACCTGTGCCAAGGAGATTGGACTGAATTTTTCTCTCTGTTTCAGCGTCCAAGGCACTTGAGGCTTCATCAAGGATTAGCAAACTCGGTTTCTTTAGTAAGGCACGTGCAAGAGAAATTCTTGCACGCTGACCACCTGACAACATCACACCTCTATCTCCTACCAATGTATCGAACCCATTTTCCATGTCATCTACAAAATCATTGGCACCTGCTAACTCCAAAGCAATTGCAATTTCTTCTTGACTTGCTTGTCGGGAATAAGCAACATTATCTCGAATACTTCCATAGAACAAAAATGGATCTTGGTTAACAAAACCCATTTGCTCCCGAACACTATCCAATGTGATTTCTTGTATGTTATGTCCATTGACTAAAACTTCTCCAGAATCAGGTTCATAATAGCGAAGAATCAACTTCAATATCGTTGATTTACCTGCACCAGTATGTCCCATAACTCCCAAGAATCCCCCTTGGCCAACCTTGAATGAAATTCCATTCAAAACAGGTGATTCAGTACCTGGGTATGTGAAATGAACATCTCGGAATTCAATAGTTTCAATTGAACTGTCCAAAGCATTTGCACCTTCTTTGTCGACAATGTTTGGTTCTAAATCAACCATGGCAAATACTCGACGGGCTGCTGCTTCCCCTCTTTGAAGCTGGTTAACTAACATCCCAAATATGAACAATGGCATCGAAAGACGAGTCATCATTAGAAGGAATGTAACTAGGGCTCCAGTCGATATTTCGCCTTCTTTCATCAGCCATCCGCCTACGGATACACAGAGGCCGTAAACAATCCCGGCGACACCATACAAACCTGGGATGAAACGATTTCGATCAAGACTTGCACCAATTGCCTCGTCACGATATTCTTCACTCTCAGTTGTAACGCGAGATATCTCCCATTCTTGCGCATTGTAAGCCTGAACTACTGCAATTCCAGATATGATGTTCTCAAGAACTGCATTTATCCCACCGGTCGATTCTCTTTGCTTTCGATACTTGCGTTGTACCCGTGTCGAAAACAAATATACCATGGGGAAAATGAGGATAAGAGGACCAAAGAGAACGGCCGTCAATTTCCAAGACATCATCATAAGAATTACAAAGGCAGTGATGAATGTTGTAAAGATTCGAATGATTGAAGTCGAAGAATCTGAGATTACATCTTCTAATTGATTGACATCTGATGATAGCACCGACATGAGTACACCCGTTTGCCTCAAATCATAGTAAGAAGCTTCCATTCGTATGAGACTTTGAGTAGCATCTAATCGAAGATCATGTTGAACCTTATACCCAAGTGTTTGCCAACAATAATCAGAAACACCCTGAAAAATGGCAAGGCCTGCAAAGCCAAGGAATATCAGCAAGCCGTACGAAAGTGCTTGATCCTCGCTGAAATAAAACAACAAGTTCTCATCCAGAAAGGCTCGGAAGTCACCCAGACGACCACCTGATTCCTTAATTCCACTATAGTGATCAACTGCAAAACCAATGAAGATAAATGGAATCAAATCGAAAACCCTAGCCAACCCATTGGTAAATATTCCAATCACGGCTCGTCTGCGATAGGGTCGGACATATGGGAAAATCCTCCAAATTCTCCGGCCAAGGATTTGGGCTTCATTTTGGTTGTCCTCTTCAGGAGAATTACCAATTGATGCGCCACGTCTATCCTGTGACATTGACAAGGCCTCCGGTCGGTAGTTTTTCAATACCTCAGTATCAAAATCTGAAGTGCGGACGACGGGATTTGAACCCGTGACATGAGGTTGGAAACCTCAGGTGATAACCCCTTCACTACATCCGCGGTAATTTGTCGGGGTAGTGTCTCAGTATTATCCAATTCGGTCCGAACACCCCGACATTGAAAGAGGAGAATCTCTCGCGACCGGTCATGCACTGGAAACAAAAGGTGGGGATTGGAATGTGTTTCTTGTTCATGCCAGCGATGGCTCCATTATGGGCATTGATGATTGATGCCGAAGTTGAACCGGTTATTCGAGGGATCACATTCCTATTTGTACCTGGATTAATACTGGCCCTCTCAGGGAATAAAATGATGGATAATATAGAGGAAGAATGATTAGGAAATTCCTAGCACTTTTGAAAAACCCAACTGGAAGGGGATATCATCCAAGGTTTCCACCCAATGATTTGTCTGGATGTGATATGTTTGCCCACTGTGATTTACTGTGATGTCTTCGTGTTCATGGACTGCAAATGATTGTGGAGGGAGGTGCATACCAAAGCCGCAGGCTTTCTGGACGGACTCTTTGATTACCCAAATCCGATTTGTTTCTTGAATTGCAACCGCTTCATCAACATCCCATAAATCATTCAGATGTTGCATTTCATCAGCAGATGACATCATAGACAGGATATTGCGACTTCGCATTGATTCAAGGGGTTCAGCATCTAGGCCGATAGGCCCAGCATCGACAGACACTGTTGCAATTGCGATGCCTCCCGAATGACACAATGAAATCTCCGGGAGTTTCTGATTAAGCGAACTACTTGTTATGTCCTTCCAAACAAGATTTGGTTTCCGATATTGATTACGTGACACTGCTATTTTATCTGCCTCGAAACCAATATCATGCAATAGAGTTGCCAAGACGTGCCGTGCTGCTGCATGTTCATATGCACGTTTTGGTGTTGCAAAGGTGCTTGCCTCAGATGGATCAACAAGAGGTACTCCTGAGATGTCTGGAATCTCTGAATTGTGCTCGAAGTCGCCGACAGAAATCCATCCCGAGTGTATATTGTTGTCATTACAAGGAATGGAGATAGGGGAAACAACACCTGAAGGTTCCCATATCAACATTTTAATTCCTCAATTGAAAAATTGATTTTTTAATTGCTAAATCCTTTTCTATTTAGACTGAATAAATCGTCTTCTTCAAGTGGTGCCATCCCTTTGAGGCGAAGACCCTTTAGCGATACCACTGGTTTCTGATTTTTATCATACACAATGGCATCGTGTACTGTAATCCCTCCCTCTTCAACACCTATACGATAACTGCGGACTCGCAAATCATCCCTTGCAGGAGGAGTTTTCAGAATCTCACATTCTTCGATACCAATTGGTAAACTGGATAATCCATCAACTTCCATTGCAACTAATCCAGCATTTTGGAAACATGCTTCAACAAGCATGGGCATGGACTCTAGTAATGCAGGTTCTTCAGAGAAAAGTACCGTTTCCGGCAATTGATTGCGAAGCAATGCTATTCCATCAATACCTAGCCTATCACCGTCAGATATGCCCTTGATAATTCCACCATGAACTTGGAATCTTGGCCCATGGAAGAATCGTTTGTAGATGAAATTTGGTTGGAATGATGCCTGGCCCATACTGGGTATAGTATTGAATGGCAATGATGCATCCCGTTCTGCACCCTCTTTTAGTAAACGAATCTGAGAACTATGATGAATTATCGGCTCGCCAAAAATCTCTCCTTTTGAATTCGTTAGATCACTTTCAAGATGGCACTTGATGAATAATGAATTGTGATCTTGGCCATCAAATTTTGCAATTACCCTAACTTTCTGTTCATCTTTCGTCAATTTAATCGGTAGACCGAATTCAACATCAGAGAACCCTTCCAATGTGCAAACCGGATACAGAAGCAATGATGCTTGAGCAAACATTTCCATTGCCATTACACCCGGGTGGTAAGGGGTTCCATCAATCGCATGGTCTGTTAAGAATGGGTGTCGAAGTTCAGAAAGTGTGCATTCAGCAACTAGATTCTCATATGGATCATGTTGGATGATGCGATCTATGAAGGGGAACCTTTCCGGCTCTGAAAGAGCACCTGATGTGTCATTAGGAAATTTCTGAGGGGGGCCTCTGAGACTATTTTCTGTATCTAGGCTACCCAACGAACCAGCTGCAACAACCCGCCTCTTTCCACCAGCAAGTAGTTCATCAACGAAAATTTCGACGCCCACATCAACAGGGATCATTTCGATTCCAGCCTGTTCAAATACAGATTCTATTGAACCACGTGTTGCCATGCCAACATCTCTCCAACCAGACCATGCTATTGCAACTGCTCGGGGTGCATCTTCATGCTGGGCAATTCTACACATTTCAGCATCTAGAATGTTATTTGCTGCTGCATAATCAACTTGTCCACCATTCCCAAATCGACCTGCGATTGATGTAAACGCACAGACTACTCTTAGTTTGCTTACATCTTCACCTATTGCATCAATTATTGATCTCCAACCATCAATCTTGACTGATACTACTTTCGAAAAAGTCTCCCAAGATTTATCCCCAACTAGTTTCGAATCTTCCATACCTGCGCCATGGATTATTCCTGTAATTGTTCCAAACTCATCACTAACAGCACTAATTACCTTTGAAACCGATTTTTGATTTGTCACATCACATGCATCATACAGAGCCCGATTGCCAGATAGTTGGATATCTTTGAGTGTGCGATGAATACTCATATTACGCATCAACCGATTCCACTCATTTTCCCATTCAACCATTGTGACTTTACCCGAATCACTGGCAGAAATCATTTGTTCCCTGAGGTTCATCTTTCTTTCATGCAATTCTGATTCTGAATCATCCAACCAATCCTCTAGACTTGGATCCAGTTTTGTTCTACCCAATAAAACAAATGTGGCGCCCGCATTGAGACTTGCGTTTGCAACACCAACTATACACCTAGACGTGACACCGGAACCTCCTCCAGAAACTATCCAGACGTCATCTTCATCCAATGGTTGAATGCTTTGGCCCAAATCCTCCTCGTACATTTGTAGCGACCAACGCGTGCCATCACGAGATATTCCCACTTCTATCGGGCTTGTGAGGCCGAAGGCTTCAGCCCAAATCTTGTGGGCAAGAGATGTTGGATCTGTCAATAATTCAGGATCCACATCTACTGCTCGACATCTTAGATGAGGCATCTCTTTTGAGTATGACTTGATAATTCCATGAGCACCGGCTGCAATTGAGTTGAAGCGACTACTTGAATTCCCATGTTTTCCATCCATTGCGCTGACTGACATAACCGTCCCATCATTAATAGAAGAGAAGTGATTATTCAATGATTTCAGGAGTCCAAATAAACCATGAGTCGTAGTATTTAGGTGGGCATTTTGCGTCTCAGATTCCCATCCAACTCCAGCAAGTCTTAGAGGGGCAAGATGCAGTAAGGCTGCAACTTCTCCGACTTGTGAAAGATGAGTGCTGACCTCTGCTAATTGATCCCTGTTTCCAGGATTTACTCGGATGATATCAACTGGGCCATCCTTCTCAATCTTGACCTTGGATACTATGCTTGGGTCAAGCATGATGCGGACTGCATCAATACCTGCTGCTTCCAATATATGGCAAAGTGTATCTGCTACCCCCCAAGGGTCATCTGTTACAGCAATTACCTTGCCTTCAATATCCAATGGAATCCCAGATTCTGGTGCACATTCTTCTGCTTCAACTTGCCACCTTCTAACTCCACCTGTTTCTGGAACCAATTCAAGGACTGGATTTTTTTCTATCGATTGGGGATCTGTCGTATTGTGGTTTTGATCAGATTCGGTGACTGGTATCTCTTGAAGCGATGTAGAGGGTGGATCTTGATCGAGATAAGCAATCATGTGATTCAAGGTAGGATGTTCACTCAAAACAAACGACTCATCTACTGGCAAACCATAGAACTCGCGCAGTTCCGCCATAATTTCTGCCTGCTTTACGGTATCAATTCCCAACTCGCCTTCCAAGTCTTGATCTAATTCTATGAAGTCTTCAGGGTAACCTGTGTGATTAACTACCACTTCGACGACCTTGTCTCTGACATCCGGCGAAGGAACGCCTGTGGGCACAATATTTGCTTCCTCTTTTACCGGCGCGGTTTGGACTGATACAGGTTGTAGAACTGGTAATTTTGGCTCATCTACTGCTGTATTCTCAGAATTTCTTTCTCCAATACTCAGGTATGCAATCATATGATTTAGAGTTGGATGTTCACTAAGAACGAACGATTCATCGACTGGGAGACCATAGAACTCCCTTAATTCCGCCATTATTTCTGCCTGCTTTACGGTGTCAATACCCAATTCACCTTCCAAATCTTGATCAAGCTCAACAAAATCAGCAGGATAGCCTGTGTGCTTTACTACGACCTCGATTACTTTATTCTCAACATCTCCTGATGCCTTAATCTCATTCATAGCAGTATCTTCTTCGATTATTTCTTCGATCGGTTCGATGGTCGAACTTAGGTCCTCTTTGATTTCTGATTTCTCTTCAACCACTCTGCGCTCAAACCACTTCTCACCTTCTACACCACCAATTAGCATTTCATCAGCATCAACGTATGTCACTAATTTTCTTTCAAGAATTCTCAAATCAACGTCCCCACCACATTTGTTTGCAACCCACAAAGCTACTGCAGAGCGGTCAATCCGATCAAGGGAGTTGGCTATCTTACGAGTCATCGTAAACGCCATCTGGGAACCAAAACCTGCTGCATGCCGAATGACGTATTCAACATCAACAGGGCCACCTTTTGAAAGGCGTAAATCCCCCAATTCGGGGTCTGGTTGCTTGAAATTTGCAATAGGGGGGAACTCTCCCTTACTTAACCCGTAAATGGAAACTGCATCTTCAATACCAACTCCCATGGGGTGGCCTGTAAATCCCTTGGTGTTGGTAATCAGTATTGATGAAGCGCTAGCACCGAAAGTGTGTCTGAGGGCTTCAATTTCCGCCGCAGCAGAACCACCGCGAGGGGGGGTCCCTGGTTCGTGTGACATGAATGTGGTTTTGGCAGCAATTTGATGGCGGTTAAGGTCCCATTTTGTTTCCATTCTTGAGATGAAAGAGTCTAGAGAACTTGAGACATGTTCGACATCCAAACGTGTTGGATGGTAAGCAGAGTTTGCGAGGTGTGTGCCGAGTAATTGCGCATAGGGAGTGACTCCTCTTTCTTTGCTCAAATTCTCTCTTTCAATAACAAAAGCGGCAGCACCCATCCCCAATAACATACCATTTCTCCGTGCATCAAATGGCAAACTAACTTCCTCGACTGTGTTACCCATTGCATGGGCACCTGCTGCCGCAAATCCTGCTCCAATCCAAGTGACTAATTCGTCACTAGTGACATCGTCGGCGCTGACTACAATTACTCTATCACATCGATTATTTGTTATCCAATCTTCTGCAACTGCAATTGCGGAGGGGGTAGATGCGCAGGCATTGTTAATCGCTGCATTAGGCCCCTTGGCACCAATCCATTGTGCAAATTGTGAATGGCCCATTGTAAGGATTTGTAACAAGAAACGTCTATCGAAATTACCTTCATTGTCAGAACCGTTATTCTGCGCATGCGTCATTGTCTGTTCCAAACCAGGGAAACAAGAGGCGAAAATTACACCTGTACGACTCTGTTCAGAAAGCGGTAGATTCCATCGTTGAATATGTCTTTTCCCAGCCTTATTGATTTGCTCAATTGCAACCAAAGGAAGCCCAGCATCACGTAATGCTTCCAATCCAGATGCAAGTGCTAGAGATGTTGAAATATCCATTGCTTGAACTATCTTAGAATCCACACCATACTGTTTTACCAAATCAAAATGACCCTTGCGCCCTGCCAGTTGTGGTATAAGGCTGGAGTCATCACATGGAACAAAGTCAGCAGAACCATCAGCCTTCTTGACAATTCTAACGAGATTCCGGTCCAATAGCTTTTGTTTCACTTCCTCTGGAAGTTCTGTGATGAAGTTCTCGCCACTGATTATTCGATCAAGTGCATCCTCTGAGAATACCTCATTCAATCCAGGCAAACCAAGACTAACACCACTGAATACAATATTTTCTGTTTTTCCTAGGATTCTTCTATGAGATATGGTTGTTTCAGATTCACTACTTGGAATAATCTGAACTGGTGGATTTTCATCTAACCATTCAACTAAGTCAGGCAGAGACTTGGCTTCACAATCTCCCTTAACACGATAAGCCGATTGAATTCTAGATTTGACTTCAGAAATCCGGTTCTCATCTAGTCCAATTGTTCGTAAATCCATCGAACCATGAATCATTCTTAATGGAAATCCTGTGACTTGGGATACTATATCGGCCACAAGTCTCTCTTTCGCGTCCCAAATTGCAGATTCCAATTCTTCTGCATCCAATTGGCCAACCGGATTAGATTCGACTGATTTTCTTGACTGGATAACTACTTCTTTGGAAGATGGTTTCTTGACGCCCAAACGGAAGGAATCTGTCAAAATATCGCTCTCCAAATCGGGGATATTGGGAATCCTACCTGCTAAAGCGTGTACGGCAAGAGCTGCGTGGAAGGAAGTAATTCCACCAACTTTTGGATGATTTGTGTTGGTGACTATGTGTGGACGGTCATGTAGAATCTGTTCAGCGAAAAGCGCAAGGGCTCGTTTAGGTCCAACCTCAACGAATAGACGTGCGCCATCTTCATACATTGTTTCAATCTGTTTAATCCATTCAACTGATGAGGCCATCTGTGGTGCTAATTTGGAGAGAATAGCTTCTTTCGCAGTGGCATTATCTCCAATCTCATTAGGGTACCATTGGCCATCTAAATTGGCGGTGATTGGTATGGATGGTAGATCAATTTGAAGCTCATTGAGGAATCGCCGTAGGGGTTCATTGGCAGGGGCGACGATTCGTGAATGGAATGCATGACTAGTTTGGAGTTGCACACATGGTGCTCCTGCTTCCTCAAATGCTGACATCACTCGCTTCATTGGTTCAGTTTCCCCAGCAATTACAGTCATCTTTGGACTGTTTTTGTTTGCAGCAATCACGTAACCATCTTCGGCTGCAAGTACTTTCTCAATCTGTTCAAAAGGTGCTGTTACAGAAGCCATAATTCCATTATCGGGTACGTCTACACTACCCATTTCAGTCCCTCTTGCCGCTGCAGCCTTTAGTGCATCTTCAAAACGCAAAATTCCTGAAACCATTAGTGCTGCATATTCGCCCAATGAGTGCCCAGCAACCATATCTGGATCTATGCCATGCTGTGATAATAAGCGATAAATGGCCAAATCTGCAGTCAGCATCGCTGGTTGTGTATATTCGGTCTGTTTCAATTTGTATTCTGCTTCCTTTAACTCTTCATCGGAAAGATTGTCACGCAGTACAAATGAAGAAAGTGTCTCTCCATCAAGGATTTTCACCATCGTCTTGTCTGCTTCTCTCCAAGTTTCACCAATGCATCGATATCGCTTCGATAAATCATTTGTCATACCGACATATTGGCTACCTTGGCCAGGATACAATTGTGCAATTTTTGCATCACTAGAGAGGATTTTTTCATCTGTGAGCATAATCATTTTCTTGGATAGAAAAACCCACTTGCTTCTATCGCCTATTGAAGATTCCAACAGATTAAATTTTGTTTCAAGTTGAGCCCAACTACTCGCTACGATTGCACAACGGATTCCTTCAGCAATGTAAGTCTGGCTCACCCTAGGCAACTCTTGCGACAATCTCTTCCCATATGGGTCATCATCAAAATTGGACCCTGTGAATAAATCATCTTTGATAATAGACAATTTAGATTCTAAATCTGTGAGGTTGGGTGCATTTACTAACAAAACCCCGCCTTCGATTTCCTTCAATTCATCATGCGAATATGTTTCAACAGATTTAGTTGGAGAACTGTTAGGATTCAACCATGCCTCTCTCCTCAAATCAAAATTATCTGCTATATTTTGATGCAATTTGGGTTCGAATGATTCTATCGTACAATGGAAATTAGTCCCTCCAAATCCAAATGATGACACTCCTGCCCTTCGAGGTAAATCTACCAGAGGTTTCCATTCAATTGATTCAGTTGGAACAAAGAATGGATTTGATTCCCAATCAATATTTTGATTTGGATTCGAAAAGCCAGCACTAGGAGGAATTATGCCAGTATCTACAGCACGAATGGCTTTTATCAAGCCAGCAATACCTGCCGCTGCTTTCAGATGTCCAATTTGACTTTTTATTGAGCCAACGGCGACATTGTTTCCCGGCATATCGTCACCGAATACTTCTGAAAGACTCGTTAATTCAGTGGCATCACCTACGACTGTGGAGGTGCCGTGTGCCTCAATGAGTTGCACTGATGAAGGGTTGTAACCTGCTTGGGAATATGCTCTTGTCACGGCCTGAATCTGACCTCTAGTACTCGGTGCAGTAATTCCCTTGCCTCTTCCATCACTACTTGCACCGATTCCACGAATCACAGCTTGTACGCGATCCCCGTCCCGAATAGCATCGGATAATCGTTTCAGAGTAACTGCCCCCGCCCCCTCACCCATCACAAATCCATTTGCATTCGAATCGAAAGGTGTAGAGTGGGTGGCAGAAAGTGCTCCAATAGCACTGAATTTAGCAAATGTTGCTGGATCCATGGTACGGTCGCTTGCACCTGCGACCATCATATCCACTTGACGTGCTTGTAGTAAACGACAAGCGTCTAAAATTGCAGCAAAGGTTGATGCGCAGGCGGCATCAGTTGAATAATTTGGACCCTGGAGATCTAACAAGTTGGCTACCCTACCTGATACAACATTGGCAAGCTCCCCTGGCATTGTATCCTCAGTTACTTTGGGTAAACCCTCTGTGATTGCCTGTTTGAAGGCTTCAGCACCACTTGGAGGCATGCCTCCTACCTCTATGGCATGGCGAGCGAACTGGTCAGCCCATATTCGATGATTTGATAAATTCCTGTTCTCCCCACCTAACGCATTCGCAAAAATTACGCCAGTCTTTTCGTTTGGTAAATCACGGCTATTTTCACCCATATAACCAGCGTCTTCCAGTGCTGCCGCACTTACCGCCACCGCCCATTGTTGAGTCAAATCGATTTGTCCCAGAGATCCTGGTGGTATCTTCCATCGCCTCCAATCAAATTCAAAGCCATCTACCCAACCACCAATTTTTGAGTAGGTCTTATTTTCATCAACATTTTTCGGCCCCCCTTTTACCCAGAAGTCCGATACATCCCAACGATTTGATGGAACTTCTCTAAGCGAAACATGTGTTTTGAGAATATTTTCCCAAAAGACATCCACATCATCAGCATCTGGAAATAATGCCCCGATTCCAATGACTGCTATAGGTTCAAAAGGATCTTGAGAATTCTCATCAAGTAATTTCATTCATCACACCTCAATCACTAATGCTGTCGGGCACCATTGTACTAGAATAGCCGGCATCAACATGGATGACTTGGCCGGTAACTCCAGAACTCAAAGCGCTAGAGAGCCAAACTGCACAACCTGCAACATCATTTTGATCGACATTTCTTCGTAAAGGGGAATTTCTCTCAACGTGATTGAGAATGTCATCAAATCCGGGAATCCCACTTGCTGCAAGAGTTTGAATCGGTCCGGAAGAAATGGCGTTGACTCTATGCCCGTCTTCTCCAACACGCATTGCCAATTCCCTAACCCATGCCTCCAATGCCGCTTTTGCTATACTCATGATGCCATAGTTTGGCACATATCGGGTACTCGCAGCATAGGTAAGTGTGATTGTTGAAGAATTGATGGCTAAATGGGGCAATGCATGACGCATAACTCTCTGAAGTGAATGTGCAGAAATCGTCATTGCTGTATTTATGGGGTCATTCTCCACAAATAGCATATGACGATCAAAACATTCTCTTGGAGCGAACCCAATAGCATGAATGACGATATCTGCTTTCGCACCGGGTGATTCAGTTTGCCATTCTTGGAAGAATTCTGCTGTTGTTTCTTCACTCGCAACATCTATCGGATAAAACGAATCAATTGCGTCTAACTTGTCCTTCAACTGGAAAACTCGACTCATGAATCTCTTCTGATACCCCAATATCA
The DNA here is from genome assembly GCA_002722595.1 of Methanobacteriota archaeon. GTDB lineage: Archaea > Thermoplasmatota > Poseidoniia > Poseidoniales > Thalassarchaeaceae > MGIIb-P. Next base: position 23,903 of record PBMO01000035.1, on the reverse strand, counting down.
ATCGACACCCTGCTTCAGCAAGTTGGTTGCAAATTGCCCATGCAATTGAATCCTCAGAAGCTACGCCAAATACAAGTGCGGTCTTTCCCTCGAGTTGCAACATGAAAGCACTCCCAGCCCTACGGGCTGTGGGGTTCGGAAGCAGACGGGTTTTGAGGGTGCCCCTTGTTCTTGACCCTACGGGTCAAATTTCGCATAGAGTGATTCTGGCCAGAAATGGTGGATATTCATCAACAAATTCTCTATTTCGGAAGGATCTTCAAGTTCCAAAAGTGATGATGTAAGAGTTTGTGTTCTCTTGGGAACGGTCTTTGGCCCCAAAACTGCTCCTGGCCGGTTGATATCGTCGAGGTAGTCTGTCTCCATTGTCCATTTACAATCTGATTGTTGATATGAATGAAGAATATTTTCAACACTCCTTTTGCCCATACTAACCGATGATGATAAACCATGTGTGAAATCATTACTTACATCACCTGAGGCATAGTGATGAACAGCTTGTTCCCTACTTAGCCCTGCTTTATCACATATTTCTCCTAACTCAAGATTAGTTTGGGCTGCGTTTTCTTCAACGTGTAATTGAATCGGGAAATCTGCAGATTTAGCCATTTTCATGACTTCCAACAACTGGATATTGGCTGCATCCCACACTTCATCCGAGACCGAATAGTGTGGGCGTCCAACCTCACCAATTGCTACGGCTTGACCTTCTTGGCAGTATGAGATAGCTAATTCAACTGATTCAATGTGGAGTTGATTGGATACTTCCATTCCAATTGTATGAATTTGCTTTTCCCAGACCACTGGATGTGGCCCAAGAATTGGATATACCTCAATCCCAACTTCTCTTCTAACGGCATTCGCCATTTTCAAAGTGCCTTCATAAGCATTTTTTACATCTCCAATTGATTTTGGCAACTGGTCCGGAAACCCCGGTTTGTGTACTAAACAAATGTGAGTCCCGCCCGCATTTGCGAAATCTTGAGCGGCGGAAACGCCGCGGGCATTGAAATCCAAGTGCATGTGTGTATCCCAAATAGGGCCAGTCCAACGACCACCCGAAATCCCCATACTGAATCAACTCAGAAGATTTTCATCAGAAAGTCTCTGTTTCCATCTTCTAGCAGCCATAGAAACCAACTTTTCGTGCCTTGCATTTGTTGCAATACCACGACCATTTCTGAAAAGAAGAATATTCAATTCATGTTTCTTGTCATTGATTCGAAGACAGTCAAAATCTGAATCAACGCTTGCCTCAGGAAAAAGATCTGGCACACGTTCAATTGAAACTGTGGATTGTAAATCAAAAGATGCAACTGCAGGACCCATTTCAAATGTCATCCCTGCTTCACTTTCACCTAGCCGTAGCATGACTTCTTTTGCTGCAAGGTGGGCTATGTCGTGCTTTTTACAACCATGTACTATGATTCGACCATCTTGATCTACTAATATCGTTGAACGTGGAGCAACCAAGGAAAGAAGGACATAACGTCCGTTCCTCTTCCCCCCTAGTTCTTCAACAACTCTATTTTGTTCTAAATTTGTAGAAGGGATAAATCTGAACAATTGGTTTTCAACTCTAGCTTCTGTCATCTAATTCCACCTCTATTTCTTCTGGTAATGGCGATTCCATCAATGCGTTTTGGATGCTGGGCAACCAAGCCTGCATGACTGGGACAAATAGCACAGGAGGTGATTCGTCATCAATTTGTCGACTTGTAAGTGTTCTGAGAGCACCCCTAAGTCTAGCGGCGAATCGCAAATCTCTCCGGCTGCGTAACTCAACTGAAATCATCGATTCTGAACGGTTCCACCATGTTGTCGCTAAGGAACTTGCCAGAGCCAGTGCATGAGCCTTTTCGTCATCTCTTTCTATCTCAGGTGGTGTGATTCCGAGCATTGATTCCCTCAGAGCTTTCTTCCATGCACGGCCACCAAATATTGAAGATGCTAAATTACGTAAACTAGTCATTTCATCAGCACAATCTTCAACCCATTTTGTCCATTCCTCATCATTGGGTTCAATGAAAAAAGAAGGTTTTGAAGCACTAGCCGAATTGGCATATTGATACAGTCTTCTTGGCTCAGGGTCAGGAAAACGATTTGTTTGAATTGAAGTAATCGTTGTCATACCTTGAATCATTCTTGAATACGTGTCACCACTAGACGAAATTGCATCGCGATTGATACCCGGGGACTTTCTCTCTTGCTCGACTTGGCTTTCCCAAATCTCAGGTTCATCGTCTGGTAACAAAAAAGCAATTCCATCCCACTTCCCAGCGGTTCTACGCAGAGTATCGGTCAGAACAACATGCGGAATATACGGCCACAATCTGATGGTCCCGCCCAAAGGGTCATCCCATTCAATTGGAGTCCAACCAAGGACTGATCCTAGAGTCATTCTTTGTCCTCAATTGTCTTGGCTTGCAAGCCATTCTTCGAGTTGATCAACGTTCCAGCCTTGATCGAAGTAACTTTGGATTGTTGCTTCATCCCAAAACGGGAACTTCTCCTTTGCAATATCCATTGGGCTCTTTGATGCAGCTGGAGGACCGCGCTTTGCCCCCGGTGGGCCTCTACGTTCACCTGGACGAGTCGCAGGAGGACCCTGACTCCTCATTGGAGTTACAGCCTGACCTGCTGGGAGGAAATCTTCTTCCTCAATATATTCAATCTCCTCATCCTCCACACCTTTATTCAATACCAACAAAACTACGACGACAGCAATAACCAATAGAATAACAACTGCTGCGATTCCTATAATCAGAACCATGTCTCCTCCTTGTTCTGCTTCAGAATATTTGGCTACGTTGAACGGATCGACACTGGCAATTTCCTCGCCATCCATGTCCAAAACGACATAACGGACATTGTTCGCAGGGTTCGGGAATTGATCCATTGAAATTCTCCAGCGTGTATCTTCGCCAGGTTGTACGGGTTCCTCCGGGTACGTGTAAGTCACTGGTGAATTAGGTTGATCACCGATCCAGGTGACAATTTGTATTTCAAGTACGCCTTCTTTATTTCCGTTATTGACAAAATCAATGAGGAGGTCGAAATCACTCTCTGCCATCGGTTTATCTACTGACAAATCAACACGAGTGATGTCGAACTTTGCGGACTCATAATCCAGATTATATGTCCCTTCTCCGCTGTAAATTGAATCGCCAAATTCACCTGCACCACTAATGGGTTGACCCGAGGAATCATAACCAGTCAACCAGAACTTGACAATAATATTCTCCATTTCAGAAGGTATTGGTTGAGTATTGTTCCACAAATTGACACATGTTGATGTGGCCCGAATATCACCTTGAGAACCAGGTGGAATGTACATCGGTGCACTTTCCCATCCAGTCCAATCCGATCCCTCAAAAGCAGTGAGATATTCTGTCCAATTGGATTCATAATTATTCATTGAAGGATTCACCTCAAAGAACATCCAATTCAAATTAACAGATTCAGTATCCATACCCTGCTTTTCATTGATGAACACTTCAGCATCTAAACAATTCATCTCAGAAGAGGATATGCTACCCTCGAGGGTGTCTCCAGTAATTGAATTGGAAAGTTCCCAAGAACCAAAGACTAGAGATGGTGGTGAAGCATCTACTTTTACTATGAAAGTACGATCCGATGCGGGTGTATTATCAACAGCCCCTTGGGGAAGTCCCAACAATTCCATAGTATACGTATACTCATTTGTTGCGTATGCTGCTGGAGTTACAATGTTGAAAGAACCATTCTCGAAAATGTATTCCTCAACCGTGGTTATTGCAGGCGAGTATCCACTGGTTGGCAATCCTCCTGGGTACAATGGTGTACGAGTTAATCGCAAGGTTAATTCCAACTCTGGTTTGACAAATACCAAATCATTAACTCCTGAACTGAAAACATATCGCCCATCGATAACTAAGATGTCACCTTGATAGACGAAACCGCCGTCTTGTGAACCGACTCCTACAGTTGGGAAACCAGATGTGTCCTCAACTGTGAAAGACATTGTGTCCAGTTCGATACCACTTGCATAGGACCACCGCTGAGGGTTTCTCGATGCGCTGATGAATACTTCGTTGTTGTTCGGATCTTTGTCCTTAATAGCAATGTCAGGAGTGATGACACCACCTACATATGCCAGTGGAATAGACCATGCCATACGAATTGGAATATCTAATGTAAACCGCTGCTCAAATGGAGAGAATAGTGTCTCGCCGTTCCTAGTCAGCATTGTTGGTTTCAATCCAACATTCTCGTAGTCATCAATAATTTCCAACCAATTACTATCAGTCCAAGCAGTGTCATTTTGCGGGGAATAATGAATTACAATAGAACCATCAGGATCATAGAAATTGGAACTAGGCGAGGATATTGATGGATTCATAGTTACGCGAATTGTCTCTACGTCCCTCCATCCATTGTCATCCTTGCCATCAACAAGTAAATGGTAAACGTTTCCAGCATATACGGAACGATTATTTTCGTTAAGCATGGCTCCAGAAGAATCTGAAATTCGGAAGGCTTCGATTGAAGGAACTCGTGATTCCATTGCAATGTAAGTCACTAAGTCTTGATTCACACCAAATGAGCCGCCGTCAATCGGATTGCCTCCAATATCACTACCCGATACGAATACGCTGACCATCTGAGGCGGATCAATACCACTGTTTGCATAATCACTGATACAACCACATGGATGGTCAATTGTATAGTATGATGTATCGGCTGCAGTTTCCCTAACTAGTGCAATACTTTCGTATTCATTGAGTTGCGGGATACGATCTAATTCACCCTCATCGGGAGCAGTGTATGAAGGGGAACCAGGACACAGACCATCTAAACCGCAATCATCTTCTGCTTCAACCCAATAATTGAATGTCAGAAATTCTGGAGCAAGCGGCAAATCTTGAGCTGCTATTCTGAACACCTGATTGTTACTAGCACGGACCCAAGTGTCATCGTCGAGATCTCTCCAGTCGCCCTGCTGACTGTAAACTGAAATGTTCATCAAATGTGGAGCAAAAGGATCCAATGTAATTGAGAAACGTATCGCACAATCACTATCTGGATTGTATTCTGCTGGCGGGCATATTGTATCTCCGTCAGTGTAATTTTCCATGAGTAGGCGATATTGTTCGTTACCTGCCTCAGTTACAGGCAATCCAGGCTGCCAAGAATAATCACCATCGATTGTGGCAGCAGTAGAATCAACAAACAACCACTCTTCGAATTGTAAATTAGACTGGTTTCTCTTTTGCAATAAAACTTGGTAACTACTTGGATTTGGTGCAATCGGCAAATCTTCATACCGAATGTTGAAATCAAGAGTGATTGTGTTGCTAGAATAGGCATTATTGAGATCTATTTGTTCAACTCCTCCCTGATTGTATAGGTGGAAATCTGTAATTCCTGCATCGTTTTCAACTGCATTCCCTCCGTTTGGTGGTTGAATTAGAATACCTGCAGGCAATCCATTCACTCCTGAGGCTGATAGAGTTGCTGCATATATCCTGACACTGGGTGTGTCATCCCAATCCGCATTAACCGTGAAACGCCAGTTTAGTTGAACGGTTGTCGAACCTGCCAAAGTACTGGAAATAGACTGCATAGACCTGAAATTGATCTTGTCATCATCATCATATTCCTCCCAGAAACTACCATTCATTTGATCCCAACGTAATTCCATATTACCATTTGAGGTCTCAAACAGAAGGCTTGCGCCTCCAAGAGATTCACCTGTAGAAGACGATACATCGTGAGTAGTTATAATTTCAATAACGTCCCCATTTGGATACATTCCAGTAATTCCGTTTGCATCTAAAGTAGAGTCATAACCAGGTGTCGTGGATATTGATAGTGAATTAAGGTTGACTGCACCGCCAGAACCTCCAACAATAGTCATAGGCACTACTACACTCTGAAGTTCTGGTCCTGCTTGCATACCTAGAGCTACTCCCTGATTAAGTTCTCGAGCGATGTTATGTGATGGTCCAAGTGCTGTTTCCCAAGTGTAAATAATTTCCAAATCACGGAAAGTTATGGTTGAGCCACCAGTGGCTGTTGCAGAATCGACACTCAATCGGAAGAGGCACCAAGAATTGCCATACTCATCAATCCATGCAGTTGGGACTAATGGATTATCAAGTAGGGTCTGGAGATCATCCTGAATAGAAACCAAAGGACTGAACGGAGTTGGTGGTGCGTTTACTCCCTCTTGTATTTCACCAATACTTACTTCTTCAGAGCCGCTAATAATTGATAAATCAAAGGTGTCAAGATTGTTGTTCTCGTAACCGATGTGTGCGTAAGATACACTTGCATCTCTTGGTAACAAGAATGGTGCACCCTCTCCATGTTGGTTGACATCAACTGCAATAGTGCGGTGTGTATCTCCTTCATTGATTCCATTGACTACTCCCGAACGGAACATGTCTTGGCGACCAAATCGACCAAATGCTTCATCTGTAACTCCCCACTCAATGTCACCATCTCCTGCTACATCCAGAGTTATTCCTCTGGAATGGTGGGCAAACTTCAGTTCTGCATAGAATTCGGTAACCTCACAGAATGACGTGTAATTCGCCCCTACTGCAAAAGAATAGGTTGGTTCAACATCAATCCACTGATTATTATTCATCGAAACCATTGAGTCTTCTTCATTCATACTCATTCCAAAGAGGATATCTGGGCCGCCGCAATTGTCAGTCACCATAGGTTTCACTGCAACAATTGGCATAGACAAATCATAGCGCTCAACAGGGAGAGCTCCTGGGAAACTTGTGTCAATCCTTGCTGGTGTAATGAAGACCTGTGAACCACCAGTCATATCTGAATACCATTTACTGCCATCATACATTCCTCCTTCAAAGAAGAATCCATTGGTACTATTGAATGAGGTGCCAATCATAGTGCCCAAATGGAACGCATTGAGAACCGGTGACGCAAGACGCGCTGCTCCAGAACCATATGTAAATTTAAAATCGATCAGTGGATATGTGCTTGCATCAATGTCCCACAACTCGATAGTACTTCCTTGAAGATTGCTCATTGAATTTCCATTACGATCCACTACAACGTTCCCATTGCTTGCATCTAGAATATCTACGCCAAAGTCTGCTGAAGCAGATTTCTCCAAATCTAAGTGCAACAATCCATAGCCATCAGGGAATCCTTGCTGACCAGATGCCTGTGGCGCAAATGAACGCATTGTGACTGAGCCTTGTGCAGGCAACGGGTCACCCACACGTACTCCATCAATATACCAACCAGCATTCATCATTTCAAAGGGTGCGGCGCCATTCAAATCATTAACTTCCATTATGAAATTGAGTTTTACATAGCGACCTGCATGTGCGGAAAGGTCGAGTTTGATTTCGGACCAACCCTGAGGGCTATTGGAAGCAGTCGTTCCATTCCCACCAAGAACATAATCTCCAGTCTGAGGACCATTTGAACCAAGATAATCACACTGACTAGTTGGTACTTGATTTGTGCTGGATCCCAGTTGATACAATCCATCTCCTGATGACAACCCTGTAGTTGCCTGTACATCGAAGGGTGAGAATCTTGCATTATTCCAATCTGCATTGTTTGTTGAGTTTTGTACCGCAACATATGCGCAATCATCGTAATAGTACTGATTAGTCCCTACTGCTCGATAAACTAGAGAGTGAAAACTTCTGAAAGACATATCTGACTTGCCGGGGTGAACAAAGAAAGAAGCGCTAGTCAGCACGAGATTATACTCTCCTGAGTTTAGGTCCATTGTGTAATCTACTCCTTCAAAATCAGTACCCCAACACCACTCGCCAATTTCGCAGCCATATGGCAACTGGTTGTTTTCATCAGAGCCAAGCTGCCAATTAGTTACTTGAGGAGGGACTCCCTGATCAGCGCCTGCAGTCCATCCCTCTTGTGTACCCTCAAAATCAGCATTGTAACCCATACTGGTTAATTTGAGATACGTCTCCTCGTAAGTAAAATCACTAGTGGCAGAATATTGTGTCATTGCTCCATTGTAGATTGGATTCCAAATCTCTCCACCAGGGACTATTGACGAATCAATCGTTTGGACATTGTTGTGAGTTGCGTAACTCGTGCCAATAATTAGGCCTGCAGAATCAACCGTCTCACCAGTTGGAAGGCTAATCCCTGCAGTCAGGTCATCACCCCAAGTTCCTTGGTTTCTAAGTTCAACATCAACGTCATTGTTTCCATTTGCAAACGTGCTAATTGTTGCTGCATGTACAAGTGTTGTTGAGAACAACATCAGACCAATCATTGACAATGATAACATTCGAGTTCGAGTAGCCATTCAAATCACATCCAATATGAACCACGTAGTGGTTCTACTCATGCCAAACGGAAACCGCATATAACACCGATGCTACCTTGGTTGTCTTGGAAAATCTGTTCTGTTGCTATTCCAGGTTACGGAATCGTAGCGAGGAGAGGCTCTCTGCGACTAAATTTTCCAACCCACCGAGTCGTGATTCATGATCTCGAAGGCGAGTCAGATTAGCCACAGTACTGGGTTTATCTGGACCCAATGCATCACACATTTCCGGCCCTGAAGAAATGTCAAATGTGCCAATCTTTCTTGCTTCATCGATTATTTCTTGTTTATCTAGACCAAGTAGAGGTCTCAACATTCGATACCTACTAGCTTCCTCGATTGCGCCAAGATTTCCTAGCGTCTGGCTACTTACTTGGCCCATGTTCTCACCTGTCAGTATTGCTTTTGCCCCCATTTCATCTGCAAAGTAATTGGCAATTCCATTGAATAATCTCTTCATGTGAACAAAGTAATCTCTGTGGGTGTCTTTCTCAGTTAATTTTGCCAATATATGGCCTACTGTAACAACTCTCAACTTACTATCAATCAATTCACCATTATCCAATGTCGATTGAAGATGCCTCATACTAGAAGCGGTTTTGTCCTCTGCTTCCGAACCTGTAATTGGTTCTTGGGAACAATGCACAGGAACTATTTGCCATCCTGCGCGCACCATTCTTGCAACTGCAACGGGAGAATCAATACCTCCAGATACTAAAGCGATGCACAATTGGTTCTCGCCCATGGAAATGACGGGGGGCACTCACCCTGATAATCCGTAGGGTAGAGGCAAAGGCAAGTGACACCCTCAAGAAGGGTCGCCCCCACGGGAGATACAGGGATACACATGAATGAACCTTATTCAGTTGAACCAGTCACCAAAATCGATGAAGTTTTTCCCCAAGATACGAATGCATATAATACACTCTTTGGAGGTCGATTGATGAGTATAATGGATACTGCTGCAGGCATGGTGGCAAGTAAATTTGCGCATCGCGAATTTGTTACGGTTTCTGTAGATGCACTAAAATTTCGGAGGCCTGCGTACCAAGGAGATTTGATTGAAACTACTGCAAGAGTTGTGCATACAAGCACACATACCGCCGGAGTGCATGTCATTGCTCAAAGGTTGAACAGAAGTGAATGGGTGACCGAAGAAATCTGCTCGGGATTCTTTTTCATGGTTGCAATCGATTCTCAAATGAGGCCAATCCCAATTCCACAATTCACGCCTAAGACAACGGAAGAAGAGCAAATGTGGAACAAAGCGCAGGCCGCAAGAGATGCAATGAAAAATGCAGACCAGTGATTGCCATGCCGGTACTCAATGTTGCCTTCGTTGGAAGTGAGGAATTTGCAAAGAAAATTGCAAAAAAGGGCGATGTCCGAGATATTGAATCCTATGTCTACAAGGAAACTGGAAGCAATGGTGTCCGCATTCTTTCCTTACTGCGCCCATTGAGGCACCCTGAAAGAATCCGTCCTCTACTTAGTGTACTTAATGTCGCAAAAATAGGGATGGTTGAAATCACTACTGTTGATGCTGCATTAGGAGAAGTCTTGGTTGCTTTTGGTGCAGCTCGAATCACTGTAGGCCACGCAATCATAAACCCAACAGATGGTAATTGGGTTGATCCAAATCAAGTGAAGATGATTTTATCACAAGCAGGTTTGGAAAAATGGCAATTGCACGAGACTATGCCAGATGAGCATTCTTTGAGGGAATCGTTACTCTCAGAAATTGATTCTAGTGGTGAAAATGAGGCACTTGTAATTCCCATTGATCAGCACTTCAATGTAAAGGGCGTTGGCTTAGTGGCGATTGGTTATGTACAGTCTGGAAAAATTCTCAAACACGATGAAGTTAACATACTTCCTGCGAATGAAAAGGGAATTGCACGAAGTTTGCAAGTCATGGATGATGATGTCGGAGAGAGTGTTCAGGGGGACCGTGTTGGAGTTGCACTTCGAAACCTTCGAGAAGAAGCACTGCATCGCGGATGCATACTGACTCATGTCGACAGTGAAGCAATGATTAGACATGATAAATCATTAATTTCAATTGAAAAGGCACCATTTCAGAAACGAGATTTGGCAATTGGAAGTGTAATTCATGCTGCTGTTGATTTACAATTTATTGTAGGTAGAATTGTTTCAATTGATGGTCCAAAATTGACTGTAGAATGGGAACAACCGCTTTGGATACGAACAAAAGGAGAGTGTCCAGTAATAATTGCTCAACTAGATGCTGGTAATATGAGAATTATGGGCTCAGTACAGCATATTGAAAAGGTCGTGAACTGATTTCGGAGTCTAGAAAAAACTGCACAATTCTATTTGAACACATCCTAAACTCCGGTAAACTGTATAAGGGCCAAGCATCGCTCGCGCTCCGGGATGCATAAACAGGAAGGACCCTTTGGGGTTCAGCCTGAACAGCGTGGAGAAGAACTCCTCGCATCGTTCAGGCTGGCCGGAGTAGGCGGAGGCATAAAGGGCGTATTGAATGAAAAATCGTTCCTATTGGAAAGGCGCGATGGTCGTGGACTCAGAGTGGATATTGAATCAATACATCGAGTCAGGCATCACCATGTTCCAGTTACACCACCTGGCCTTACATGGATTGGTTTCATCACACTAATATTGGGTGCAAGAGTTCTAACCGGAACTGCTCAATTATACGCGTTAGGGATTGGTGCTGCGATAATTTTTGGATGGCTTTTAGGTCGCAAACCAACACTTTGTATCGATACAAAGGAAGGTGATAGGCACATTCTACATGGCCCAGATAGCTTGTTGTTGAGAACTCAAATGATGGTCAACAGATTATGTGAAGGGAAAACCTTGGATGAAGCAAGGGAAGGTTTGGAAGAAATTCAACAATACTCAAATTATCCAACAATTTCTCCTTTAGAAGCATTGAAAATAGAATCAAATGCGATTCAAGAGAATCATACTGATGCCATAGCAATACTGCCCGAAGAGGAAAAATTCGATGAGGCAGATCTAGAACAGGCTCTGAAGGCAATGTATCATGGGAATTCAGGAAACATACCTGATCCCATTCCCAATAGACAAACGACAATAGAGGCTGATGTCGCTACAGAAGCATTTGTTTCAGATAGTCATGCAGACAATGCTGGTCGAGGTTTACTTGAAAGAGCAAGGAACTCCTTGCATGAAACCAAAGAAGAAAAAATTGATTTGAAGCCCAAAGAAAACTTGGAAAGTTGGTCCCAGCCATGGGAAAAAGGTGGAGAAACAAATGCAAATATTTTCGGACAGGAATCCAATGCATTTGGCGGTGAAACCTCCGCTTATTCACGTGCGTGGGGTCGCGACGAACCCAACTGGTATTGTGAGAAGCAGAATGGTGGAACACGCATACAATCAGCTGTATCTGAGGCTAAATCAGAAGGTGATATGTTCTTTTCAGGATCTATGTTTGACGAGAATCCTACGCAAACTACAGACACAGGAATATTTGGGAATATATTTGACTCGCCGAATTCATTCCAGAAGGAGTCTGAACCAATTGTCCAAGCGAATCAGCAACCATGGTCTGGTCAGGCCATCCATAATGCAATGAATCAGCCAACAACTAATGCCCTAACTACGACTCTACCTGAACCAACTGTACACGCGTTGAGAACAGAATGTACGCCAGGAGTGGTCGCCGCTGCAAGACGTGAAACACCTATTGACAATAATACTGAGAAAAATCAGCCAAGTATGTCTAATGGCATGGATGATTACCCCGCTTTGGAGGCAATGTTGGGGAAGTCTACTGGAACCAGAAGATTCCTCGCCAAACCGAAGCAAGAAAGCCGATTAATGAGTATGGCCAAAAAGGGAATTGGTGCACTTATTCGCAATAGTAATTCTCGTCCGATAAAAAAAGTAAGTCGACCGGTCAAAGTAGAGGGTGATGACTATGCTTCAACTTATGGTGATGATGATGGATTTGCCGATGGACAATTTCGCGAAGTACCTCTGCGTTCTGGGCAAATACTGCGTCTGAGGGCTGACCAAGATCACCAAGCAGAAGTTGGAGAGAGGATTAGAGAACTATCAAAATCTTCAGGAGGGGTAATTGAAGATGATGAAGCCAATGCTCTGATTGAGCGTTTATCTGCTAGTGGAGATATGGAGCCTATTGCAAATCTCCTTCGTGCTGCCGAAAACAAGAAGTTGGCATTCGGACAATTGGCTAGCACATCACCTCCAAAGGAAAAACCCGGACATCACGGCATTTCACGACTTGGTTGATTAAATCAAACCAGCCATCCGTCTGTAGGCATCTAAACGTGCATGATACTCACCGCGTTCAAGAGAAATCAATGATTCTGTACCAAACTCCGATATTGTGAAAGACGCTGTTACAGTGGCATGTACAAGTGCATTATGCAATTCATCAAGTGTGGGCATGGTATCTTTTGAATCTGCAATTATTGTCAGTAAACTGCCTGCGAATGAGTCGCCACAACCTGTTGGATCCTTCAGATTCATTGTGGGGAAGGCCGGTAGAGTCAACATCCCAGAATCTGTCAATGCAATGCATCCATGTTCGCCTTTTTTGATTACTAATATAGACGGGCCTGGACCATTCGAGACGCCGCCTGTCAGGGCACTTCCATCGCGAATTGCCTCTCCCGCACGAATTAAATTTGCATCTTTAGAAATCATCCTGACTTCCATGTCATTCAATATCACAAGGTCGACTCGCCTTAGCACACTGGACAAATCGTCAAAAGCTGTTTCAATCCACAAATTCATCGAATCTAATGCACAAAATCTTGCCCCTTCGCATTGATCAAGAACATGGGACTGGATTGCAGGGTGATTGTTGGCTAAGAACAGAATCTTCGGCGACCACCAAGACGCCGGTACACTGGGCTTATACTCTGCAAGAACATTTTGTTGTGTCTCAATCGTAATCGCCTGTGACATATCGCCTTCGTACCGCCCTCGCCATCGGAATGTCAAGCCACCTTCGATTGGCTCAATGCCGTCCAAATTGAGACCCGCTTCCTTCAATAATTGCAAATCTTCTTCTTGAAAATCTTCACCAATGGCACAAACTAGGCCAACTGGCAATACGCCTTCACTATCGGCTTTCCGACTTGCATGAAACGCTGCTGCAAGACCCGCAAATGTTCCTGAACCTCCCAATGAGTTAGAGATAGAACCTGCTTCAGTTTCCAGATCGTCATAAGCCAAACTCCCAACAATGACTATTTCCAAACTAATCACCCCAATAAATTTGAATGCTCCTCAAGATACTGTATTGTAATATCTCTCGCAATAAAATCTGGCTCCTCGAGTATTGCCTTGTGTAATGGAATCACGGTTTCAACACCGACCAATATTGTCTCCGAAAGTGCTGACTTCATTTTGGCAATTGCCTCATCTCTGTCTTTACCCCATACAATCAGTTTTGCCAGTAGTGAATCAAAACATCCTGGCATCTCATAACCGACGTGGGCATGTGTGTCAACCCGGACCCCTCTTCCACCAGGAAAATGGCAATCCCACAGTTTCCCAGGAGATGGGATGAAACGGATAGGATCTTCAGCATTCAATCTACACTGTATTGCATGTCCAGAAAACTGAATCTCGTTTTGATCAATTGGTAGAGTCTGTCCCGAAGCAATTTCAATACCCATTTTAACAAGATCTACACCAGTAATCATCTCTGTTATTGTGTGCTCAACTTGCACTCTTGGATTTACTTCAAGGAAGTAAAATTCCCCATTCTTATCCCTCAAAAATTCAAATGTTGCAAGGCCTCTGTAGCCCACCGACTTAGCACCCTCGCAGACTCTATCTCCAATCTCTGCACGCACTTCATCAGAGAGCCAAGGACCTTCTTCGAGGAGTTTCTGGTGACGCCTTTGTATCGAACAAAATCTTTCGCCAAAATGTATTGCATTTTCTCCATCAGCTAATACTTGAAACTCGACGTGCTGAGCACCTTCGATAAATTTCTCTACAAACACTCTGCTATCTCCAAATGCAGACTGTGCTCTTGACTGGCAAAGATTCAGAGCAGACTCAAATTCCTCTGGTGAATGCACAACTTGCATCCCAATCCCACCACCTCCAGCTGCCGCCTTGATGATAACTGGATAACCAATGTCCTCCGCTAAATCCCTAGCAACTTCAGGATTCTGTATGGCTTCATCACTTCCTTTAGCCACTGGAAGTCCAGCAGCTTCCATTGCTTTTCTCGCCTCAATTTTGTCCCCTAATAGAGAAATCACATCGGCATCAGGGCCGATGAATATGATGTCTTCCTCTTGACATCTTCTAACGAAGGCCGCATTTTCTGCAAGGAAGCCATATCCTGGATGGATGGCCTCAGCGCCAACCTGCTTGGCTGCATCAATTACTGCTTCATAATCGAGGTAGGAATCCAACGGATTGCTCCGGTAAATTGGAATCGCATAGTCAGAGAGGCGTACTGGAAGAGAAAGTCGATCTTCGCGGCCATGAATAATGCATACTTCAACACCCAATTCACGCAGGGAACGACTTATTCGAAGCGCGATTTCGCCGCGGTTTGCAATCAGAACCCGCTTGAACATGGTTCATGGCATACGCATGCGGTTCAAAGGCGTGACGCAATCAAACTTAGGATAATCCAAATCAGTAAACGTCCCGGAGGTAGCGTTTCTCATCCTTCATCATTGTTTGTTCAACAAAATCTTTGGCATCCTCTTCAGCCATTCCGCCATGTTCGACACAGATGTTTATCAGTGTGGAATGGACGTCCTTGGCCATTCGACTTTTATCACCGCAAACATAGAAATAACCACCATTATCAATCCATTCCCATATTTCCGAACCATGCTTTGCCATTAGGTGTTGGACATACACTTTTTCAGAACCTTCTCTAGACCATGCTAAATCCAATTTGTCAAGTGTACCATCTTCAACATAAGCCTGAACTTCATCACGATATAGGAACTCTCCTGCCTCTGTCCAATCTCCAAAAAATAGCCAATTGCGACCACTGGCGTTGTCGGCTTTTCTTTGTTGAAGGAATGCTCTAAATGGGGCGATTCCTGTACCTGGACCGACCATTATGATATCCTTGGACAAATCTTCGGGCAAGACAAATGAGCGAGTTGGCGACATGAATACACGTACATTGTCAGTTCCTTCAGGGACCCTATCTGCAAGGTATCCAGTAGTCAACCCTGTCTTGGCTCTTCCTTGCCCCTCATATCGAACTATACCCACTGTAAGGTGAACTGTCCCTGGCTCAAAATCAGGAGATGATGCAATTGAGTATAAACGTGGTTTCAATTTATCCAGTTGATCAACAAAATCTTGGGCCGTGATACCCAAATGCCCGAAGTCTCCAAGGACATCAATATAGTCCCGGCCCCACAAATAATCCTCAAGTGCCTTTGGATCAGAAGAGAGACTTTCCCACAAACTGATGGCTGGATCGATTATAACATTTATAGGAGCAAATCCTTCGGGAAAATCGGAATCTTCACCAGACCAAGACCACTGAAATTTTTGAGAACCTGATGCAACGGATTTGCGCTCCCTCTTGATTATTCTAAATTCAGATGAACCTCCCGATGATTGGATTTTTTCACCAATACTCATGACAAATTTCTTGTTGGCCTGGTGAATTTCATAATGAATTGAAAGAGCATCCCTTAGACTAACCTCTCCAGCATGTGTTTCTACCAATGTGTCAGGATTTGCACCCAACGCTCCGATGACATCATCAACTAATTCAGAAGATGTGACAGGAACTACACCAAGGGCATCTCCTGCCTTATACGTCAGTCCAGAGTCGCCAAGATCAAACACAACATGTCGAGTTTCTTTTCTAGAACCTTCGCCATTTAGAACATAATTGACTGTGACGGTTGAGGAATAAGGATTCTTAGCACTCCATTCAGATGCCATGTCATCCCTCTGGAACAACCCGAGAATAGACCCGCTTATGAACAAATGCATATTGGCCTCAAAGCCTCATGATATATTCGTCAACCAAGATGTAGATGTTAGAGCGCAAACTTGAGGCGTGTACCTTCACTCGGTTGGTTGGGTCAGAGCATGGTAGATATTCAGTTTCTGGGTACTGGAAATGCATTTTGCCCTGAGGGTAGAATGCATTCACTAGTGATGATTGATGGTACTCTACTCGTAGATGCCCCTCCCACAGTCGTCCCCCAATTACGTAAGGCAGGTATTTCCCCTGCAGATATCTCAGACCTATTTATCACACACTGGCATGGCGACCATACATTCGGATTTCCATTTTTGCTCTTAGAACGTAAATGGATTTCAGATAGAGGTGGTGAACACCAATTAAATGTACACTGCCATTCTGTTGGTAGTAAACACCTGAATGACCTTTGCAACCTTGCTTATCCTGAGTCGCTCAAAGACCTCGATTGGTTGAATTTTAATTATCAGCCAAGTGTTGCTAATGGATGGTCATTTGAGCGATTTGAAGTGTGTCACCAACCAATTACTGAACCTCATGGATATCGATTTGAAAAAGATGGTTTTGTATTGGTGCACTGTGGCGATTCAGGACCTTGTGATAATATCGAACGACTAGCTAAGGAAGCTGATGTGATGATTGTGGAGATGGGGATTCCTGACTATGTCGATAGCCCCTATCATTATTCGCCATCAACACTACTTGATCTCGCGCTTCGTAATCCTGATACGAAGTTTTTAGCAACTCACAATTTTTCACCCGCCGGCACTACATTCGAATTGCCAGAAAATGTTTTTGAAGTTGTGGATGGAGAATGTTTTTCATTCTAATGTTATTTTTATGCCTTTTTAAGTAACTTCAAAATGAGATAAAAAATATGGTAAAAATCACATTATCAACCATTTCCAATTGAGAAAGAATACTCTTGATGGTTTTGAAGAATAGAGTAATAGGGCCCGCGGCCATAGCCACCAAGGTGATTCTCAAAAGATGTTTTCTAAATACATTGATGATTATTCTTATAGAAGAGATATCGTATATATGACTCTGGAAAAAAGCAATTACTGAGGGCCTTTTTGTTATTTTTTAAATGAATTGATCGTTTCGATTATTTTGTACATATAATCATTGAATCGACTATTCTCTGTTTGACTTGTGGCTACTCTTAATTACTCAACACAAAGTCGCATGGAATCCCTGTGAACTACATCGGACATGACTGGGGGGTGCAGTCGTCCATATGCAGAGGGGGGGAAAGTGTTCAAAAATGAGTCGAAATCTTTTCGATGAACTATTGAACGCAAAAAGTCTGTTCCTAGACCGTCGTGCACTAGGCCATGCATTCACTCCAGAGTCACTACCTCACCGTGAATTAGAAATCTCCGTCTTGGTCAATAATTTAGTAGAGGCACTGCGAGGCCATTCGCCATCTAATATGACACTTTATGGTAGACCCGGTTCGGGAAAAACAGCGGTTACTCGATTCGTTTGTAGGGACCTTGAGGCAAAGGGTGCGGCAGAGGGTTCTAACGTAAAGACAATTGAAATAAATTGCAGAAATATCGATACAAAATACCGGGTTCTTGCACAAATTGGTAACCATCTTTCGCGTGAAGGTGATGCAGTTATCCCCTTTACAGGTTGGCCTGCTGATCGGGTATTCGAACACGTGCGCACGCGTATGGAAAGAGACCCGGGAGTTTACATAATAATACTAGATGAAATTGACTACCTTGTTAGAAAGGGTAGAGAGGGTGATGATTTGTTATACTGTTTAACTAGCCTCAACATCGGTCTGCTTAAGGATTCATTCTGCTGTGTGATTGGTATAAGCAATGACCTGGGATTCACTGAGGATTTAGATCCAAGAGTAACATCGAGACTTTCCCCTATTGATGTTGTGTTCTCACCATATAATGCAAATCAGTTAGAAGATGTGCTAAACCCAAGGGCTGAAAGAGGAGTTGTAGAAAACGGATTGGACTGTGCAGTCATCCCACTTTGTGCGGCTCTAGCAGCGAAAGAAGATGGGGATGCTCGGAGAGCTTTAGATTTGCTCAGAATTTCAGTTCAAAAGGCTGAACAGGATTCAGGAGGAATTGTGAATATCGGACATGTTAGACAGGCCCAAAGTCAATTAGAATTTGACCAAATTACTCCAACCATCAGAAACCTGCCTCTACAACAGAAATTGGTCCTGTTTTCAGTCATCATAAATGAGAAAAACGGATTACGTAATATCTCGACTGGTGAAGTCTATGGTACCTATGAAATGGCTTGCTTAAATGCCGGAGAAAGGGCGCTAACGAGTCGGAGGGTGTCCTCATTGATTCGTGAACTAGATATGATTGGAATTGTTTCAGCTAAAACAACGAGCCGCGGACGTCATGGAATGTCTAAGAGAATCAATACATCATTACCTCCAGGATTTGATGTTCTGGAAATCATGCGCTCTTCTGAACCACTGATGGAGCCAGTAATAAACACGCGTTATCGGTTACAAAACCGATTATGATTCGTTATTTTTAGGGCCTCTCGCGCGGGCAACGGTTATGACGAGAACATTGGTCGCCGGAACAATGAGCACTAATCATGACGGGAGTGGGAGGACACTTGCTTCACTTGCATTTGGCCTAGGCCTTTGGGGTGCCATTTTGGGCATTCTGAATATCGTTTCAGGTATTGGCGGTTCTCCAGAGCATAAAATGAAGGTGGTTTGGGCTGCATATCTCAGCATGGGTCAGTTGTATCCTGACCTGTATACATCTGACATGGTCTTCCGACCTTGGAGCGATTCAGTATTCATGCTCCTTAATCTTGGATTGATGGGGTGGGGTGCAAAATGTCTACACGAAACCACCGAAGGTGGTATTTCATCATGGGCGAAAGGAATTGTTTCGTGCGATTGTTGGCTTAGTCTGATGTCTACCAAAGAAGCAGGAGGGCAAATGACTGCAGCAATGTGGTGTATTGTACTTGGACTAGGATTCTACATCTACCAAAGTATAACTCACTGGAATTGGGTTGACGTTGGTGTTTATTCAGTAACTGCCTCTTTACTTGGTTTTGGTGCAGCTTTGTGGTTTGCAGCAACATCTGAAAATCAAGATTGATCTTCTCTCTTAACCAACTTTCTATGGCCATTCCGGCCGAGTATAATATCTGATAGGCCCAAAATAGCACCATGCCAAAGAGCGATGCTCCAGAGAAATTCGTTTCCTCTTTTTACTATGAGAAATACCCAAATTATTGATACAAGGATGACCCCATTTCGAATGGGAGATTGGAATGTCAAGAGACTGAACATACTGAAAGATAGTCCTAATAGCGCAATTGGAAATAACCAAACCACACGTTCTGCGTCACTCACGAAATCATGTAAATGGATTACTCCATTCGGTTTTCTCACACCGTGCTTACCAAATTTCCGACGGATTCTAACGTGAGCTCTTGCATCACGACTACGTTTTCGCAGAAAAACTGATTTTGAGGACTCGGCTATATGGTTTACAATCGCATCAGGTGTGTGAATTATTACCCCCCCTGCCTGTATAATCTGTAAACTAACTTCCATATCTTCCGCATGGTACCATTCTGGATTAAAACCGCCGACTTGATCCAAAGCTGCTCGCTTAAACATTGAACAGGGGCCATTGGCAAGACTTGCCAACCTAGGCCTTCCCGAGTACTTTCTCGCAATTGAATCCGAGCGTAACTTACTGATTTTTGTTTCTCCTTTCTCGAATATCGTGCGTCCAGTTACAGCCCATACCTCTTCGTCACCTAATCCATCACTGACTGAAAACATTTCAGATATCCAATATGGGTCTGGACGACAATCGATGTCTGTAATCGCAACCCATTCACCTTTCGACTTCTCAACTGCTAAATTTCGACCAGCAGAAAGTCCCATAGGGTTCTGTGAGAATACTCTTACAGGAATCCCATTGTGCTCTCCAGACCATCTTTCCAAAATAGAGAGGCCGGAATCCGCAGAACCGTCATCCACGGCAATGATTTCTAGGGGGCGGTATGTTTGCAGCACTAACGATTCGATGCAATCATCGATCCATTCTTCCGCGTCCCTCATACAAACTGTTATACTGATTAATGGATGATCCATGACTTATTCCCCATACACAAATGAATCCAAAATCAACCGGCTTCGTACTTTGGTTGCTGTATCCGTAATTCTGAGAACTACCCCTTGTGATGGTTGGCCATACAATACTGCTGTTCCAATTGGTGCAAGAAGATGAATGTAAATTGGACTCAAGTCTTCTTCACCATCTACTTCCAGAAGTACAGGCCCTCCGTCTTCTGAGAATGCAAATTCTAGGGCTAGATCGATGGATTCTAACAAATCTGGAGTCAATTGTCCAGGTGGGCTCTCACAATTCAAGTGCCCGACAAATGATGATGGGTCCAATTCACCGTCCCACTTTTGTCGTTTTGTCATTCCATCAATCACGCCTACATCTGGAACCCATCCACACTCAAGTAGTGCCGCAACAGTAACATCACCAACTGCGACAATGCAGGGAGTCTCTTTCGGTATTGATTGAAGAGCAGCGCGCATAGCTACAGTTGGCTCTTCTTCTGGCCCCTGAAATAATTCACCCATGGGTTTCTTCAACTCATCATCAAGTTTTGATGGCATTCTAACAACATAATCTAAGTCGGTGCTTCTAATCCATGGCTTACCCTCTCTGTCGATACTCCCTTGGCGAATTCTAGTTGAAGAAATAGGAGAACCATCTGATGCGCTAACATGTTGGACCTCAACAATATTCAGCGGTACAAGGCCATTTTCCACACGCATTTTATTGATAATAGAACAATTCGAATAGGTTTCAGGTGTGCATACTATGTGGGTTGCATCTTCCCTAAAGGGTGCTGGCCCCCAAGAGTCGACTAATTCGTGACAGGATAAATTCCGCCCAGATGCCCAATCCAATATTGCTGACTTTCGGAAACTAAGGGATGCGATACGAGGGTCTTTCTCTCTTGCAATGGTATCAGAACTAATCCATACTTCGACATAATCGAACTTTAATGCTGATTCAAGCAGTGCTTCATGGCCCGCGTGGAAACAGTCGAAGGTCCCTCCTACAAGGCACAATGTGGTGCTCATCATGTGTTTCGAACAAGTCACAGTCCTTCAATCCGCGGATAAAAAAGTGTGCCCCGGGACGTAACGGACCGTTTCATCGCCGTAGCTCGTGATCCTGACCCTGTCCCAGGGCGTCTGTCGGACCGGGGGGTTGTCCCATGATTCATCCTTTCGTCATCTGGGGACCCATAACCCGGTTCGTAGCCCACCCGCTTGCACCGACGTTCATTCCCCGAGGGGTCCGGCCGGTCTTCGATGGGGTGGGTAGGCCCGGTTTAGTACCGCAGATCATCGCTCGACCCGGCGAGGGAAGGCTCACAGCGGTGTTGCTTCCGGGCAAATCAGCGAACAAATGCATATGTTTTCAATGCGTTGATTCAAATTGTCATAGTATTGCGAGATAGTTCCGGATGCCAACCTGATAATCTCTGCATTAATCGAGAAGAAATGCGCGCATCCCCGCTTTCGGACTGAATTGATTCTATTGATGGCCAAAGATGTTCTGGAAAAGCCAACCAGCCGACCATTGGATGCGATTTTCCCCTAGGTGGTGCAGAAAGTGTTCGAGCCGAACGTAAAGTTTCGGCTAGATCACTTATCATTATTGATCCAGACAACCCCTCTTCCCATTGAGGATTATCAAACATCCTTTCCAATCTGGTCAACAGTGTTCTCCTTACTCCTTTGTGAATTGTTGAGAAACCTCCAGGCATTTGGTGGACCTCACCAATAGGACGAATAATCAACGATGGCCACGCAATATTACTTTGAGACAGTAAGAGAATACCGTCTGGTTCATCAGATAATACTGTTAAGATGGTTTCTGCAACTGGTGCCCACCACTCTTCCGGAAGACGTTTTACTATCAAATTCATTAACGAATGGTGTGGACGATGATCTTCCTCATACCACTGACTCAATACTGCCCATAAGTGCAAATCGTGGTCTTGAGGCATTGAATATCCTATTGAGCGAGCAATTGTTTTCCAGTCATCAGATTCGGATTGAAGATGAAGTGGAAACCTATCTGACAGCCAATGTAAACCATGGATTGATTCTGAACATCTCGAAGGTGGATATTCAAGGAAACGATCTAAACCCCATGTGCCCAAATCCCGTTGTAACTCTTCGGTATACCAAGGGATTTCTGATAACAGCACGTGTGCCAACCAAGATGCCTCTTTTGGAGGAGATATTTCTGCATGCTTCCTCAGATCATTCGCTAAATCTGGTTCATATCTCAATCTAGAACGGATGGAAAATACCAACTCATTAACCCAATCAGTTGGTGCAGTACTAGCAGCGGTAGCGAAGGCTGTACGTGGTATGTGTTCTGGTAGCATCAACGAAATCCAATCATCACCTAATTGTTCACCCAACCGTTCCCATCTAGACCATCTTTCTGCGGGCGGTGAAGCTATCCAAGCAGCAATTGGACTATTCATCTCCACCTTATTCGCCCAATCAGCGTCACCACCAGGATAACAGAGAACTGCGGCTCTCACTAATTGGTCCTCGTCTGATTCTGGAGATGGAAGAGTAGTAAGAACAAATGATTCTTTACCCCCCATTTGGTTCTTAGAAGTTAGCACTTCTCTAGCGCTTGTAGGTCGTGTCCAAATGAGATTCTCATGAGGTCGATTTGCAGAAATCTTAGGTGATATATTAACTGGAAAACGTGGACCTTGATGGAGATCAAGAACCACCCATAGAGATGGCAATATGTGGTGTGGTTGAAGTAAATTCGATATTGGTGGATCCTTCCATTTAGAGCTGATTAAAAGACGTATATTTTCCTGTAACCTTGATGATTTAGAGAATAGCGAATGAGTATGTTGCCTTGATTCAATTACCAGTTCTGATTGGCAATTATCCAAAAACCAGCGAATTAATACTGCCTCTGCTTTCTCTGAAATATTTCTTGTATCTATCCAATCCCCAACTTTGATTGGCTCATTGGACCACTCTACACTACCCCAATGTTCAGTGAAACGTCTCCATGTTGAATCATCTATTTTTCTCCTCAAACGCATTGACTCTGGTGTGGACAATGAATCTCTGAGTGACTTAAGTCTAGCTGCTCTTTCAGAACTCCCGAGGCGAGGATGGGCTTTTTCAACCCAGTATGGTAGTAATTCTAATGGCATCTTACGTGCAGATATTTTTCGCTTTCGAAGAGGAGCAAGGGTAACTGCCTCGTGGGTTGCGGAATCTAAGAGAGTCTCTCTTGAAATCCTGTCCATATCCAAGGCTAACAGTGGTTGGTCCAGACGAATACTTGGCCCATCGATAACCGGTGAACCTAATCTCCATCCCCCGTATTTTGGAAATCTGATTGATGAAACTATGTCCTCTGACTTTGGACACTCGCCAAACCAAGAGCCTGTTGCAAGTTGAGAATAATTATCTGAACCGATGAACTTGAATTTCTGGATCCCCCATACCTGTTTACTTACCCCCCATGATGCAAGAGAACCCGAATC
>PBMO01000034.1 GCA_002722595.1 Methanobacteriota archaeon | reverse complement strand
AGACTTTAGGGGCACGGCATCATTTGGAAACACTGCGATGACGAGTAGTGGAAATCAAGATGTATTTGTCACAAAACTTCAGATGGATGGAACTTGGTCATGGTCTAAAAAAGCGGGAAGTGGAAATATCGACACTGGACTTGGGATTGCAACCGATTCTCAAGGCAACCTGTATATTTCAGGCTATTTTGTGCAAAATACAATTTCATTTGGAAATATCAACATACCTCCGAGTGGAGGCTTTGATGCGTTTGTCGCGAAAATGTCAAGTGACTATGACCAAGACAACTTGCCAGATTCATTAGATCCTGATGACGATGGTGATTTCATCCTCGACGAGTTTGATGATTGCAACCCCTCTCCATTTGGTTTCCAATCTTTGCCATCTACTGATCACGATGGAGATGGATGTAGTGATTCCGATGAGGATCTAGATGATGATAGTGATGGAATCCTAGACGAAAATGATGGTTGTCCAAGAGGATGGACTGATTGGACACCAGATAATACGACGGACATTGACATGGATGGGTGCTACGATGCTTCCGAAGACTTGGATGATGATGGCGATGGATTTGATGACTATAGAGACGAGTGCCCGAAATTGTTTGGTAACTCAACATTTGAATTCGAAGAAGGGTGTCCAGATTCTGATGGAGACACTCGTCCCAATGTGAATGACCCATTTCCAAATGACCCAACAGAATGGGAAGATACTGACAGAGATGGTGTCGGAAACAATTCAGATGCATTTCCCTTTGACCCGACGCAAACTATGAATCTTGATGGGGATCAATATGGAGATAACCCATTTGGAAATTTACCTGATGCATGTCCTAACGAATATGGAACTTCAGTTATCGACGTATATGGGTGCATAGATTCTGATGGTGATGGTGTTAGTGATATTTATGATCGATTCCCAAATAACCCAGAAATTTGGGAGGACACTAATGGTGACGGTGTTGAGAATGTACTCGATTCATTTCCATTCGACCCCACCCAAACAACTGATTCGGATGGAGATGGGTTTGGAGATAATCCACTCGGTTCGAATGCAGACAAGTTTGTTGATGATGTAACACAGTGGTCAGATGTTGACGGGGATGGCTACGGAGACAACGTAAGTGGAAACATGCCCGATGCATTCCCTCTGGACCCTACCCAATGGATTGATTCGGATGGAGATGGGTTTGGGGACAATCCAAGTGGAAGTATGCCAGACTTGTTCCCACTTGATGCAACACAATGGGCTGATTCAGATGGTGATGGATTGGGGGACAATCCAAATGGAAATAATCCAGACCCTTACTTATTCGACAGTGACAATGACGGTTACAACAACAGTATCGACCCATTGCCATTCTACGCGACACCTGGTGATCTAGACAATGATGGTTGGTTGGATGATGAAGATTGGGACCCAGATGATAGTAGTGAATGGGCTGATTCAGATGATGATGGATTTGGAGACAATATCGACCCTGATGATGATAACGACGAATGGGGCGACTGGATTGAAATGCGAGAAGGTACCGACCCATATGACCCGAATGATAAGCCGAAAGAAGATTTCCAAATCGCAATTACAGAAAATATTGCACTAAGTGCTTGGGACCTATTGGGTGTACTTACTGGGGTGCCTATAGCATCATGGCTAATCTTTGGCTTTGTAACGAGGAACACGCGTACTGAGATATTTGAAGCGAGGATGAGAAAGGCAACATCTCGAGAGGAATTAGAAGAAGTTGCAACCGAATATGAGCGGGCCTTAATGATTCGACTAATTGGGCCTCATCAAGGAATCAGATTGGAAAGAGTGAGGGCTGAGCTCGATGACGAAATTGAGATGAGTGAAGCCAAATTAACTGGTGAAGATGATGATTTCGACCCAATTGTCACCACCCCGGATCAGACTGATTATACCGAAGAAGAACTGAGCCTAGAACCATCAACTGCAGCAGAAGGTTTTGTTGATGAAAAAGGATATGAATGGATTGATCACGAAAACGAAAAATGGTACAGGAGTGGTACTGAATCAAAATGGACTAAATGGGAGTCTTGAATTATTCATCTTCAAATGCATTTGCTTCATCTCGTAATTTCCTCATTTCTCTGAAATAAACCAGCGATATTAATCCAATCATAACAACAGGAACCCCATACAGAAATAATGCACTAATTGGTTCTATTTCATCCCCTATTACCCCTGTTAATCTGTTCCACTTATCGTCGGGTGACGGTATACCGTCTCCATTGACAGTGTTGACGTGTAATCGATACTCTACTACAATATTCTCATCACTGGGAGATGTCCATAGAAATGTCCAATTGCGCTGATTGTTGCCCTCATTTGTGTGCGATATTTCATTAATAGACCAGGTCTTAGTTTCGTTCCCAAGGGATGTTAATTCTCCATGGCTAATCCAAAAATTAAACCCCCCCGAATTAGTATGGTTTTCAACTAAATCAGCACCGTTTTCAGCACCAATAAACAGAGTATATGTGGTGTTAATTTGATAATCATCTGGGAGTCCAATAATTGATATGTTGACTGTCTCAGTTGGTTCATAATTGTGACATATACAACCATTCGAAGGGACATTTGAGATTCCTGCTGAATATGATTCAACCGTTGGAATGAGAAATGACATGACCAGTAAAGTGGATATTGCAACACCCCACTTACTACTTGCCATGAAACTACCAGTGAACCATTAGGCTTCAATTCTGTGTTTGAAGTTTGACTAAACGACGTATTCGCGTCCAAAGTGCCAAAAGGTGGTAAGTTGTCCTAGGCGTATGAGCGACACCGAAGACACCGTCGTAGACGGTGAAGATTTGATGTCGCCTCATGAACTTCTCGAGGAACTTGATACCGATGGTTCAGGTTGGATAGAATCTGACGAATTTGAAACTCGTGAAGCGATTGACAAGGATTTGGACAAGATTAAATTGCGTCGTAGTGGTAAAAAAAGCCGATTTCCAAGTGGGATCGAGGACTTTGTTCTTATTGGTGGATTGATTTATGGAATTATTTTCTTTGGCGGCACCTTACTTATGAGTGCAGGTATACTCGGAAACAGCGTGGTTTTGGATGAAACCTTGTCTGATTCATTCCTTGATGCTGAAAACTGCACTGACCCTGGTGACCAAGTGTGGATTAACGCTTGGATTGATGATTCACATAATATCCGAATTGATGCAATGAATGTGCCACCTGAAGCCCGTTATACGACGATTTCTTATTCGGTAAGCATTAGTTCTTCCAAGGGCCCTGTAGGCCAAATTATACAAGAAGAAAATTCAACTACAATTAGTCTTGATTATTCTGGTGAAGATTGGCAAGGTGGAATGTACGATTTACACATTGAATTTACCAATGATACCTTTGAAGTCATTGAAGAATTAGATGAGAATGGAAATGCCACTGGTAATACAACCGAAATTTGGTCTTCTACAAAACTCGCTGAATTGGAAATACAAATTGAAGTTAAATCACGGGCACCTGGAATGGCATGGCTACCATGGGTAGATGATGCACCTGTGAAAGAAGCTGAGATTGAAACAGATGAGGCGCGGAGGTGTTGGTCAACATCTGAATTAGGAGATTGGGCTTGGATTATGATGGCTGCAGAATGGGGTGGCGGTCGTGAAACTGCTATGCTTGCAGGTGGTTCTGCCGGTGTACCTCCATGGTGGATGGCATTTACGTCATTGTCAATGTCAATTTTCTTCTTGTTTGTTCAATACCCTCTGATGTACAGATTTTATCATCGCGAAGAGGATGACGAATTAACTGAGGAACAAATCGAAAGAGTAATCCAATTATCGTTACAGAAAGTCGAGAAGAAGATGCGACTTGAGATTGACTGGGAAAACTGGAAAATGCAAGAACGAGATATCAGCATCGATGTACTAGTGCCATACCGCACCACAATGGAAACTCACGTTGATGTTCAGGAAATCCGCGGATCAATGGTAACCAAGGTTCTAAGCGAATTCAAAGTATTTGGTGTGATGAAACCTCTCCATCTACAAGCAAAAGCAATTGATAGTCGACAGGGTGTCTTTGAATCTCTAGAGCATGGTCTTGATCTTTCGGTAACCGCACAGGGTGAGCGAGCCGAATTAGTTGACGATTATTCGAAATTCTTCGAAACTGTGGGGCAGTTGGCCGGTGTAGAAGATAGAGCTGTTGAGGCGTTGAAAAAATGGTTCAAAACACAACCAATTATCGACAGAGGATCAAAAGTATACTCTGATGATGTAGCATTATACATTCGAGTGATTTACAAACCAAAACAGCGTTTTGCCTTTTTCAGATTTAAGCAATCTTTCACGGAAGTTGAAGCCAATATCGAGAACGAGTTGCGTAAGGAAATGGGCAACTATCTCGAAAAGCGGAAACTCTTCGTAAGTGCTCGAAATGAGGTGCAAACTCTTTCCGATCGTGCTGCTGCAGGTCGTGTTGAAAGAGGAAATGAGGGCGGTAAAGAACAAGCATTAGTTGCGAAACAAGATGGAATTGTTGGCACATTACTCCAAAACCAAGTAATGGGCGATGTGTTGTCTACTGTTGAATTTGTGGCACATGAAAAGCGCAGTTTCATCAATAAATGGGGATTCTGGGGATTAATTGTTTTCGTGTGGATTCCGTTCATGGCATCTGGTGTTTTAGTTGGAGCAATGCTTGGTTTATTGAGTAGAATGCGATTCACAAATGTACTGATTGCATGTACCATAGGTGGATTTGCTGCATCAATCACTTGGGCATACACTGCTAAAGGAATCATCGAAGTGATGGAACGGTATCATGCCGAGGCGCTCATCCCATGGATGATTGCCGTGGTTGTTCTATTCGCAGTATTTCATCTTCGAACTAGCAAGAAAAGAAGGCGAGAAGCATTATTCAATGAAACAATACAATTCTTCAGCGGAACATCAGATTCCGAGTGAGGTTTTTTACTTGAGGAGATGCAATGGAAAAGTTGTTGGAAATCAAAAATGTTGAGCGATTTTATGAAACTCCAGCCGGCGTGGTCAAAGCTCTCGACGGTATAAATATCGAAATCTATGAAGGGGAACGCGTGATACTTCTAGGCCCATCAGGATCTGGAAAAACTACACTTCTGAATTGCCTTTCAGCCCTTGATAGCCCAACGGGCGGTTCATACACATTCCATGGCAAAGAAGTCCCTCGAAACCATTCTGAAAAAATGACCTCTTTCCGAAGAGAAAACATCGGATATGTATTTCAATTTTTCAACCTCCTTCAGGACCTTACTGTATTGGAGAATATTCAGTTAATTCAAGAACTCGCTGGAAGAAAAAATCCAGAACGTGCTAGAGAACTCCTAACACTCGTTGGCCTAGAATCTGAGATGAATCGATTCCCAGGCGAGATTAGTGGAGGACAGCAACAAAGAGTTGCAATTGCACGAAGTATTGCAAAGAAACCAACACTACTTCTTGGTGATGAATTGACTGGAAATCTCGATACTGAGACATCGAAAAGAGTGATGCAAGTCCTCGTACAAGCATGTTTGATGGAGAATATCACAGCCATATTTGTTACACATGACGAGTCATTGGTTGAATATGCTACTAGAGTAATTAGGATCGATAGCGGTAAAATAATTTCAGATGAATCCACAAATTCCGAGTGAGGCTGTTCGATGTCGAATTTATTGAACAAAAGACTCGCTAGGAGTCTCTTGCGGACAAAAATTCGACTAATTGCTGTTATCAGCATGGTCTTTGTTGGTGTATTCGCAGGTATCACCTTCGGAGGTTATGCAGCAAATTTGGATACAATGTATGATTCATTATACGAAGATTCTGAAACAGGAACAAACCTCGCAGATATCTGGATTGACAATAAAACCGCAGTTTGGTCTGACGAACAAGTATCAGGGTTCTGTGATTCTTTGTACACCTCTTGGTCAGATTCATCAGCTCCACTTGATGGATGTGAAGGTAGAATGATTGTAGATGGGGCACTTTTCCATTCAAATGATACTGGTGATTATATCATTAAATCAGTATGGCATGGGATTCCTGAAAATGCAGATATTGATCGGCCGTGGTTTCCAGAAGGACACTCAGAAGGAAGGTTAGCACAATCTGCAAATGAAATTGTGATGGATGCACACATTACCGATGCTCTTCAACTTGAAATCGATGACACTGTTAGAATCGGTTCAGGCAATGGTAGTGAAAACTTCACCATTGTTGGGATTGCATACCATCCTATGCATGTGTTTTTGACACCTGAAGGATCCTTATTCCCTCCAAAACCAGGGCAGTTCGTGGTTGGTTACCTATCTAGTGAAGGTATTGAGCGCCTGACAGGAGTGGCTACAGGTTCCAGTAACACGTTGATGCTTGATATTGAGGGCACACCGAATTTTGATTACCCTGATACAGTGGCTTACGAAGGTCAAGAAATAGATGAAATCAAACAAATCGTGAATGCTACGATGGCAGAACAAGCAATGAATGGAAGAATCCGAGACCGAGGTCAAAATGATGCAGTCGAATTGCTGCGTCTAGATCTTGAGGGTGCCAAGAAAATGGTCACTCCAATTACTTTGATGATTGGAACCATAGCCGCTATCACGATTGTATTGAGTTTGCAACGTCTTGTTCAGAGTCAATCACGTGAAATTGCGATTCTACGGACTCTCGGTATTCCAAGAACATCTTTGATGATAGGTTATCTGATTTCTCCACTATTTATTGGGTTAATTGGATGTGGACTTGGTGCATTGGTCGCACCTGTTGGGATGAATTGGATGTTGGATTTTTACCAAGACATCGTGGGCTTACCGATTGTCGAAAGGGTGATGCCAACGGAAGTCTATCTGACTCAAATTGGTGCAACCATGTTCTTGGTATTCCTATCTGGTGCATTACCAGCATGGAAAGCAACTAGAATCGAACCATTGGAAATATTGGGTGGACAATCTGAAATTCGAATTGGTTCAAATTTGCTTAAATCCTTGACGAGTTGGATGCCGACAATTCTCGGTCTTTCATTAAGATCTAGCCTTCGAAAACCGGTTCGTCTTGGCTTGACTTTCTTTGCAGTAGGTGTATCTCTGATGCTTGCAGGGTCGATCCAGATGATGACAGTTGGACTACAAGATACGATAGTTGGTGGGCTTGAAGAGGATCAGACATGGGACCTCCAAGTCTATGTTCAACCAGGTGGGGAAAACGATGTTATTCAATGGGCTAACGAAAATGGTGCCAGTTATGAAGAAATCATCGAAATCCCAATTGGGATATTAGATGGTTCCAACGGAATGGATAGAAGTTTCACACTCGTGGCTCTCAATGGATATGATGAAGGTCAATCAATGAAAAGCGTCAATATCATTGAAGGAAATTCTCCTCAAGAAACAAATGGCCCAATCCAGGTCATGATGGATGAAGGTTCGTTGGTTATGAACGAATGGTCAGTTGGTGAGACATATCCAATCCAAGTATCTGGAACAGAAATTCAAGTAGCGATTACCGGGTCTGTTCGAGGAGAAATAGCCCGAACCATGTTCTTCCTTCAATCAGATCTATCGGAAATTGTTGGTATGAATGCAACTTCAGTGTATCTTAGTTTACCCGAGGGAGTCACCGCCGATGAATCACTAGGTGAAGTGTCAAGTGGAATCATTGACCGAAATGATCTTCTGGATGGGTTAACCACTCTTCTGGACCAGCAAACACAAGTACTCAAAGCAATCTTGGGTTTGGGAATTTTATTCACATTGGCTGTGATGTTCAATACTATGGTCATGAACATTGCAGAACGAGACTTCGAACTTGCAACACTTCGCGTCTTAGGGGCATCTACACTAAGCCTTGGTGGGATGCTATTTTTCGAGAGTATTCTCATTGGATTCATAGGAGGTGTCGTAGGGGTCGCCTTTGCTTTTGGCGGAGCCCTTGGAATGGCTGCATCATTCTCCACATGGCAATTTTATTTCCCAGTTGTTTTGGTTCCAAGCGTTGCTTACCAACTCATGGCAATTGTGCTTACAATTGCTGTAGCTATGGTACCACTTGGAATTTATAGAATCCGTAGAATGGATCTTGTTGAGAAGGTTAAAGATCTCTCGCAGTAGGTGTTTGTATGCGTTTGGTGACTTGGAACCTCAATGGAATCCGTGCGGCCATCCGCAAAGGTCTCGATGAATTTGTTGAACGCATCAATCCTGATATTTTATTGCTCCAAGAGACACGTGCATTACCAGAGCAATTACCCAAGGGTTGGGAACCTACAATGCCTCATACGCTGATGCATCCAGCCGAAAAAAAAGGGTACTCTGGAGTGGCGACTTGGGCAAGGGAATCATTCGTCGACATGGGGCGAGGTATAGGTACAAGTCTTGATCCCAATGACTTGGAAGGCAGAATGCTCCACACCTATCACAATGGCGTACATTGTTTGAATTGTTATTTGCCGAGTGGTTCCAACAAAATTGAGCGACAAATATGGAAGGAACAGTGGATGGAAGATTTGCTTGAATGGGCTAGATTATTCACGAAATTAGATGAGCCAGTATTCTTGTGTGGAGACCTCAATATTGCCCATACAGAGGATGACATTTGGAATCCAGTTGGAAACAAAAACATGAGCGGCTTCCTACCACATGAGAGAGAATGGTTTGACCGCCTCCTCGCATCTGGCTGGAATGACTTACTTCGAATTGGTGTCGGACCAGGGAAGGGGCCATACTCATGGTGGTCAAATCGCGGTCAAGCCCGAGAAAAAGACCGTGGTTGGCGTATCGATTACGTACTTGCGAATGCTGTAGGAGCGCCCCTATTGAAACAAGCATCAGTCATGAGAGAAGGTGGTTTGATTGTTAGTGATCATGCTCCAGTCATCATTGATTTGGAGATTTAGGTCGACCCGTAGGGTCGACAAATGCTCAAATGCAAGAAGTAGTGGGCCAGAGCATGAGCGGAGACCTTGCCAATCGTCTTGAGCAACTGTTACCGAATGGACGTGGTGTTTGGATTCCAATCGACCATGGCCTTTCCGGTTATCCTGAGGAAGGTCTAGACAGAATGGACAGCGTTATTGATTCAATCATCACTGGTGGAGCAGATGCAATCGTTTGTCAGAAAGGTGTACTTTCACACCAATATAGTCGAACAGGGTGGAATGGATTTGTTTGTCATGTGTCTGCTTCGACGGTTCATGGAGGAACAAAATCACAATTCAAAGTCAAAGTTGCAAGTGCTAAGGAAGCATATTCCAGGGGGGCAACTGGTGTATCTGGGCAAATTAACCTTGGTGATGAAAACGAACCGTCAATGCTTCGCGACATGGGCCAATTGACAGCTGAGGCGCACGAAACTAGCATGCCAGTTCTTGGTATGGTGTATCCGAGGGGACCCAATCTAACCATACTTCCAAATGACATCACAGGTGGAGTCGCTCATGCGGCTCGTGTAGCCTATGAATTGGGTTGCCATGTGGTTAAGGTACCATGGACTGGAAATGCCGAAAGTTTCCGAAAAGTCTGTCAAGCGGTTCCAATACCTGTCTTAATCTCTGGAGGTCCGATGAACTCTGACTTTTCAGAAACCTTGGAGATTGTAAAATATGCAGTTTCTGCAGGTGGAGCTGGTGTTTGCATGGGTCGACAAGTGTTTGGGTCAAAAAATCCTGCTGAATGTATTCGGGCTCTGAGAAAAATTGTCCATGAAAAATGAGGGATTGATATGGAAATCTGGCTGGATGGGGCGAGTTATGGATTTGCTCAAATTGAACCACATCCTGCTGATCGTGTTCTCCTAATGGCAGGAGATGCTATTCCAGAATGGACTGATTCACCACTATTTGCTTGTGAGGATGGGAGAATCTTAGATTCATCCACCAAACCAGTAGGAATACATGTTGACATCAGCGATTCAGAGGGGCAAAATGCTGCACGTGCAATGGTTGGGATGGTCCAGTGGATTGTCATAACGACTGGCGATTGGCAAATGATACCACTGGAGAATATTGTAGCAGCAGCACAGAAATCTGGGACCAAAGTTGTGGCAAGAATTGATGATTCTCAATCGATTAGGGGTGCTGCTTTTGCGCTAGAAACGGGTGTTGATGCATTACTGATACCTCCAAACCAACCAGTAATGTGGGCTGATGCTCAAGCAATAGCAGCGGAACGCTTAGCAGTGAAATCTTTGGGTGAAGAAAGCGCCTTCGATGAGGCCCATGAGTCTCCAATTGTAGAAGTTGAAGTGATTGCAGTAGAAGATGGTGGCACTGGAGATCGTGTCTGTGTAGACTTGACTTCGAAACTTGATGTTGGTGAGGGATTGTTGGTGGGTTCTTCTGCAAATGCGCTGACTCTAGTACACGGGGAAACTTTGGAAAGTGAATTTGTTCCATCACGCCCATTTAGAATAAACGCTGGCGCTGTTCATGCATATGTCCTACTTTCAGACACGACTACAAAATATCTGTGTGAACTTGAGGCGGGAGATAAAGTAGCAATTAGCAACTCAAAGGGTGAATTACGTGATGCTATTGTAGGTCGGTTAAAAATAGAAACACGACCATTTTTGCTTATCAGATTCAGGCATTCAGATAGTGGTATTATTGGACAAACCTTCTTGCAACAGGCTGAGACTGTCAGACTTGTTGTTCCAAACGGAAAATGCCTTTCTGTAACTTCAATAAACAACGGTGATACCCTACTTGCTAGAATGGGTACAACCGCTAGACATATCGGTCAGAATGTTCTGTCATCAGTCGAGGAGCGCTAGGAGGGTCGAATTTGGCAGTTTTGGGACGAGGTGAAGGGCATGGAGGCATTAGTATCCTACATGCGTTGGGAGCTGGTTATGGTTCAACGGTGAGTATCACATTATCAACCCGAGTTCAATTGAGAGATTCCCCTGTTAAAACACAACCAGATGACCCTCACGGATTAATTCCATCTACAATGGAAACATGGGAATCTGCGGGACTTTCACTACCTGAATCTGAGGAATTTCATTGGGCTGTACGATCAGATATACCAATGGGGCGTGGAGTGAAATCAAGTGCAGCCCTTGCAGTGGCTTGCATTCGTGCTCTTTCAGATGCAACGGGGACTGAACTTGCAAATCACCAGATTGTTGATCTTGCATCAGCAGCACAACTAGCATGTGGATGCTCATTGACTGGTTCAGTTGATGATTCGTGGTCAGCAGTTGAGGCTGGATGGAAAGTCGTTGACCCATCCGTACCTGCAGCAGAAGGAGTATTGATGCAAGGCGAAATTGAGGGTGCAGGAGATTGGACTATTCTGATTATCGACAGGGGGCCACGAGAACTAGAGATCGACCCTGAACGTTTCCAAATGGCTTCAGGGCAGTTCCAACAGGCAATATCTGCTGTTGAAAGAGAGCAGATTTTTACAGCAATGATTCAGAATGGGCGAGCAGTCGCTACTGCAACAGGAGATACTCTTGGCCGTAAAATATGTAATGACCTCGGCATAATTGGTTCAAGGGTGTCTACAATAACAGGCTCAGGTCCAGCAATTGTTTCAATTCTACCTTCTAGTCTAGATGCTTCTATTCGCAGGATTAAACAGACACTAGAACCGCGTGGATGGAATGTAATTGAAACCAAGTTCCTGACTAGCGAGGCATAATATGGAAGTTTTTCCGCGCTGCACCCGTAGGGTGCAGAGATGGGGATGAGTCTCGGCGAGAATATTCGAGTCACACTCTTTGGCGAAAGCCATGGTCCTGCTGTTGGTGCATTGCTGGAAGGTGTCTCTCCCGGTATTGAAATTGATATTGAAATATTGATTCAGGATTTAGAAAGTAGACGACCGGGGCGCCGTTTGCTTTCTGCAAGGGCTGAACCTGATGAATGCGAAATTTTGTCTGGTGTTTACAATGGGAAAACGACTGGTTATCCGATTCTCTTATTGGTCCGAAATAAAGATGCTAAATCCCGGGATTATGGATTCCTACCTGATCATCCTCGCCCTGGACATGCAGACCTTCCTGAGGCCGAAAGAACAAACGGTGCAGCTGACCTTAGAGGTGGTGGAACTCAATCAGGCCGTCTAACTCTTGGTCTAGTTGCTGCTGGCTCGATTGCTCGTAATTTAATTGGTGATGCAATGGTTGAGGCACATTGTTCTCAAATTGGGCCAATTAAGGGTAGAATAGATGGAACAAGGGATGGAGAGGCATGCGATGTTCTGAATTGCAATGACTCGGAGGCCGCTGAAGAAATGTTTGCATTAGTCAAGGCCCTCAGGAAACAAGGGGATAGTATCGGTTCAAGCGTAGAATGTTGCATCTCAAATCTTCCAATCGGTCTAGGTGAACCATGGTTTGAGGGGTTAGAACCTGCGCTAGCACGGGGCCTCATGGCCATACCTGCTGCACGTGCGGTAGAATTTGGACGTGGGAAGGACGTTGTCAGAATGCAAGGTTCAGAACACAACGATGCATGGGGAATCGAACAAACTCCTGTAGGAAGTAATCCCGATGGGGCATTAGGTGGAATGTCAACCGGAGCCCCTTTGCGAATCCAAGTACACTTCAAACCTCCAAGTTCTATCTCCAAGACACAAATGACACTACATCTACCATCTGGCGAGATGCGTGAACTCCAAATTGGGGGGCGCCACGATCCAGTCATTGCACCAAGAGCAGCTCCTGTTGTCGAGGCTGTTTGTCGATTGATTTTAGCAGATTTAATGCAATTAAGAGGTGCTGAAAAATGAGCATACATATCCATAAATTTGGAGGTTCTTGTCTCTCAGCTATAGAAGATATTGATGCAGTTGTAGAAAGAATTAGACTGGCTGAAAAACAATCAGTTGTTATTGTTTCAGCATTTAGCGGTGTTACAGATAGGTTGCTCAAACAAATTGAAAATGATCATATTTCCTCAAACTTAGCATTCGTTTCCTCAATTGAATTAGAGCATGTTGAAAGAGTTCCAGAAATCAATTCATCTCCTTGGGAGGCACATTTCAAGGATACACTGAAGCATCTTTGTGATTCTCTTGAGAGATATCACACACAACCAGAGGAGCATAAGAAGGCAGACATCTTGGCTTGTGGTGAACGGCTCTCAAGTCTCGCAATTTCAGCAGCACTTCACGCAAGAGGAATACCTGCTGTACCGACTTGGTCGGAGCACGCAGGAATTTGCCTAGTAGGTCGCGGCGAAGATGCAACTATCGATATTCAAGCAACCCGTGAAAGTTTGTCTTTACCATCAAAGGCAGTTCCAGTAATTACAGGTTGGTATGGCATTTCACGAGACGGGTTTGCGCTTCTAGGCAGAGGGGGGTCGGATCTAACTGCGACGGCTCTTGCTTCGGCACTTGATGCTGCGAGCGTTACCATTTGGCGCGATGTAGATGGGGTACTAGCATTATCACCAAGATGGACATTACCCGCTCGAAATTTGTCCAACCTATCCTATACTGAAGCTGCTGAATTAGCAATTTTCAGTCAACCAATGCTTCATCCTTCAGCAGTAGAACCCCTACGAGATTCTGGAATCCCACTGTATCTGCGCCCCCTTCATAGTCCTGAAATCGGAGGAACCATCATTGGACCATCAATTCGTTCGAAAGAACCTTCAGTTCGTGCCGTAGGTTGCCTTTCAAAATTAGTACCGCTAAAATGGAATCTATCCAATGCAATGTCATTGACGGAATCTGTAAGTGATGCCATGGGTATTCTCAATCGTTCAAGAATAAATGTCGTCAGTATCCATGCGCAACCAGGGCACGTTCGTCTATTAGTTTCCAAGAGAATGGCTGCAAGGGCCAAAAGAATCCTATCAGAACGTCTCAATCTACCTACACCTGAGATTGGAGAAGCAATGTCAATTCTGTGCTTTGTTGGTGAAGGTATTGGAAATGACAGCAGTACCCTGAAGAAAATCCAAGAAATCGCAAGGATAGAGGGCTTGAAAATGGAGATTATGTATGATCATCCAAGAGACCATGCGATACACTCATCTGTTTCCGAAGATGATACAGAAAAGGCTCTTCGTGTTCTGTGCAATGGATTAGATTTGTTGACCAATTGATGCTCAACTATCTGAGGACTCTCTCCATTGCTGTATCCTTAGAGGTATATTCGCTGCAAAAACTGCTGCAACCAAAATGAACACAAACATTGTTCCAAGGGCTACCCCATAAACACTTGTCAATTCAACAGATTGCGAAAGTCGTGCTGCAGTTTCTGCATCGAATGCGTTGAAAAACCAAGGGATGATTACATTGATCAGCAATGTACCAGTTGCAACAAACATTGCAATGATTGGTGTGACTACCAAACTCACATGATATCTGCTTAGCACCTTCTTGACATTCATTACATAGACCTCGCCTGTACGAATACTGGTATCAAGCATCGAAAAACGGATTATTCCATTTGTGACTTCAATATACATGACCAAAGATACAGCATAGAGGACAATCAATTGTTTTGTCCAGAACTCTCCAAGATCTTGTAGAATACCTGTCTCGAATGTGTCCTTCGATGCTGCAAAACGGAGAGAAATCAAGATGAATAGAACATATGATGCCAACAAACCACGTGCATCTCTTCGGAATATCCCATAAAACCCAGCTCCGATTGCACTTATGACCATTAGAAGGTGGAAAATTGGACCCATTGCATCGAGTCCAAGCCAAATGGATACTCCATTCCAAGCCGTGCCATCTACTGGTGTTACCAGATATGTGAGCACTGCAAGCACCATCATTAAGCCCCCGCCAATCAATTGTAGAGTCTGAACCATCCTATCTGCAGGCAGGAATTTCATCTTTGGAACAAGTGGCCCACCAAACAAACTCTCAACGAAACTCGGAACGTAAACTTCTGGAACGGCATCTTTAGGCAATTCGGATGAGCCTGTCATTTTGCCTGCCAATTTTTTTCTTGAAGGAGCTCCACTTCGAATGGTCTTCCCATCGTATAGATGTGCTGTATCTGCTGATTGACCTGCGACCATTGTACCATCTCCTCAGAATCCTCTTGCTCCTGCTAGAGCGGTTGACAGGAGCATGTCTGGCTCCCAATCCATCACAAATGCGCCAAGTCCTCTCAATTCAGTAATCAAAATGTCCCTCTCTGTCTTCATGACTTCATACCCAGTACGATCTAATCGCTTTGCATCAAACTCAAACTCGAGGCTTGAAGGGCTCAGAACTGTAACATCGAAATCTCTGGCCCGGAAATCTCTGACTGCATTCACAAGTGTCGGATCCCCTTCTAGTGGACTCAGGATGATAATTGGACTGCCTCTATTGATATGGGGCATAATCCGATTTGTCACAACTTGTAGTGGTGTGTTTCCTTTAGCTGCTGCGCCTGCTAACTTTGTTAGAAGGACATACAATTGTTTCTTACCAGTATCCCTATCAACACTGTTAATCTGATCACCGTAGATAACTAATCCCACCGAATCACGTCTACTAAGGAAATACTGTGCCAAACTTGCTGCAGCACGTGTGCTGTAAACAAGCGAATTACGACTCACTGGACCTGTTTCTGAAATTGCACGGCTATCTACAATGAGAATTATGTCACTAACTGCATCTCGCTCAAATTCATTGACCATCATTTTACCTGCACGTGCGAATGCTTTCCAGTTTACCTTCCGCATGGGATCACCAGGTATGTATTCTCGAAGATTGTAGAAATTAGAACCTTCGCCTGGTTGCCTGATGTTAACAGCGCCTGTGAAAATCTTAGGAACTTTACTCTTAACGAAAGCATCCTTGAGGTCCTCAGTTTTGGGGAACACTAGGAAATCATCGTAAACATGTAGTTCCTTTTCCTTGTGGAATAATCCAAATGGATCTTGTACACGTATTCCAACAGGACCTAGTGTGTAAAAACCGCGGAGTGGACACTCAACAGTGTACTCAATTAGAGTTTCACGGCGGGGGCCCAGTTCCATCAAAATGTAGTTCGCTCCTTCCTTAATACGCATGACCTCAGGAACTGAATCCTTGACTTCCAGAATCTTGGAGAGTGGTGAATGATTCTGTAATCGAAGAGTTACTTGTATTTCTCCGTCCTCAAATATCCGGGCAGCGGAAATTTTCCGCATTGCAGATAAAGAGGCCAGAGTTGGAGCATCCTCATTTTGCTCGTCCTCATCTAATCGGCGACCTGATGCTGCTACATCTGCGTGGGCTGCACGAAGAGCTGCCCATGTTAGGAAAGAAAGCAATACCACAGCCACTGTTACTAGCTGCGAATTACGCAATACGAGACCGAGTAAGTATAGCGCTGTCGCGAGACTCGCGAACATTGCTGACTTACGACTCCATGCCATGGTATACACTCCTTTTACGCAAAATGGTTCAGATTATACTCAGACCGTTGGTACTGGAACTTCGCGCAAGATTGCTTCGACAACTTCTTTCTGTTCGAGACCCTTGATTTGGTGCTCAGGCTTGAGGATAAGACGGTGGCTAACTGCTAGAGGAGCCACTGCCTTGACATCATCAGGCGTTACGAAGTCGCGGCCACGCATTGCGGCTGCTGCACGACTAGTTTTGAGCAGTGCTTGTGAACCACGAGGTGATGAACCGACCAATACTCTGGGGTCTTCACGTGTTCGAGCAACTACCTCAACCATGTACATACGAACTGCTGGATCGACGTATACATCTT
Source organism: Methanobacteriota archaeon (assembly GCA_002722595.1). Taxonomy (GTDB): domain Archaea; phylum Thermoplasmatota; class Poseidoniia; order Poseidoniales; family Thalassarchaeaceae; genus MGIIb-P. Next base: position 19,357 of record PBMO01000034.1, on the reverse strand, counting down.
CAATCGCCTGCTGCATTGCAACCACACGTGCAGGGTCTGTGATGACTTCAACATCTACAGCGTCCTTCTTTCGTGTGATACGTCGAGCAAGAATCTCATCTTCATCAGCACGGTCTGGATAACCGACACTCATCTTGAACATGAAACGGTCCAATTGTGCCTCAGGCAGAGGATATGTTCCTTCTTGTTCGACAGGGTTCTGTGTAGCCATTGTCAAGAACGGACTTGGTAACTTGTGGGTTACAGTACCGATTGTCACTTGCTTCTCTTGCATCGCTTCGAGCAGAGCAGCTTGTGTCTTGGGTGGAGCCCGATTGATTTCGTCAGACAACAAAAGGTTGCAGAAAATCGGTCCGGGTTTGAACGTAAATTCACCCTTCTTCGCATCATAAATGTTTGTTCCAGTGATATCTGCAGGTAGCAGGTCAGGTGTGAACTGGACACGCTTGAAGTCACAACCTAACGCATCTGCGAAGGTGTTTGTCATTAGTGTCTTTGCTAGTCCAGGATAATCCTCGAACAGCAGATTGCCGTTAGCGAGAATATTGACCAGTACGTTGTCAATCACGTGGCTTTTACCGATAATCACTTTCTGCACTTCAGCGCTAATAGCTTGTCCTATTGCGCCTACAGCAGCGAGTCGCTCGCGTACTTCAGGTGTGCTTTGGTGTCTCGGGGTCTGCGGGGCGGCAGCAGCTGGAGCTGGCGCAGCAACCGCTGGCGCGGGTGCTGGTGCTGGTGCTGGTGCCGGCGCAGGGGCCGCTGGTGCGACCGGGGCTGCGGGTTGGGGCGCTGGTGGCGCTCCTCCGGGTGGCGGTGGTGCCTGCATTTCATTTCACTCTCCTTTTTTCATTTGACTTTCGTCAATTATTTTCCTTCCCCCATCGACGGATCGTTTGGAGCAACTCTCGAAGCTCCTCGGGGGAATATGTTCTATTTTGGCTGTAAGCCAGTTCAACAAGACGGGGGTTTCCAATCATTGTTTGTACTTCTGCGGGTGGTTTTAGTGCCATCTCGTCGCGTGTTAAATCGTTGAATATTCTAACTTTGGTCATCAAAGACTCTCTAACTCTTTGACGATACAAACTTGAATCAAGCTTTTCAGGTCTCTCTCTAAATCTTGTCAAATCGAATACATGTCTCCAATTTGACTTCTCGGGAACAACCATCATTGCAACCAATAGAAGGAGCATGATATTCAGAATTATTAGCCACTTAAGGAAACCATCACTTGTTAGTAACACAATTGTTGCCATTGCATCTGTAAATGGAGCACTCATTACTCCTGTTACGTGCCGGCTTTCATCAAACACAATATCGAAGTTAGAATGTGATAATTTGATCGTATTCGACAACTCTTGGTTATCAAATTCCATCATTGAATAAATTACGGCCTTGAAAAAGTGTTCATTTCCATTCCACAGGGAATTGCCTGTTAATCTGCTCTGCCAACAGGATGAATCAGCAACATCACATTCGCTTCGCATTCCTGTAGCCTCTGCTTCATCAAAATCCCAAAGCCTGTTACTGAATGCCTCTTCATCAGACACAAAGAGAATCGAACCAGTGACGTCTATCTCAGATAATGTGCCTGAACTATCTTTCTTGTAATCCATAGCCTTGATACCTGGGAAATCAATTCGAATCATCATTGCAAGGTCACCAGGTGCTGGATTCTTATCATTACCACAATCACCATCGTCATCCGATTCAGGAGTCAACTGTCCAGCCACATCAATACAGGCTGACACGCTCGCTTGGGCGAGTACCTTAATCTCACAATCCTGTCCAGAATTAGCGCAATTATCCTCGACTTTCATTCCAGTTGGAGCTCGGAACATAACGGGCATTCTGCAGCCAGTGTAGAGGTGTTGGGTTAGGTCAGATGCTTCGCATCCCTGACGCTGTCCAGATTCGTCCATTACACCCTCACCATCACCATCAGGATCTGCAAGTGATTCGGTTATAGAAGCAAGACTCCAAACGTTCTTTCCATTTCCATCCATGCTACGTGAATTGCCCTCTTCGTCAAATTCTTCCCACGAATGATCTACGTCATACATTGGATCATCAAAATACGTAACTCCAAACATGGAGGCTACTCTGTTAGCGTTTGTGTTATCTGCAGCGATAATGACTTTGCCACCATTTTCTGTAACAAAATCATATATTTTGCGAGCTTCAGTTTCATCTATTGGTTTCTCAGGAGCAATTATTGCAAGCATTGTTCGATGAGGGTTCTGCCAATCATTTACCAACATTGGTGTAGACATTGTGTTAGCGATAGAATACTGCTCACCAGTTTCACCAAGAGAATCCCGCATCAAGTTGAGTTGTGCTAAGCGGTTGTTTTCATCTTCAGCCGATTCGGATGTAACATAGGCTGAATATGTTGTCTCTTTGTTGGCTGAGAATACCATTGGAAGAGTTAGTGTGAGTAGAAGAATAATCACTAATGAGGACGCGATATACAATCCAAAGCGGCTGTCACTTTTGTCAGCCTGTACCATAGTTGCGACCCCCTATTTGCTTGAATGGAGCCTAGGCTCCACCATAGCAACGCCTTTGGCAACATCATTGCGCAAATATAGGTTGCTGCATGCCGGGTATGGGTAAAAATCGATTTTCAAAGGAGTTTCAAGAATGACCTTTGCGTATCATTACCCCCAATAAAGAGCCATATCCTCCATTTCAGAGGGTTTGTGACCAGTTTCTTCTAACTAATGCTGCAGAAAATATCGCTAGTGGAGTCAATGAAAAATGGAGAGACAGGAAATTCTCAGAAGTCACGGTTTCAGGATCATCCGGTTCCTCACCATCACCAACACTAGCTTGCTCTTGATCAACTTGGGCTCCAACAGGTCTTGCCTCGACCTCTATCTCAACTTCGCCCATACTCGATTTAACACCTAGACCACCATTGAGAACACCTGTTGACTTGGCACTGAACTCAACTTTGCAATTGCGTGTTGGGTGTGTTGATGAGGCATCAAACTTGATTTCGATAAGGGCTGAACCCCACATCCCATGCATTACCCCTTCCGCATCTTCCAATGGTTCTTCATCCACTGTTAAAACGGGACAATTATCTTCAATTGATGTGCTAGTAAAGGAATCTGCAGTATTACCCATATTCTTGAATAAAACAGATACATAAAATTCTGTCCCTGCACTGATTGTATATCCTACATCAAAGGCAGTGATTTCCCAACGGTGTAGCATTGGCACGACAACCTGGCCTTCGGAACTTCGAGTGTCTGGAACAAAACCTGTGGGCACCACAGCAACAGATGTCAGTTGTCCACTTATTTCAAAATCAAATCCAGTTCCTGCTTCGATACTCCAAAGATCAACGTCTGACAAATAAACCGAAAATGTTTCATTTTTCCCACCACCTACACTGACACTTTCTTCACCATTGTGGGATGCATTTGGCAAATTACCCCAATCATAATCAAGTGCAATATTGATATCTGTAAGATAATTATTTTGTATCCAGAAACGTACGACTGTACCGCCATCTTGGAGCAATAACGGATCACCATCTTGCAAATCATATGATTCGTAATCAATACCCATTTCCCAGCCAATTGGAGCATTTGGGTCAACCTGTGCTTGCACGGACATAGGAACAAGAGAAACTAATGCGATAATGCAAATCGCAAGACTCACTCTCCGCCCTGTCATGATAACAGTCGTACCACCCATCAGGCATCAATGCAACGCCTACAGGTGCTCGAGAGGTGAAAGAGCTCTTCGAGTCAAAACACGTAGCATTTTCCGCCTATATGCTGGAGGGAAATACGTGTTACTGACTGGCTTTACGGCCTTTCTCACACCTTCAGCCAAATCTCGGATACTCTGTTTTCCATTCCACTCACCAATGGCTCCTTCTGCCAATTCCGAGTGATCGCCAGGAATACTCTCGCAACCTGTGCTCGCAACTCGTAATGCTGCAATTTTTCCATCCTCAATCTTCCATGCTGCTGCAACTCCTGCTTCAGGGAAATCCCAAGTTTCACGAAGTCGTAATTTCTGATATCCGCCCTCCCAATTGACTGAATCTTCAGGGAGTGTAACATGGGTTACCAACTCACCTAATTTGAGTACATTCCGAGTCATCCCATCCAATTGGAAGAAATCAGCAAATGGCATAGAACGTGTTCCATCCCCACTTGCAAGATGAATTGTGGCATCAAGAGCGATGAAAGCAGCTGCTAGGTCAGCTTGATATGTTGCAACACAGAGTGTGTTTTGGTTTGGAACTACTCTACAATCTGCACCTGTATCACAGTCACATTTGTGGCACCAATCAATACTCCTCCTCCACTCTTCTGTTTGATTGAACCAATAACAACGAGTGTCTAAACAAATATTGCCGCCAACAGTAGCTGAACGGCGAATCATAACACTCGCAATTGTGGCCGCAGTTTCACGTATTAATGGATGAATTTCCTCACTGTTAGCCAAATCATGAACTCTCACCATTGCCCCAATTACTGTGCTTGAAAGTGCTGTTAATTCCTGAACTTTGGCCAATGAAATTACATTGGGTTTTGGGTTCAAATGCCATTTGTAGTTAGGGAGTAAATCAGTTCCACCGGCAACCCAATCAAAATTGTCCATTTCTGAGGCCAAAGAGAGGGCTTGTGCCAAGTTTTCAGGAGTATGCAAAGTAAAAGGTGGCATGCGCATTAAGCATCACCTCGATGACGTCGTTCAACATGGCTCCAAGCTCTTGCAGCACGCTTTTTTGGATCTGCTAAATCCTCTGGAGTTGGTATAACTGATTCTCTCCACCCTTCCTTTTGTTCAGACATGGGTTTATCTGGATCAAATCCGAACAGAACACCGTTCACATATGATGAACGATCCTCTTGTATGTCACGAAGATGATCTCTTTTCGCATGTGATTTTGCGCGTTCAACCAATTTTTGCTGAAGAGGGCCTGCTTCAAATCGAGGGACTGGGAGTTCTAACGGGTCATCAATACCAAGTTTTCTACAATGCTTCTCGATTCTTTTGTGAAGACGATCAGGGGTAACTGGTAATTCGTCAATTCTGATACCTATCGCATCGTAAATTGCATTACATACTGCGGGCAAGATTGGTAAAAGTGGCCCTTCTCCAGCTTCTTTGGCTCCAAAAGGACCCTCTGGATCATTGCTTTCGACAATTATTGGAACAACATCGGGCATTTCATGTACACTCATAATCTTGTAATCCAACAAATCTGGATTCATCAGATGGCCATTGCGACCATACTTCATTTCCTCTGACAAAACTTGACCCATGCCCATGTGGCAAGAGCCTATGATTTGCCCTTTGACTGCTAGAGGATTGAGGGCTTTCCCACAATCATGAGCAGCCCAAGCCTTCGTGATTTTGACAAAACCTGTTTCGACATCAACATCAACTTCAGCAACATAGGCCGAGAAGGAATACGCAGGTGCAAGACCGGCCGCGGCACCTTTGTGAATGCCTCCCATAGGAGGTGTCCTGTAAGCACCTGAAGCAATTAATGACCCAACATCAGCTTGTGCTTTGTGAACCGCTTCAAGCCAAGAAACTCCGATTGCAGGGTCATGCTTGTAGTAAATCCGCCTATCACCAATAACCAACACATCTGGATTGTAACCGGTGATTTCCCAAGCTGCCTTCAACACTTTATCACGCAACTCGCAAGCCGCCTTAATAGCAGCATTACAATTCATGAAAGTGACTCGACTTGAATAGGAGCCAAGATCGACTGGAGCAGTGTCGCTTTCTTTACTCCTAATTCGAATCATGTCCAATGGTAGTGCGAGAACTTCCGAAACTGCTTGAGCAACTGCTGTGTCACTTCCTTGTCCAATATCTGCAGCACCAGTGTGTACTGTGACACCTCCATCCATATCACACTGCAGATGTACTGTTGCGTGTGGGAAATTTTCTGGATCCCAATGAATTGGCAAACCTGAACCCGATATGAAGAACCCGCAACCAACACCTATACCCTTTCCAAGTGGTAAATTTCTGAACTTTTCATCCCATCCAGATTGTTCACGCACTTTCGCCAAACATTCACGCATACCAGTACTTGTGACACGAAAACCTGTAATTGTCCGACTGTGAGGTGGAAGTAAATTAGCTAGTCTGAATGTCATCGGATCTACTTTCATCTGCTCTGAGACAGCATCAATTCCGACCTCGACAGCACACCGGCTATTTACCGCACCATGACCACGCATGGCTCCACTTGCTGGTTTGTTGGTCCAAACCCTAGCACCCGTGTAATTGAATGCACCTATTTCGTATGGTGCTGTATGTAAAACACCGTTGTAATAAGTAGTCACATGTCCAAACGAGGCAAACGCTCCACCGTCGATTAGTGCATCGGTTTCGATTCCAGATATGCGCCCTTCATCATCAGCAAATACCCCCATTTGGATTCTCGAAGGATGGCGACCACGATTTATCCAATATACCTCTTCTCTGTCAAAATTAATGCGCACTGGACGTCCTGATTTACGAGCAAGGATGGCAGCGCACATTTCATGCGGGAAAGGATCTGATTTACCCCCAAAACCTCCTCCTACGAAAGTCCGGTGGACATTGATTTGGTGCATTGGTATGTCTAAAACTGCAGACAGCCCTCTGTGAAGATAATGAGGTACTTGTTGAGGCGTCCATACAGTTAACCTCCCTGATGGATCCCAATGTGCAACAACTGCATGTGGCTCCGTGAAACCATGATGTAGGCCTGCAGTTTCCCAATCAGCTTCATGATGAAACGGTGCATCCTTCATTCCTTCAAGGTCACCAAATTGCTGGAAAACTCTCTTTTGAACATTGGATTCGCCAATGTGATATTTACCCCGATCATGTATTGGATTCTCTGAATCCTTCAACCCATCCTCCATATCATGTATACTTGGAAGTACTTCATAATCTACCGAAATTGCATTCATTGCTTCAATGGCTGTTGCCTCATCTATTGCACAAACACAAGCAACTAAATCGCCTACATGTCGAACTTTTTCTTGGGCCATTGCATGTTCATCCTTTGTTACAGGAAGAACACCGAATTTATTCACCGAATCTTGACCCGTCGCAACTGCAAAGACACCATCCATAGCTTCAGCAGCCGATGTATCTATTGACAAAATCTTAGCATAATGATGGGGTGATCTCAAAATCTTCCCTATCAATTCACCAGGTAAACGAATATCGTCGCCATAATGTGCTTGTCCTGTGATTTTCCAATTTGAATCGACAAGAGGCACAGGCTTACCAATTGTCATCCCAGTAACATGGCGATCATGTACATGGGGGCCCCTTGGTTGCTTTTTCCAACCCCCTACTGATTCTGGAACGTAGTCTAAATCTTGCAATTTAGAGTATGGATCAGAACCACCCGAACCGGGTACCCCAAAATCTTGCTGTCCTGCGACCCGCTTTCCATCAGTTCGCTTTTTACTCCCACCTTTACCAGGTGCCTGACGATATCCCTTAGCCATTTTATCACCTATTTTGAACTGCCCGGTGGCAGGGATGGGTCATCTGGACCGAGTGGGTGTGGATCTGATTTAGGATCGGTAGTATCTGGCGTGGAAGTACCACCACGCTTCATCGCCGCGGCCATTTCAACGGCATCTACAATCTGCTGGTAACCAGTACATCGGCAAAGATTGCCTTCAATCGCACACTTAATCTCAGAGCGACTTGGTTGTGGATTCTCGTCAAGTAGAGCTGCACTTACCACAAGGAAACCTGGTGTACAGAAACCACACTGACTACCACCAGCTTCTGCAAAACACTGCTGGATAGGATGTAGGTGATGTCCATCAGCTAAACCTTCTACCGTTGTAATTTCTGTACCACTTGCTTCTTTGGCCAAACAAAGGCAGGATAATCTTGGCTCACCGTCGATAAGAACTGCGCAACATCCACAAGTACCCATGTCACAGCCACGTTTGACTCCCAACGTACCTACTTGATCACGAAGAACATCTAACAAAATCGAATTGCTTTCGACAAGATGTTCGTTTTCTTCACCGTTTACATTCGCTTGCCAAACCTCTTTTCCTGAACCAGGAAGCATGGGTACGCGAATGTGAATCGACATGCGGACTAGTCCGTCGAAGCATGGGCGACATTTGATGATTCGCCCGTAGGGCGATGAATCAAATAATCATCAATTTGAAGGGAAGTATGGATGGAGGACTCCAGCAAGGCCTCCGATATTCCGAGTTTGTACCCAAACTGTACCTTGCCCAGAGAAATGCATGACTAAGCCTTCTCCACCGAGTAACAATGACTTCATTCCACCAACTTTACCGACATCGTAGTGCAAACCATCGGTATACGCAACCACGTGACCAGTATCTATTGTCACTACTTGTCCAGGTTGAATTGGAATTTGTTTTACAGCACCATATGAATTGTAGTACACTCGACCGGTTTCGGCTTGAGTAAATGCTCGAATGAAGAACATACTCTCTCCACTGAAAAGTCCTTTCGCTCCTTGGAACTTAGTATCAGTTTCAACGTTAGCAGTACTGGCAAGATACGATCCACTCTGGATGTATAGGTTCTGTCCAGGTTGACAATCAAACCAAGCAATATCACCGGGGACTCCTGGTGCTAGACTAACCCATCCACCACTTGGTCCGGCTGTAAATGTGTTCAAGAAAAAGGACTCACCACCGAGTGCGGCTTTGGCCATGCTTTTGAAAAAGCCACCAACGCCTCCGCCGCCACTCATTCCAGTTTTCATTTCAACACCCGATTGGCAAACCATTGCACCTGGTTCTGCCTTTACGCTTTCACCTGGTGCTAAGGCTAATGTCAACATTGTAAAACTTGGATTAAATTCAATATGTTCTTCCATAATTACTTGGATAAGGATTCAACCTTTGAATATTCGCTAAATGCGGTATCTTCTATGCCGCATTGCTTATGCCGCGAGTAGGAGGGTGCGACAAATATGAACGCTAAGGCTGTGGCTTTGGGAATCGTTGGTTTGCTGCTTTTTTCAGTGAATTTGGCGGTTATTTCCCCAATGGTGATGGAAACAACTGAAGAAACACTTGCAACTGCAACAGTGATGGATAATGAAACATGGGAAGATGAAGGTTGGACTAGTTCAACATCTCTACGCTCTTTCTATGCTTGGAACCTTACCAATGCAGCCGAGTTACAAGATGGGGCGGCAACCGATATGGAATTTGAGAAAATGGGTCCATTTACCTATAACCTCACAACAAAACGAGATCTTGATTGTTCTGTATGTGGACACAATGAGGACACTGGAATCCTAACCTATCGCGAATACAATGTCTACGAATGGGCTGATGGATTATCTGGAGATACGCAGCTTACCAATCTCAATATCTTATTCAACGCACAAAAAATAGGAGCCGTAGGGACTGCAATTGATACAGGTGCACAATTCGTTAGAGGGGCCTTCACAACAGATATGCTCTATGTCGACCTTAGCGAAAGAGCGCCATCCATATGGGTATCAAACGACCTCGATGGAGTTGATATGACAGCCACTCTCCCTTCCTTTAATGCATCAGCACTAGATCAAGTAATGAATGCTGCCAGAGATCCAAATGATAACTCAATATGCATTGCAATGACTTGTGATATTGGGCCTATGCTAATGGTGCGCCTTGGTGAACCAGATAATGGGACTTCTTCTATAGAACGTGCTACATTATTCGGTTATGTTGGTGCTGATGATGCAGAGACATTTGCACGAGATAATGAATTGTATAATGAGATTAGTGCACGATTTTCAAGTCATGGAGGCGGTGCTAATTTAGAATCGGCATCTCTAGAAGATTTGAATGACAGATTAGAAGAAATGATAGGGTATAGAATTGATGATGAATCTACTCTTCAACATCTTCTATTTTCAGAAACTGATGGAGTCCCCACTGGATTATTGAAGTGCGACAGCCAAAAGATTCTTTGTGGTTCTACTGATTTTCTCCTGAAAGCACAGGAGGATCCTTTTGCATTAAAGATTGAACTCACTGTTAATCCTGAGCAGTATACATTCCCCTTCTGGGCCCTTGAGAGCATTGGTGGATGGGCAGGAGATTGGTTCTTATCGTCAGAAAATTATGAGATGATTTTATCAGGAGGAAGTGGGAAAATTAATGCTGATGAATGGTTCTATGAGTCATTTGGCTCTATCGACCCAATCAATAACCAATACATCACACTTGGATTGAATGTTGGAACTGATATTGGACCTCTGTGGAGTACCGTTTATGGAAATCCGCTGGTAGATTTAGATGCCGAAGTAACTGAGGGCCTTTTTGAGGGACCACACTCAATTTCGAGCGATTTTGCTATGGACTTCATGTATGGAGAAATGACTGGCTTTTCGGTCCCTATGGACGCAAATTACATTCCAACACCTGGTGGTACAGTTCATGAATGGAATGATGCTTTTGTGGCTGAAATATATGGCCTTGATAACAACTCTGCCAGCGCACTTCGTTGGTTATTTAGTTACACAGTTTTTGACCAGTTTCTCGACCCCTTACTGGATTCTTTCCTCGATGTAGTCCCATACAAGACTCAATCAGTAAACAACTGGCTCTTCGGTTGGAATGACCCACTAAGTGGGTGGGTATCTCTTGAGAAAAATGCAACTTACTATGGATGCCAATATGACCAAAGTATAGAAGATGGATTTGGTACAGATTGTTGGACTGATTCTGCATCGGTTTATTCAGTGTTCACTGGCGCAGTAGGGGATTATGAACCGGGTCAACTACTATTCGAAGACTACAGCGAGTACCTACCGTGGAGGACTCCTGCTCGCAACCAATCTGCATATGGTATGCTAGAACCCGTGAACCAATCTGGTGTTGTGGGAAGTTACTTCCCTGCAAATGAACCAGCAAGATCGAACTTGGGTGGATATGTTGTAGCAACAAGCGAAGTTGTAGGAATGGGCTCCGTACTAGGCATTGAAACCTACACACATAAGTTCAATCTTGACCCATTAGACAACCCGATACAAGCAAAACTTCTCGGACAGGAGAATATTCTGGATGTTTTTCCCGGTGCATTACCAGTATACTTTGGCGGTGAAGTAACAATAGAAATGGAGCCAAATGTAAATGCTGCAATTGCTGGAGATTTGGATTCCTACTTCTATCTGGACACTAGAGGTTTGAATGCCATCGGCACAAGTGATCCAGAGATGGATGATTTGCAGAAGGTGTTCCAAATATCACAAAATTCATCGATGACTGAGTCGCAATCAGAGGACTTCAAGGACTTGGTAATTACTAATACGCAACCGTATAGTTATTGGACAAACTTTGACACCGATGGTGATTCAATGTATATCGATCAAATTACATTCGCGATATGGGTACTTGGTATTGTTTCTCTATTGGGATGTTCAGTAGTTGCAAAACTAGGTAGAGGCAGTAATAGAGAAATTGATTGGTCTGAGGAAGAATGATTCAATCTTGATTCACCAACCAACGCATCAGAACTGCTTCGGCATTATTCAGATGTTCTCCCAGCGTTGAACGAGCCATATCTAGTTGCTCAGCCATTTTTCTCATAGAAATTTTCTTCGGATTATCGTAGTAACCCCACTGCACAGCAGCTTGGACAACTTCCCATTGTCGTTCTCCGAGTAGGCCCTTGGGGCCTCCAATCTCCTCGATTTCTTTGATGACTTTGATATTATCAGGAGGATTTATTTTTCTAGCAAGATCGAGGAAATTCTTGATGCCACTTGCCACGCCTCTTATTGTAATTGAGATCCCATCATCTGATATTGTGTATGGGGGCAAGACCGCAATATCCTCAAAATCCACACCGCCAATTGCTAATGGATGAGTGTTGAAAACAACTACAGGGGTTTCTTCACCATCGCCTCGTAGCGTTTCCTCAAAAGTCAGATACTGGGAATTAGAGAGATCTTCCGGACCAAAACCCTCTCTATATTCGCAACGCATCAACTGCCGAACACCTTTTTCTGTGACTGCGAGATGAGCAACAACCTCTAGTTTTGTACAGGGGATTAGCAATTCTTCAAAACCGGTTCCATCCATGCTCTCTCGTGACCAATGGAGGTGGACTACCTGCATGATTGATGATACTGGCTATTGCTTATTGAATACATCGTGAAGATGATTTAATTGCATTTCCAACTGTGATGTCCGGGAAATCCATTATGGTCTAGTTTTAGTTATAGTTGAACATGAGCCAAGACGAATCCAAGCGTTCACGATTCAGAACAATCGAAATTCCTCAGGACAAAATGAAATATCAGCCCGGTTTCAAGATTTCAAATCCAAACCAAATCGATTCGGCATCTGGTGATGCACAATTTGGAATGATGATTTCTCTTGGCGGCGGTGTTATAGCACTGATTCTGGGTATATGGACATTCATGGTTTCAGATACTGATTCTGACATGACATTTCTTTGGCTATCAGTTGGATCATTTGTTGCTGTAATCGGATCTATAGGCCTTGTTGAATTTCAATATCGCCGCAAGGGTTCGCTCTCAATTATTCACGATTACATACTTTCATTTGGATTATTATTCGGGGCATTGGGTACGATTTGGTTGAGTAGATTTGCACTTTATGCAATGTGTGTAGATGCGGCTTTGACGAACGGTTTTTGCCGTGGTGAAAGTGGCACCCCTGATTGGATTCCCGGGGAATGGGGTATTGTGGTTCAATCCACTACAATGGCAATCGCTTTGCTGAGTTTTTGGTTGTACACAAAGCGAGTGAATGGAGGGACTGTGCCTCGATTAGTATTGGTTCTTGCCCCACTTGCTTTAATCGCATATGGTTCAATGCCGTGGGTAGATTATACTGCAGATAATTCAACTTTACCACTAATAATTGGTGTCCTCACTTTGTCAATAACATCAATGGGCATAGCCACAGATAGTGACCGCAGTCCATTGTTTCTGACAGCAGCAATTGTTTCTTCACTGGTCCCATTCCTATACGAGAGTTCTATGGTCGAGGGAGAAGGCCTGTCTATGCTGGTAATGATTGTACTTGTTCAGGGAGTATTTGCTGCACATCCAGGGCTTTCTAGAGAAATGATCGAAAAAGGCTCCATCGCACTTGTTGCTTTGGTAATCATTGCGCAATGGATGGCAGGAGCTACAGATGCCGATTTCATCATTATTGAGCCAATTGTGAGTGATTGGATTAGTCTACCACTGGTCCTTTGGATGTCTTTACTAGTAGGATATTTCTGGCCAGTACTCAAGAATCGTGTACCATCAATGCCGATTGGACTTGGATTTGGTTTGCTGTTCATCCCAGGGCCTGGAAGTATGTTGGCATGGTGTCTAGCCTTACTTGCATTCATCTACATGCTTACGAAGCCACAAACTCGCAGATGGGTATCTGATTGGACATATGCGGGCATGATATTTTCATGGTGGGCAAACGGTTGGCTGGCAAATGGAGGGGAATTGACCAATTTGGCAATGGACCCCGCTTTCGTAGCCATACCTCCAATTGCCCTTACAGTCATAGGATTATTTGCAGTAAGAGAGAACAAATTGAAAAATTCGGTGCACCAAGTTGGAATATTTGCAATTATAACATCACACGAATTATTGTTAGGAAATGGCGATATTCTACCATGGGGGGTAGCATTATTCCTCTTGGGACTTGTAGCACAACAAGCATACGATGCAAGGGCAATACTTGAAGCCGGAGAAAAAGCGAGGATGGAGGCAACTGGTCGTGTTGCTATGGCTGTGATTGGATTCATGATAATGGAAATTGCTGGACGTCTTTCAATCACGCAACTGGATTCTTTGACCATGATACATGTTGAAGCCATGATGTTCGCGATTATATTGTATGTGATCTGTAGAAGATTACGAGAAGTAGAAGTGGACATTGGGAAACTCTTTGCTAATTTATGGTACTCAGGAGCAGGAATACCTGTGTATGACTACGCCACAAATACTTGGTCAAATTCATCTGAATCTAAACCTGAGAAGATAGATGAAATGTCCCTTGGACCAGCAGCTAGGATTGGGTTACTAGCACCATTACTGATTTTCTCTACATCATTATCAATGGCATACATCGACTTGAACATTGAGATGTTGCACTTGCTCCTATTGTTAATACCAATTGGTGTACTGACATATGAGGTTCTAGTCGAGTTGCCGAATGATGACCGCACCAGAGCAACGGCTGCTTGGGCGCTAGTACTGATTGGATTACCAATTTCTTGGTCTATTCATTCTTACGAGACCTTCACGTTAGAGACTGGGCTGATATTGTTTGATGCAATCATGCTTTCCGGCCCAATTGCAGTAGATATTGCGCTCAGAAAAAGGGGACTTTCTGGAGAAAAGAATATGCAGGCTGGAGCCGCTACTTTAGTCGCACTACTGGTAATTGGACTACTAGATGTAAGTGGTGGATTACTAGCAATACCAATGTTTGCACTAGTACTTTCACGTGGATACGCACATAGACAAGCTATAGCAACCCGATGTCTTGGATTTGTGTGGGTTTTATGGGTAATTATGCTTGATCTAGATTCTTCTGCGACACTCATATCATACGCACCAGAAATCGCATATTTGCAAGAAATTTCTGTAGTAGTGCCTCGTTGGACTGGAATTGGACTTTTGATGATTGGTGCGCCGTCACTATATGGGAGACTTTCCGATACCAGAGCGAAAAAACGAGGAGAGGAGGTTGATGAATTTGAGCACCCACTTGTTTTCCCATCAATATTTGTGTTAGCAGGAATATTCTTTTTGCTCCCCGATTCACATTGGTTCTTGGTTTTCTGTGTGGTTCTAGCGACTGGAATAGCTTGGGCAGTAGGCGCCTACCAGTGGTTCTACTGGGCCCCACTTGCAATGTTCATTTCTATGGTATTTGCAACTGGAATTGAATGGAACCAGTGGAGTGATGGAGAGGTTTTCGAATTCTCCTCAGTAAGTGCGTTCATTTTCACCTCAGCACTATACATATTGCATACAAAGAAAATACTTTTCAAGAATTTGACTATTGAAGATTCAGAAGAAAATGATATTTCGAAGTTGATTCAAACTGTTGTTGATATCATAGCAATATATTCGATTGTTTGGGCAATATTTGCAGACACTATATTCTATGGGATTGCAATGTTTGTTGGGATTCTAATCTTCACCAAATATGTCCATCAACGCCGATGGGCAAACCTATTGTTGATTCTACCAGTTGTTCATGCTTGGGTAGTGTTTAGAGTCCTAGATGGTCCATATCCTGGTTTGAGTACTGAAATTGCTGGTTTCATCATGCTAATCGAATCGCTTGCCCTAACTTGGTCATCATGGAACATGTGGGACTTTGAGTGGGATGAATGGTCCGATGAACAGGTGTTGGAGATGTCAACTACATCTGGTATTGCAGGAGCGCTGATATTCATACCAAGTGCTTGGTTACTAGTGAATGACATGGGTGACCTATGGCTGTTTGGAGGCATGCTTTGTGTGCATTCTGCAGGACAGGGGGCAATAGGTTTCCAGAGAGATATTTCCTGGAGAAGATTGTATGCAATGATTGGAGTCAGTGTAGGTTTCCTCTTCATTTGGGGCGATATTGATAGCGGTATAATGAAAGGAGTCATGCTCATTCTTGCTGCTTTAACGATGTTCATGCTGGGTATATTGTACATGACTAGGGCTGGATATGAAATGGAGGGGACAAAGGTTCTGAATGCTGCATCATTTTCACCAATCTCAGATGAAATGGAGGATGATTTAGGTGAATTACCAGAGCCTGTTCTTTCAAAAGAAATCGAAGAAGAATCTGAAGAAACCATTGAACAAGATGAGGCAGAAGAGAATGATGAAAATGCGGTTTCTGAAGAGGAGGTGGATGGTGGAGAAGACGAAGAGGTAGAGACTTTACCGGAACCTGTAATCTCTGAAAAATACGACACTATCATCTCAGGGGATGACTATGATGTACAACTTCCTGCAGACATACAGATGAATATCATGAATGCAATCGCTTCAACACCACATGAGGGATTCCGAGCAATTGTCAGATGGAATGCTTGGGGGCAAGTAATCGTCGATTGGGAACCAACTGAGGTTTGAATTGCTTAATCACGCCAGTTAGGTGCACCTGGTTCAACGCCTTTGACATCGGCAATAATCTGTGCAAGAACTGCAATTGCAATTTCTTGTGGAGATTCTGCACCTATATTGACTCCAATCGGACAAATGACTGAATCTATCAATTTCTGACTAATCCCTGCATCAATTGCACTCTTTTCAAATGCTTTCCATTTAGAACGTGAGCCGATACAGCCTATCCTTGGACGGCCTTCGGATCTCTGCAGAAGTCCAATTAGAAGAGTCTCGTCTATTGCCCAATCGTGTCCAAGTAGCATGATATGAGAGAATCTAGACAAAGACTCGACAGTTTCCCCTGAAAGAAATTCTTCCGGTTTCATGACGATACGTTCCTGTGCATCTGGCCATAGTTCTACTGATGCATATTCAGGGCGTATGTCCAATACAGATATTGACCAACTAAGAGATGCGCTGGCATCTGCAATAGCTTGTGCACAATGCCCTCCGCCTGCCAACAATATATGCGGCATGGGTTCGATGAATTCCATGGCTACAGTCAGTATCCCTCCACACAAACTATTGAGAGGAGTTCCAGACAACCCCCCACCTTCCTTATGCAATTGGTATGTTTCTACTCTGCCTTTCTTAGTGACTAGAATCTCTCGAAGATGGGCCATGACTTTCATCTCTAAACCTGCACCTCCAATCGTCCCATACACTTCAGAATCCGTAATGGCCATATGCGCCCCAGGTTTACCTGGAACACTGCCCTGTGCTGATATCACACTAGCCAAAGCGATGGATTCACCTGCTCTGAGACGAGACGTAGCCCACTCGAGTACGCGCTGCGTCATGGACGTCGCAGAAGGGGGTAGAACTTGAGTAATACGTACGGACAACTAGAGACTAACAATTATTGACATATGTGTCAAGCGACAAACATGGCTTCGCTCTCAGATATCATCGAGATCGTTGTCGTCAGCATGAGAGATGCATTCCTTGCAGTAACTGTTTTTGTTGCTGCAATGGTGTTTCTATTCAGTTGGTTACAATATGCAACTAGTGGACGTTTCGTGGAAATTATACAGGAGAATAAGCGATTTCAACCTATAATTGGAGCGCTAATGGGATTGACTCCGGGTTGTGGAGGAGCGATTGTGATGATGCCCATGTATGCTAGAGGATATGTCACATATGGAACCGTCATAGCAACTCTGATTGCTACACTCGGTGACGCTGCATTCGTCCTAATTGGAGCTGCTGTTACAGACAGTCGGTTCATAGCCCCCATGCTTGCAGTTCATGCCATATCTCTGATAGTTGGAATTATTTGGGGATACATCGTAGATTGGTCGGGAACCACACCCACTCATCCACTAGGTCGATTTGGTCCAAAAATAGGAGAAGAAAAAGTGCTTGAATCGGGGAATGAAAATACGCCATTGGAAGATTTACCTCGTGAAGACCCGGAAGGCTTGGGCTACAATATATTGCACCGAGGTTACTTGATTTGGTGGATCGTCACAATAGTGGGTTTGGTTTTTGCTGTTCTATTACTCATTTGGTCAGGACAAGACGCAGAATATTCACTTGAGCTGTCCTTCGACCCTACTACTCTAGATGGATTCATCACTTGGGTTGGGTTGTTAGGAACAAGTTTGTCTATTATTCTCTATATTGCTCAGAAGAATTGGTTTGCAGACGATACTGAAGCTACAATTGGTGACAAATTGCATTCTATGAAGGAGACTATGGTGCATGCGGCAAGCGAAACAGCATTTGTTACATTTTGGGTTATGATTGCATATCTTGTGTTTGAATTCAGTCTCTTATTTTCAGGTATGTCAGAACAAGATCTCTCCAAATATGGTGATGGTTTGATTGCCGTGACTATAGCGGCAATAATAGGTTTGATCCCTGGTTGTGGACCACAAATTATCGCCATCACCGCATACACGAAGGATATGATTTCGTTCCCAGCCCTTGCAGCAAATGCAATCAGTCAAGATGGTGATGCATTATTCCCCCTACTTGTTCGCCATAAGGCTGCTAGTCTCTGGGCGACCGTACATACAACCATTCCTGCATTGATTACAGGTGTTGTTTTGTTACTAGCAGGTGTTGACTTCTGAGTTGGAGCATCCTTAATCAAATAACTCATCAACATCTGTTTTTGAATCTATATTCGATTTCTTTGGTGCAGACCATATGAGACCACCCAGAATTAATGCACCCCAGAACATAATGTGGTTCATGACAACTGATACTGAACCCAATGAAGCCAATCCTATTGCGAATAGATTCATCAAAAGAAATCTGGAACGAAGCCAATTAGTTGGATTAGAGGAATCGCCTACCAAATTATCTAGATCATCAGATAAGGAACTCTTCGCTTTGGTTTTTTCATGGCGAATTGCGTAACTTAAAAGAAAAAGAAGGTAGGGTGCAAATAGTACCAATACCACTGGAGAAGATTCGAATAAAAGGTCAAACACTACTATTAAAGGAATAAGGAAAAAAAGAGAAAGAATACAAAAAACGAATACGTGCCTTGGGACATCAAAAATACCTTTTTCCTTTGTATCTTGTTCAGATTTCTGCCCAGATTCACATTTAGGACAAGGTTCCCATGAATCATGAAGAACTTGACCACATTCATGGCAGTATGACACACCCGGCGTAATCGGCGTTAGTTATTGAAATTCTTCATTGTGAGTGTTGGGGCCAATGCGACCTAGTACGCCCCTTGTCCGTAAATCCAAGCAATGCAAAATCCTTCTGAGAATTCGATTGATAAGAAAAGATAGAATGATGCAATGCATAATCCAGAAAAAACGAGGAGGTAGATTATTGATTTGAACTTCGACGGCCAGAAAAAAAGAAGAGAAAACGAATATATGATCCCAATAAATCCTGTTAGAATAGATGAGAAAAACAATAATTTCGCCAGTTGTTCACCAAGAGTAAACTTCCCATCACAACCTACAGATGAAGATGTCAAATGTATGATGATAGATGTTGTAAATCCAAACAAAAAAACAGTCAGTGTTGTTCTGAACAATAAATAACGCAGTCTTTCCTTTTTCATGTAGTCATGTGCAACGACTTGGGCCATCTGTTGCATGATTTTTGGATTGAGTTCTGAACTTAAAGGAGGACCCTGCACATGGTTACATGGAATACAGGAGCGCTGTATCAATTTGTGAAATCATTCAGGGAGTCCTTTCAAAATCCATAATAGAAAAAAACCAAAATATGGTT
>PBMO01000033.1 GCA_002722595.1 Methanobacteriota archaeon | reverse complement strand
CATGTTCAGCAAAATCACGTGCTCGCACCACAGCTGAGGCGATGCGAAGCGCTTGATTACGGACGATGAGGACAATTCGCATCACCTGTTCTTTCCACACATATGCGATGAATGATTCGGTCAAACAATGGCTTCAAGGACCGTTCTATGGGATGCGTTGCTATGCGCGTGGTAGTTGTCATGCCAGCGCGTAATGAAGAATTACTGATTTGCGATAGTATTCAGAGTATTCCAGAAATTGTTGACTGGATCGTGGTTGTAGATGATGGTTCTAAGGATGATACAAAGGCAAAAGCTGAAGTTGTTCTAGAATCAAGAGGAGAGGTTATTTCGACTAGTGGTTTGGGAGTCGGTGGTGCAATTCGAGTAGGTTGTCAACACACTCTTGCTCGATTTGGAAGGGACTGTGTAGTTGTTATTATGGCAGGCGACGGGCAAATGGATCCAGCCGATTTAGATGCTATCATCGAGCCAGTAATTAACCATCTTGCAGATCATGTCAAGGGAAACAGATGGTTGCACCCAGATGGGCCAAAGGGGATGCCGCTGGTCAGAAAAATGGGGACTTGGTGGCTTTCTCGACTGACATCACTTGCAGCTGGAATTAAAATACGTGACTCCCAGTGTGGTTATACTGCAACTTCTGGAGACATGCTCAGTATATGGGACTGGGAAAACAATTGGGAGGGTTATGGTTATCCAAACTGGTGGTTGATGCAAGCTGGTCGGAAAAGTTTCCGAGTTGCTGAGGTGCCTGTTCGATCAATATATGGTTCCGAGCAATCAGGAATAAGTATACCTCGATTTTTTTTGAGTGTGAGTTTTATGCTTTGGAAAGGTGTATGGGCACGCGGCGTCGATTGGTATATTTTAAGCAGCGAAACAAAACCATTTACAAAACTCAAAGTGTCTGGACTCTGGTTTATTTCTTGGAGCAGTTTTTTGGCCGCGATATACCTGCCATGGGCACTTATTATACCGATAATTTCATTCCCATATTTGGCCCTGTTGGATAACAAGGAATCAAAACGTAGAACGAGGCAGCGAGGTTCATGGCAGTAGAACAGGATGCGCGTTCCCTCTGGCGTTGGATTGCTGGCTCGGCATTTCTTGCAAGTATGTGCTGCTTTCCTAGTGTTCTTCTTGCTGGCCTAGGATTGATGACAATTAGCGCTGCGGATGCTCTCTCGAACAACCTTTACTTTGGCCCTGCAAGATGGATACTGTACATTTTCACTATTATTCTTCTCAGTTATGGGCTGTACAATTACTTCAGGGCACAAGGAATCTGCACAATCGATCATGCCAAAAGAGAGAGGAAAAGGATAGTCAATACTACAATAGTAGTATTCATTGGATCTTTCCTGGTATACCTTGTATGGAATTACCTCATTCTCGAATTAGCAGGAATATATGTTGGACTGCCATGGGAAGAATCTGCATTTTGGAAGTGAATTGATGCGACCATTTCACCTCGCTTTCCCAGTAGATGATGTCGATTCTGCTGTGGAATTTTATACAGAGATTCTAGGGTGCTCTACTGGTAGAAGAAAAGAAGAGTCGTGTGTCCTAAATTTATTCGGGCACCAAATTGTAGCACACAAAGTCGCTGAGATGCCACGTCTGGCAACCAATCCTGTCGATGGAGAACACGTACCTGCCATGCATTTCGGCATTGTTTTAGAAATGCAGCAATGGCATGATTTGAAGGAAAAATTATTGGCTAAAAAAATCTCATTTGTCATTGGACCGTACGAACGATACAAAGGCCAACCTGGTGCACAGGCAACTATGTTCATTAAGGATCCAAGTGGAAACCACATAGAATTCAAAGCATTCGCAAATGATAGTGCAATCTTCGACAAGCGCTGGCTATAATTATGGTGGGCCCAGACGGATTTGAACCGTCGTCAGAAGCTCCCAAAGCTCCGAGCATAGCCAAACTAACCCATGGGCCCAATGAACGTTCGGCGGCGCTCCCCTAACATGAAGATTCTCATGCACGTTTCCAAACATTTGGAGCCAACATAATCAGTTGCCCTTCTGCACTAGCACCCATTGCAAAGTCTTCCGCATCCATATTTGAGTTGAGTTCATCAAGTGCGGCCTGTATTGAATCGATTGTGATTATGCCATCAGCATCAGTTGCAATCGCGAGGACACTCGGTCCATCTACACTCCTACTTTTGCGAAATTGTTTGGACTTTTTCGATTCTATCATTTGTGCCAACTGATCTCGTATCTCAGGAGGGACATTAGCCATTGATATTGCATCCCGGGCCCTTTCAGAATCGATGTGGCGAGAAATTATTTTTGACTCAGGATGATTGCAATGTGGGCACGCCAAATTTTTTGCGGTTTTATGCTTCCCAAACAACCTCTCGCATGAATTGCATGCGAGCACTAACCAAGTTGGTTCCATGACAAGGGTGTAGAAGCGGCGGTATTTGACGAATGTGCTAGAAACCAAAGTCACTCTTTCCAGAACCACCCAAACCACTAGGACCCCCTAAACTGCCACCAACGCTTGAAATCCCTAAATTACGGGAGCGCGTTGGGCCGCCTGATGCCCCCAGAGTCAGGCTGTTTGGAAGAATAAGAGCTGCAACAACAACACCATGGAATCCTTCTTGGGCCTGAATCTCATCCACTGCACATTCAAACATAACTTGTCCAGAATCATTTTTCCGAAATTCCAGGTCTCTGTTGCCAAGTTTACGTTGCAGGTTAAGACGGAGTTTTGATTCACACTCCTCCATAGATCCTTGATGTGAAAGTGAAGACACAATTGCACATTCGTCGCCTTCTGGTGTAACACATAGCGCCCATGCTACTCCTGCCGATGCTACTCCTGAACTAAACACAGTCGCTTGTGAAATATGGCATTCTACAAGTGTCCCCATAGGCAAATCCTGTGGAGTGCCTGGTTCAAAACCCATTGGGAGCATTGCGCCCTCTCCTCTAATCAAACGTGCATCTCCCAAACCCAATTCAACCAATGCTTGGTCCATTGCGTGTTCTTCATTTTCACCAAAAGGAGCTACTGCAGTCATTAGCCACCCTGCAATTGCACCGCCTCTAGACGAAGGTTTTCGCGGAGTATTTCTGGCTTTATTCGATCCCCCTATCGTGAAGTCCATGTACACCCCGAAGAGCGGTCAGTTCATCAAAGGCAGGGTAAACCGAGTTGCATGGCGAACACTAGGTCCAAGGTCTTAGGTGCCACCTTCGCTATGCTTTCAATTGCATCCATTATCCAGATTTTCAACCAGAGAGCGGTTGATGCAAATGCATGGGCATTACTGGCTCTTTCAGGAGTCTTTGCTGCTGCAACAGCAGTAGCATATTCACGTGAATTGACAGAAATAGAGGAGAGATATATTGAAACATATTCAGAGAATTCGCATGATTACAGCACATCTCAACAGGAATTACCCGACCCTTCTGAGGCCGGATTCGACGTCCCAGTCCTCTAAATCAGCCGGATTGTTTCTAAATTCTTTGGTGCGTGTGTGCGGACTCGGAATGTGGATGCTAAATCCTTTCGGAATTCAGCACATGTATGGGCATCTCCATGATGACAAATTATCCTCCTGGGTTTGGGGTTCATCGCTTTCACATAGTCCATCAATTGCCGACGATCACTGTGGCCGCTGAAACCATCAATCGTTATTACATCGCAACCAATTGATACCATATTGGTTTGACCGCCGTCATTTATCGGCACTTCAGAGAATCCTTTTTGCAAACGACGCCCTAGAGTTCCGGCTGCTTGATATCCAACGAAACAAAGTGTATTGTTTGGTTCTGGTGCCCAATGCTTGAAGTATTCAACAATTGGTCCACCTGTCATCATACCCGACGTTGCAAGCACAATACAAGGGCTAGGGTCAAGCAAGATGCTTTCACGTTGTTCTCGTCCTGCGACAGTTCTAAACCATGTCGAATTGAATGGATTCTCTTCGCCACCCTTCAAAACTTGTTTCCGAAGATCACGATTGAGGGCATCGGGATGGCTAGCATGTATCGCAGTTGCCTCAGAAATCATCCCATCCAGCCAAACTGTAACTGGTTCACAAACCCCGGATTTAAACAATTGATCTATGGCAACCATGACTTCTTGTGAACGGCCCACTGCGAAAACTGGGCAGAATATTTTCCCTTTACGAGATAAGGCTCGTTGGATTAGGTCTTGGAGTTCTTGTGTGGCTTCTTGACGAGTGGGTTGGAAATCCTTAGCACCTCCATATGTTGATTCCATGACAAGAGTTTCAACACGTGGAAAGCGTACTGCTGCCGCATCATATAACCACGATTTTTCGTACTTGATATCTCCACTAAAGACGATATTGTGCAAACCATCTCCTATGTGCATGTGTAAAGATGAAGAACCCAAAATATGTCCTGCATTGTACATTGTTAGTTTGATATCAGGAGCAATATCAATGGTTTTGCCCCAATCCACATCGACGATGTGCTTGATCATCTCCTGTACGTCACCAAGACCATATGGTGGAGGATTGCCTTCCGCGGCTGCAACTTTGATGTAGTCACTTTGTAGTAATACCATCAAATCTCGCGTGGGTGGAGTGCAATATACGGGACCACGATATCCATATCTGAACATTACCGGTAATTGTCCGATATGATCAATGTGAGCATGAGTAATTACAATCGCATCTAAATTCTCAAATGGCATCAATTCTGGAGCATTGAAAAATGGTGCAACCTCACTGAGGTTGTTTGTTGGCTTTGCACCTACATCGACCACTACTTTCGACTCATTGGTTGTGACCAAATGCATTGCTCTTCCAACTTCCTGATATGAACCTAAGGCAGTCAATCTGCACCATGGCTCACCTGGTCTCTGGGGTCGATAAATCCGTGTACCGAATTTCCTTAGTAGTGCTTTTCTGTCATCAGAATTATCTTGCCGGTACTTACGGATATTGTGCATAGTGTTGCTTTCGACTGCAGCGTATCGTTCCGTACGTATAATCCAGCCAATTTCATCGCGAATTGCTCTAATCGTTGCACCTTTAGGGCCAACTGCAACACCTGGATCGTTACAAACAATTGTACATTCACTGATTGCTCCATCGAAATAGACTCGCTTAAGATCTGCTTCAGCAGGTAACATTTCAATAATTTTGGATTCTGCTTCTGTTGCATCCATCAAGATATCTGGTGAAGGACGAATTTCGATTCGCCTTTTTATTGCCTTAGCGATTTTACTGGCGAGACTATCTTGCCCTGCGAATGCGCTGGGTTCAGAAGTTACTATAGCAATACTAGCCGCCTCTAAATCGACATCATAATCAATACCCGAAGGGACCATCTTTGCTATCTTTTTCTTGACCTCTTGAAATGTTAGACGCATTTGCCTACCTCCACACACCCAACACTAGCACATCACGGCCCCACAAGTGGGAACGAAGACGGCGCGAGCGCCGGGAATAAGACTAGCACTGCTTGAGCAATGCTTCGAGTTCTGACTCATCTAATAGGCGGAAACCCGACTTTTTAGTGATTACTGAGAGATCCATTCCATTGCCACTGGCAGCATCACGTTGTGCGCTTGCCAGTAGGGCCTTTGCTGCGACCTTGAGGGCCTCTTTCTCAGTCATCCCTGATTTGTATTGATCTTCCAAAACTCCATACATATATGGAGAACCTGAACCTGTTGCACAATATTCATCGGGAATTGAACCCCCGGCTGAATCAATAGAATACACACTCCCACCAGTGTCATCTACACCTGCAATGAGAAGTTGTACCCAATGGGGACGGCCAACCAATATGTTTGCTGTCATAGTAGCGGCACCTTTGACTGACATTTGCTTACCACGCTTCAATTCAAACAGGCTCATTTCTGCCGCAAGTGTGCGGGAAAGTGACTGCGCATGTCCAACTAATCCAGCAGTAGTCAATGCAAGGTTATCAGCGATTTTGAACAACTTTTGGACACTCTTGTTTGCAACGAAGTGCCCCATTGTAGCTCTGTGATCGGCACCGACCACGACACCACCATCGAAGCATATTCCTACAGTACTAGTTCCAGTCTTAACAGCAGCCATATCAGGTTCCATCACAAATTCCTCCACGAAATCGCAAAGCGTTACGGAGATATGTGTGCCAAAAGAGAGCCCTTTTTGAACCCCTCGACACCCGTCTCCTCGCACCTCGGGCTGACGTGAGACACGGAGGTTATTGAACCTATGAAGTCAAAATTGTCCGAGGATTCAAGAATTATCAGTGTTCTGGAGTACAATATGGATGATAGTGATGCACCAAGATGGTTGGATATGCCATCCATTGAAGAATCCCAACCAGAACCAGTAGTACCTATCCACTCGTATCATGATTTAGCTGATCTTTATCCCGATGCTCCAGTCCCTTACAATCGTGGGGAATCTATTATTCATCGTGCAATACTACATGATTCAAACGGCATTGAAATGCTATTTGATTGGGTTGCAAACGGTGATGTAGCCATTGTAGAACTTAAGCGATTGATGAAACGCGAGGTTGAGTTCTCGAATTGCATTTCTCGACTGCAGGAATTAATCGAAGGTGATTTGGGTGGCAGAATGATCCAAATTGGGGATGACCGATTAATTCTGCTACCTACAGGATTTGCAGCTGTTCGCGGTGTTGACAACGAGGTCTTCGCAACAGACGCATAGGTTCATACCCATTGGAGCACACAACGGCACATGGAGAGTAGCATACAGGTGGCCTGCGTCATCTGTGGATACGATGCGGGCTTGACGATGCTTGCCCATACAGAAGAGATTGCCTACTTCGGCGAGCATACACAAGTCACTATCGGCTGTCCAGCGTGTGGATGGCGGCAAACCGATTTTATCCCTGCAGAGGCAAGAGAAGGTTCATGCCAAAGCTACACCATAGATTCAGCTGAAGATTTACAAATTCGTGTAATTCGTGGTTCAGCCTGCACAATTAGGCTTGTTGAACTCGACTTGGAGGTTCGCCCTGGCTCGCATTCGACAGGATATGTTTCTAACATAGAGGGTGTGCTGAATCGATTCCAAGACGTTATCGAAATGGTGGGACGTCAGGCAGCTATTGAAGGTGAAAAGGAGGCTATTTCAAAAATAGAGGAATTAATGAAAGTGATGCAGGAAATTCGCGAGGGGGGGCGAAGTGTTACTTTGGAATTCTTGGACCCCTGTGGACATTCAATGATTATACATCCTGATGTGAAAAGTCGATCTCTGACTGAGGACGAAATTGAGGAATTACCAGTAGGTCCCGCCGCAGGAATAATGGAAGCTGGTGCAACCAAGTCAAGAGCAGGGCCAGTGACAGAGTAAGTACCAGCAAAGGCGATAGTATACCTGTTGCTAGATTCATGTATGCGACCTGCTACTGAAGTATTCTCAGAATGGGCTGAAAAAGGAAAGGATACAGGGATGGAAAGTGGACATTTTGCATCTGTTTCAGAAATTATTGATGTAGCGATGAATTATGTTGAATCTTCTGAAAATGGATTTTCTGCAATAGATGCTGGTTGTGGAAATGGCTGGGTCGTACGGCTACTCCGGGCGAGGGATGACTGTGCTTCGGCGATTGGGATTGATGGAGCACCCATGATGATAATGAATGCAAAAAAAGTGGATCCTGAAGGGGAATATATACAGGCTGATTTAGAAAGTTGGACGCCCAAAAAAAGAGTTGATTTCGTCCACTCTATGGAAGTCATGTATTACCTAAATGACATCCCTGGTTTCCTTTCTAATATACGACATAAATGGTTGGAAAAAGGGGGCTTACTGGCATTTGGAGTGGACCATTATTTGGAAAATCTGGCATGCCACAATTGGGCTGAGAAGGTTGGCGTTCGAATGGCGATGCACTCTGAATCGGAGTGGTGTGAAATGGTCGAAATGGCTGGCTTTGAAATTGTTGAAAATTTTCGTGCTGCTGATAGCAATTGGGCAGGCACATTAGCAATCGTAGCACGCGCATCTTGATGCAACTACTTTTTCCATACAGAATATGTTGTTGGATATTCATTATCCTCATCTGCACTCAATTGCTCGATTGAATGTTCAGTCCAGGCATCTCGATTCCATTCAGGGAACATAATATCTCCAGAATTATTTGTATGAACCGTGGTCACATGTATTTCATCAACCCTATCAATAAACATCGAGTATATCTGTGAACCACCGATAATCCAGCATTCGTCGCACCCTTCGGCATATGCGATTTCAATTGCCCGACCAGGGTATAATGCTGTATCTGCATCGGTATGGCTCCAATTTGTATCGCGTGACATTACAATGTTGACTCGTTCAGGTAATGGTCGAAATTTTTCAGGAAGTGAATCCCAAGTTTTCCTCCCCATTATGACTGCATTAAATCCATCACCTTCAGTCAGCACTTTGAAGCGTGCCATATCAGATTTAATTCGCCATGGCAAATCGCCTTGCCTGCCAATGCAACCATCCTCATCCATCGCTACAATCATTGCTATTTTCATGTAAACCACTCAGATACTTATTGGTGCAGATATATGTGGGTGATGCTCATAACCTTCAATTGTAATATGTTCTGCTGTGAAATCATCAATTGATTTGACAGAAGGATCCAATTTGAGCTTGGGAAGATTGAGCGGCTGCCTAGATATCTGCTCACGTGCTTGGTCAAGATGATTCAGATAAAGATGGCAATCTCCACCGGTCCAGATAAATTCACCCGGTTCAAGATCACAGACTTGGGCTAGCATGCAGGTGAGCAAAGCATAGGAGGAAATATTGAACGGGACTCCCAAAAAAGCATCAGCACTTCTTTGGTATAACTGGCAAGACAATTTACCATCACGGACATAAAATTGGAAAAAGGCATGGCAAGGCATAAGTGCCATTTCTTCCAACTCACCAACATTCCAAGCACTGACTAGGATTCTCCTACTAGATGGATTCTTTTTGATTAACTCGATTGCTTCTTCAATCTGATCAATTACCCGGCCGTCTTTTGAAACCCATTGCCGCCATTGCTTACCATAAACTGGTCCCAAATCGCCATTTTCATCAGCCCATTCATTCCAAATTCGTACCTTATTTTCCTGAAGATACCGCACATTGGTATCTCCTGACAAGAACCAGAGTAATTCATGTATGATACTTGGCCAATGCAGTTTTTTCGTGGTCACTGCAGGAAAACTGTCAGATAAGTCAAATCGCATTTGGTGACCAAATACTGAGATTGTACCTGTGCCTGTACGGTCATCACCCTCTACACCCTCATCTAGGATTCTGCGCAGTAGGTCAAGGTAGGTCTGCATTGGAACAATCAACCCTAATCACGGAGGTTCTTGAAGAATACCTGTTTCCAGTTTAGGGTGCGCCAAGGGATTTGATTGAACCCATCAGTTGATCTGTGAACTTTCGATACAATTTGCGCATGGCCTCTCGCCTTTCAGAATCTGGCAAAACAATAAGTGAGGTTATTGCTTTTTCATCCAATCCTCCCCCCTTAGGGTGTAAAAGCCAATTGTTCCATGTTATACTCTCACCGTATGTAACGACAAACGGTTTCCAAAATCGGAGTACTTTGTCCCCGGGGGCCATTATATCTCTACTGCCAATAATCGCAATCGGGTGAACTGGAACATTGGGGTAACTCGCAGCGAGGCGGGCGACTCCAGTTTTCCCCTCTGCAAGGAAAGGAGGATTGACGCGGCGAGAACGGGTGCCTTCGGGGAAAATACCCATGGCCAAATCTGCACCCAATATATCTGCAGCTCTGCTAAGTGCGTCGGAAGCCCCTGATTCACGGTGGGTGCGAATTTGACCTGTTGTTTTCATTACGATCGCAGTGAACCATTTCTTGAAGTGACCATCTTTTGCCAGATAATGAGTAGGCCTCCTTACTCCTGCGATAACAGATATGGGGTCCAAATGAGATGTGTGGTTTGCAGCCAATATGACTGCACCTTTACGCGGAACTCGGTGGACACCCCGATAGCGTACTCTAAACAATGTCCGCATAAGTACTGGTAGTGTCAGCAGGAAAATTTTGTACCAGGGAGATTTTGGCACAGGTATACCAGTTCCCTTGATTCTACTAGAGGCGCGTAACTTCTCGAGAGTCGATTTGCTTACCTCCACCATGATGCGCTGTAGGCAGATTCACTCTTGATTATTGCCTATTGTCTAGTGGTTAAGGTCAAGAATTGTGTATCACCGCCCAGTACCGTGCGCAAAGGTTTGTTCCTCATAGTTTGCTTCTTGCTACCGATTCTGACTCCTACTGCGGTTGCTTGGAATCCGGATGGATTTTTGTCACAAGAAATCATTGGTGGAGAGAGATTGCGCCTAGGTGATGAATTTGGATGCCACGGAATCCCAGGCAAAGACATCCGCAGTGACACTGAGGCTATATCCGAATGTAGAGATTATTTGATGTCACAAATTAATGCCTCAAAATGGGGAGATGCGCCACTATCTTTTGGCTTGCCAGAAGGTGATATTGGTGCTGATGTAGAGCAAGTTCTGCTAGGAAATGGGTTTCGCATAGTTGGGGATCAAAGTGATACTGACCGAAATTCATTGATTTGGAATCTTAACAGAAGTGGCGGTAGTTTGGAAAAAAATGTGGCATCAATTACCGAAATCGAGGCTGCTGTAGAAGAGAATGGCTTTGTCAACATGTACTGGGAGGCTGAAATCGGCGACCTAAATGTTCGCAGAGATAGAGATGTACTGAATTGGATTGAAACACAACCGTTTTGGTTCACAACTTGGGGTGAGTGGTATTCCTCGACACATCCTGTCGAAGAAGTGGATCGAACAAACCGCACAGTCATCCTAAAAGGTACTGCGGCTAGATTGGGTGCATGGGATGTTCCAGGAAACTCAATTGTGCATCTTAGTTCTGGCACAATTACTAGTATTGAAAGAATAGATGGTGGTTCACTAACCGAACTTACTAGTGATGAGCGACATTTGATGGAAGGATATCGCTTATTGGACAACAACAGCGTTGCAATCACTGTTAATGAAGGGGCGAATATTCAGATCACGTGGTCTGGAGATGATGCTGATGTCGAAATCATTGAGGGGACATTCAACAATTTGACCCCTTTCATGGCTGTTGGCCACCATACTATTGATTTGTTTGAATGGAGTTCGCCGTTCATGGAATCACCCCTTCGATTCACATGGTTGATTGAACCAAAACCCGAAGTAGGGGATTCGTGGATTTTGCCATTACTCGCGATAGTTATCGCAATCGTAGCACCTATGGCTATTTACCATACTATTAATCAAGAAAAGAAGGATAGAGAAAAAGCGGCATCATGATGTCTTTGACTCACTTATCCTGACGCCATTAAGACGCATCTTTTGGATGACTCGTTCGAGTAGTGAGTCATCCGTTCCGATATATTCTGCGGGCATCACACCGAACTCTTCGAACACCCCTTCGGAGAGCATTTCTGCAACTTCAACTGTTACCAACCCGGTTGTTCTTGCCATTGATGACCAACCGCCTTTGCCTTCATCAATGATGTCCCACATCCATTCAGTTTGACCATCGGATGTGAGTACTCTAAGCCAAGTAAATTCTGGGCGGTTTTCGTCAAATTTCCATGCCTCAATCAAATCTTTTTCTGAAAAATTACCATCGATGTATTTCTGAATATGCCCTGGCCACCGAACAGTGTATTCAACTAGATCTCTGCTCTCAATAGTGTCAAGCAGAGAGCGAACACCGTCTGTCAAGAATGCCTCCATTTCCCCATACCCTGGTACGTGTACAATATGGCGCTCCGATAGGGCTGGCTCAGTTACATCCGTATAATCGCGGCGAAACCTAGCTGGCCGCGTATATTCTTCGATAACATCTGAAGGTGAAAAGGGAGCCATGTATGACCAATCCTCATCGGGTTGCTGAGGATTTCCTCCAACCCATATCTTAGCAACCTGTAGTTCTGCCATTTTTTGCTGAGAATGCATCAATAGCGCATTGGACAAGCCAGGTGCTATTCCTACATCATATACTAGCCTAGAGTTATTGGATTTGGCAAAATTATCCAAATCACGCGGGTCCTCGGCTGTGAATGCCAAATCAGAAACACTCATTCCGTCAATGGCCAATAATGGTTTTCTAACAGCATGACCAATCCGGCCCGGCAAACAATTCACCACCACTTCAAAACCTGCGACTAAAGGCGCGATTTCTGATGGTTCCACACGTTTTTTTAAGACTTCAATATTGCTTGGAATATCGTGTAATTCCATTGAATCGATGAGGCGAATAGTATGTCCCCTTTGTTCCAAAGAGCAAGCAACAAACCTACCAACAAGGCCTCCACCCAATACACAAATGTTCGCCATGCTAGGGGGATGAGGGCTTACCTCTCAAAACCTCGTCTCAGAGCATATGCCATGCGACGCTTTGAAAGCCATCTCAGCATCGGCACTACTAATGGTCGACATAGACCCTTGGTCAAGTCAAGTTTCTACAGACTATGGTAGAATCATTGAGCAATTCGGATTAGAATCTATTCCATTGGCACGTTTACCAAACCCATCAATGCACCATCGCCGAGGGATTATTTTCGCACATCGTGATTTGAGTAACATACTCCAAGCACATAGTAGAGGTGAACCCTTTGGTGTAATGACTGGTTTGATGCCAAGTGGAAAAATGCACCTGGGACACAAGATGGTGATTGATCAGGTTCGGTGGTTCCAAGAGCAAGGTGCTGACGTGACGATTGCTGTCGCTGACCTTGAAGCGAATGCAACTCGCGGTTACAGTTTGGCTGATTGTCGGAAGATCGCACTTGAGGAATACATCACTAATTATGTCGCAATGGGTTTGGACCCAAATCGTACGAACATATACTTCCAGAGTATGCGCCCAATTGTTCAACGGATGGGTTTCACGCTGGGCAAGCGAACCAATTTGTCTGAACTTGAAGCCATTTACGGATTCAAGGGCGACGCAAACCTCGCGCATGTGCAAGCACCACTAGTGCAAGCGGGTGACATTTTGCACCCCCAGTTAGAGGAGTATGGAGGATTGCGCCCGATTGTTGTTCCTGTAGGTGTAGACCAAGACCCTCATATCCGCTTGTGCCGGGGCCTCGCAGGGAAGACCAATTGGTTCAATGTCAACGAACGTAAAAATGGGGGCCTGCGAATTACCGTCTCAGTGATGGATGAAAACCAAAATATCGTTTCGGGTGACAAAACCACCACTAAGGCTGTTTTCTCTAGGATTGTCGATGCTTTGAAACACTTGGGATATAGTGACATCATGGCAGATGCCAAGCATGGAATTGTTGACCTGCCTGCCGCCACACAAAGTGACCGATATCCAATTCGAATGTCATTACTCAAACTTGAGCGAGATATGGGGGGGCCGGGACTACTACAACCGAGTAGTACCTATCACAGATTTGCTGTCGGTATGACTGGAGGGAAGATGTCATCTTCAATGCCAGAAACGACAATTTTCCTAAATGAAGATCTAAAGAAAATGGAGAAGAAATTCAAGCGCTCATTCTCCGGTGGCCAGTCTACGATTGAAGAGCACCGCCGGTTGGGCGGGAATCCAGATATCGATGTTGCTTTCCAATATCTCAAATTCTTCTTTGAAGAAGATGATACTTCCCTTGAAGAAGTTCGTCGTGGGTATATTTCAGGAGATATTCTCAGTGGAGAGATGAAGAAAATGACCATCGAAAAGGCTGCTGCATGGTTAACAGAATTGGATGAAATGAGGGAACAGAATGCACACTTGGTCAAAGAAATCCTCGCCTCAGATGCAATTTAATGCACGAAAATCACGGTTCTGATGTTGGATCCCAACCCGAAATGTACCCACATTCCATTGCTTCAATCGCACCCATTTCGCTGGATATATCGACATCCAATGAAGCCAGATTCTCGACAATTCGCTCCTCTCGACTGGATTTAGGAATGGTGATGCAACCGATATCATGACAGAACTTGATGGCTACTTGAGCCGGTGTACATCCCAAACGCTCAGCCACTAGGACAAGAGAGGGATCATCCAGTTTGTGTCCACGAGCAAGTGGTGAGTAAGCCATGACTTTGGCCCCGATTGCTTCGGTGGCAGCACGGAGTTCTGGGCGCTGCAGCCAGGGATTTATCTCGATTTGATTCACCGAGGGTAAATAGGTGGCATACTCACGCATGCCTTCCAAGTGGTGTGCACCATAATTTGAGACGCCGATAGCCTTGACCCAGCCTCTCTCCAAACAGTGTTCCATTCCCTTCCAAACAGGAGCCCTATGATCTAT
Source organism: Methanobacteriota archaeon (assembly GCA_002722595.1). Taxonomy (GTDB): domain Archaea; phylum Thermoplasmatota; class Poseidoniia; order Poseidoniales; family Thalassarchaeaceae; genus MGIIb-P. The sequence continues at coordinate 11,421 of PBMO01000033.1, read as the reverse complement.
GTCTTCAGGTGGTGCGTGTACGAGGTAAAGGTCGATGAAATCGGTGTCCAGTAATTCCAGCGACATTTGGCAGTGCTCTAATACATCATTGAATCCGATGGCATGCATTCTTCTCAATTTGGTAGTGATGAATATGTCCTCTCGGTTTAGACCCGATTCCTTGATCGCCTCGCCTACTTCGTGCTCATTGCTGTATGCTCGAGCTGTGTCAATATGTGTATAACCTGCTTTGAGTGCTGCTAAACATGCATTTTTGCACTCACCTGGTTCAGACATTAGGAAAACGCCTAATCCAAATTGAGGTACTTCATGAGGATAGGTCGAAGTTCCATTTGCAGTTCGATGACTGATGCGCATGAGGTGGTGCGGGCGGCGGAGATAGATGAAATTAGAGGAGGGTGATGAACAAATTTTTAGCCACCCATGTAATCATCATCGTTGTCATCATCAAAGCCAAAGTGATTTTGCCAATACGCTGGAATAACTCACTTCTTGCCTCATAGGCAGCCATTTCCTCATCCGAAAGAGGTTCAATTTCCCACGGCTCCATGGCAGCCCGAAGGGGCGACAGGATTCAAGCCCGTCGCATACTCGGGCATACTATGCAGGTCGAGAGGGCGACACCACGCGCGCCTCGCCCGTCAGCCTCGGTAATGTTGCGAAGGGGGGATGAAATCCTCATCTGTCACCGAGTTTCAACCGTTCCATCATTCCCAGATTACTGGGCATTCCCTGGAGGCGGCGTCAGCAGAGTTGACAAGGGTGCTTTGGATTCGCACCCTGAATGGTTTCCAGATAGGGACGAAGACGAAAGGGCTGCTTTAGTCGCACTAATGCGTGAAATGGTCGAAGAGGTTGGTCTAGCGCCTAGTAAAAATGGCATCGAACAGGTCAGTCCAAATTTGCGTGATTTAGTATTGCGTGACAAAAAAAACTGGTTAATGGCTGTAGAAAACGGCGATATTGGAATCAATTGCGATAACCTTATCGTTTTCTGTGAAAGAACAACACCACCGCTTGCTCCATTGAGATTCCGGAACCATTTCTTCACAGTAGAATGTAACGTTGAACCCATTTTGGATTCTGGAGAAAGGCCTGAATTCGATGAATATCGTTGGGCTACACCCCAGCAACTTCTACATGAATGGATGAATAACGAAATACGCATACCACCACCACAAATTATGATCTTAAGGGAACTATGTGAAGGGCCCATGGACAACATGATCATGCAGATGTCCAAGTCTCCGAAAAGAGAAAATGTAAGGATTGAGTTTGCCCCTGGTGTCGAATGTATTCCACTACCAACAGATACGCTACCCCCATCAACGCATACTAATTGTTACATTCTCGGAGTCCCAGGAGGTCAGAGAGTCCTTGTTGATCCAGCAGCTAGAGATAGTCAAGCGCTAAACATGCTAAGGAGTAAGGTAGAGCAGGTTTTAGATTCTGGTTCAGAAATAGTGGCCACCATATTCACGCACCGCCATAGAGATCACGTAGGAGATGTTGAAGCAATCTCAGAAATTTATCAGGCACCAATTTGGGCGACTTCTGAAACATTAGAAACAATCCCTCAGTCAAAATCACATCGTACCCTAAACGAAGGAGATTCATTTAATCTAGTGGGAATGAATGGTGAGGTTTTCTGGAAGGTAATTGAAACGCCTGGGCACTGCCCTGGCCAAATCTGCTTGGTATCAGAAGCCGGGATTATCTCTGCAGATAATGTGGCACAAGTCGGTACAATTCTTGTTCCAAGCAATGAGGGTGATATGTCTGCCTACCTCAAAGGACTATACCGGTTACGTGAACTTGAGGCGAATTTGCTATTCCCTGGACATGGCCCTGTTGTGACCAACCCAAGCCGTTTACTGACACACTACATCAAACATCGAGAAAAAAGGCATGAAGCAGTCTTTTCTGCGTGGAAAAGTGGACTGCGAGATATTCCAGAAATTGCCAAGATGGCATACATGGACACACCTGATGCGCACCCTTTGCTCAAATTGGATCAAACACAAAGTCACTTGAAAGCATTGCGGAATGAAGGAAGGATTCAATGAGTGGCTATACTGAGGTTGTAAAGGATGGATCTGGACGAAGTGACTAATCTGCTTGGCAACCCCAAGTGTGAAATTGAGTGTCGAATGATTCAGGCATCGGACGGTTTTTCTCTAAAGGTATACACATTCACACCCTCCAAAATGACAAGAAAAGATCCAGTCATATTTGTAGCAGGATGGGCCAGTGTCATGGATGGTTGGGCACCTTTGCTGTCCGAATGGGTACAAGAACGTGTAATTCATTATGTTGAAACCCGCGAAAAGAAAACAGCAAAACCATCAAAGCCAATACGTGCACATGATTTTACAATGTCAAAACATGTTGCTGATTTACAACTTGTTGCAGAGAATTTGAAATGTGGAAATGACGTTTTGTGGTTTGGCTCATCGCTTGGGGCGACCGCAATATTAGAGGGATTCAAGGGTGAGAAAATCCAAGGGAATGGCGCATTTTTAGTTGCACCTAATGCCAGTTTCAAGTTCCCTGGATGGATGGTACCTCTGACCATGGCTCCTTGGTGGTGTTATGCACCCCTTATTAGAATTGGATTAATTTATCTAAAGTGGAGGTTGAAAGAACCTGCTCAATACATCAGATACAAAAGAACCCTGACTCAGGCGCATTTACTTCGGCTAAAACGTAGTGTGCAAGCAAATCGGAAATACAATTTGGAGATGGAACTTGGAAATATAATGACTCCTGTTGCAATTTGTGTTGCTGAATCTGACACACTGCATGAGGGGAATGCTGCCCATGAAATTGCAGAAAATCTCGGTAATGGAATGATTATCAGTGTCCCAAGTAATCAATATGCACATGAGGCAGATTTAATTCCAGACATCAACAATTGGCAAAAAATGTCCTACGATTAGGATAAGTGCCACCCCCGCCTCCGGGGACTCATGGACGCAACCACTCTATTCCTGCTGATTGCAGGCGGAATTGTTCTTCTGATGATTATTTTGTGGATTTTTACCACTTACAATCGCTTAATCGACCTGCGGAATGAAGTCGAAAACCAGTATCAAAATCTTGAGACGCAAGTTGGGGTTAAGGATCAGAAAATGGCACTAGTTGAGGAAACTGATTTAGCACAACTTGGGCTAGAAAGTGAGATATTTGACAAAATCGTTGAAGCGCGGAAACTGTTCGCTCAGGCAAAAAGTTCCGGCAACAGGAGTGCGCTGAGTCAAGCATCTGGAATGATGGATTCAGTAATTCCATCAGCACTAGCATTCGCAGAGAGTAATCCACAACTAACTTCGCACAATGTATTAGTTGCAGGATTAGAAGAAGGAGTACATGCAATATCGAAGATGGCAAGTGAAGTTGAAGAATACAACCAATCTGCCAAGAATTACAATACATTCAAGGAAATGGTTCCAGCAGTCATTGTAGCGAAAATGTTTGGCTTCGAAAGAGCCGATCTCTTCGACCAGTACTCTGACGAACAAGTAGCACATATGTTTGACAGGCGTGCATCTTTGGGTAGTTTTGTTGAATCAAAGCGTTCGGAAGCGGATGAGAAAACCGAGATGCTCAAGGATGAGATAGAAGCGATTGAGGCCGAAACAGAGCTCCTTGAAGCAAAGGCAAGACTCGCTGCTCTGAAAGAGCAAATGGGCGAGTGAACACTACAAAAACATCACTAGGGAACCAAGCAAAAGAAGAATTAACGGGCCCAATCGACTAGTTGAAGAATTCTTTGCAGAAAGAACTGCGAATTCCGTCCCCTTGCTGATTCTCGTATCCCTCCTTGGGGCATCTTCTCCAACAGCCTGCAATGTGTGATGAACTCGTGTAGCGTTATGTCCAACAGTACCACGGGGAATGTCGTCATGTGGTAGTGATTTCATTCTAGCCATGATGTAAACTGGTTCGGATAATTTGAGAGCGGATAAACTCCAAGTGTGATTTAGTGTGCCTCCGTGCCGAGCACTATCATAAGGTCCACAGGTTTTATCGCCTCTTCTATTGCGTTCCCACAGTGTATCTCCCAAGTCTATTCTTTCGAAGGTTGAGGTCTTGACAAACATTCCACCAGTTCCATCATGAACCATGAAATCCGAGGCATATGAACCTCCTCGAACATATCGAGTTTCGGTTCGTGTTCTTGTCTTCCATGTTTTACTCTCTCGGTCATAGTATCGCTCTGTCCATGTTTCTCTGCAATAATAATTCCATGACCACGCTATTAAGTCATCAAAGGTCCAACTTGGTGCAGTACAACCATCGACATGTAATATCTTGAGAGGTGAATTGGACATTGGCCGAATTTGACCAAACAACTCCCCGTGCCCACCATCGACATACTTAATTATCGAAGTTATAGTATCCCATGCTTCCATATTTTTTCGATATGAAAAATGGCTGTAAATTACTCCAATTGCTGCTACTACAAGCAAAAATGAAGGGAAATAGGCCATCATCTCTCGACTTTCGCGAGGTATAGCCATATATCCACCCACAAGAAATAGCACCGAAAGTATGTGGAAGAGAAAACGAGAGGTGAATTGCGGAGGTGTAGCGTTATACAGTGCTCGATATCTATTATGCCTGGGATGGTCGCCGAAAAGCAATTCTTGTGCATTCAACCGCTCACCCGACTTGATTTTTTGTTCAATATAGGTATCAGCTTCCTTTGGAGTAGAAAACCTTTCAGAATCTTTCCCATCACAATTTACGACCCAACCGTCACCGTCTGCAAGTAATTTGATCTCTGGTTTATCCTGCTCAAATTTCGCTAATGGATTTGGTAACCAATCACCAAATTTTTCATCCCAATATTTCCTATCCATGTGCCAATCGCTTTTCTTCATGGGCGGGAGTGGGGGGGCACTCCAGCGACGGGGATCAGCACTTAGATTGAAACCCTCCATCATTTGGACAAATGGATTAGGGCAACACCAGCCCATCATAAAAAGCGCAATTGAGCCAAGGATTAGACCTTCTGATGTACCACCTGTAAGGAGTGTGAAGATGCCGAAACCGAGCAAAGCAATGCCTAACCCAAAAACACCCCACGAAAACCAATGACACGGCCAAGTCCAAGACCACCATTTGGGGAGTAACCGTTCATCAGTGTCGAGATCACACTGGGGCTCATCGCAGTCGGCCATGATTGTCCATAGGCACTAGTGTCTTGAACATCACCTACGGAGATAATTCAAAATCGTCATCATCAGGAGAAAAAGGGTCATCCCAATCACTGCCGACCTCACTTGTTCGGAAATGGCTGTAGAGTCTCTCGATAGTGCCATATGGCCACTCACCTTGCTGCATATCATAACGCCTCATCATCTCAGGACCATGGCCTCCATGAAACCAAATTGGGACATCTAATCGGCGAAATATGCCTTCATTGAAACCGCCAAAAGCATGCAAAATTGGAACATCTTGATTGTTTAATATCCAATCATGAACACTCCCTCCATCTGAATTTCCGGATTGATCCTTACTCGCTTCAAGAACTAAATCTATGAATTTGTTAAATGCCTCATCTTCGCCTCCAATTTCCATTATATTTTCCAGTTCTGGTAAGATTCCTAGTGGATCTACTTCACCACGAAGATGTTGCAACCATAGCATGTAAGAAAGTGCTCTGAAAGCACTCGGATCCATAGCTGCCTGCTCCCAAAGAGCCCAAGGGCCCCTGGAACCATCTAGTGGCTGTGGGAGGAGTCGATATCTCAGGAAAGCTTCGCGTAGTCCACCTAAACGAGTTGGGTCACGGGCAACGTGAGCGTTTGCAAGGCACTCTTCGATGTCAAACCACCATTGAGGTACTGGCATCAAAGCGTGTAACCTTTCGCAAGCGTTACGATGATTATATCGTAAATCTGCAAGTGGTTGCCCAGCCTCAAACATCCTAAGCATGTGAAGTGCAATTTGTGAATCCACGCAGTGGTGGAAGAAACAATGGTCAAAACCGAAAATGAATGCCAAGTCTAGTGATACCCTTGGAGCATTTACGACACCATCACGCTCCATTGCTGTGGCAATACCAGCAGACCACTCTACTAGAGCATCTGCATTTACATGGATGCCCCAATCGGGGTCAATCTCAGGTGTATCACAACCATTTCGAAGAATGCTCCTATACCAGAACATGGAAAGTGCTTCATCTACCTCTCCCCCTACATCCGTACCTGGGCCGGGTTTGCGCTCAGGTCGACTAAGTTCCGCAAAATCAGTATCGCTCACTTCCATGCGGCTCAGAGGTTCGTATGCGCCGCCCACCATAAGCGATTGGCTCAAGAAGCGGCACTGACCGGCACTGCATGGGGACGCCATGCGAGAACAGATGTCTTCGTTCGACATCGCGAGAATGGTTCGCGATATTGATGCAGTTTCCGGCGCACGTTGCAAGAAAATGTACCAGCCTCACTATGAACAGGTTGTTCTTCGTTTGAACCTCAAGGGGCAACCCAATTGTGATCTTGTGATTGTGAGGGGGAAGAGAGCTTATTTCAGCCGACGAGAACGACCAATGCCACTGAACCCACCACCGTTTGCCATGCTACTTAGAAAACACCTCTCAAATGCACGACTGCTAAGTGCAAAGCAAGTTGGTTTTGATAGGATTATTGTTCTTGAATTTGATACAAAAAATGGCCGTAGAGATTTGGTTATCGAAATGTTCCGGAATGGGAACGTGATACTCCTAGATGAGGGTGGAACAATAATCCAGCCACTCACACATGTCAAGTATGAAACAAGGACGATTAAACGCGGAGAAATTTATGTTGCACCACCTCCGCCAATGGATCCGAGGTTGTGGTCTGAAAGTGATTTGTTGGAAGTATTATGTGAATCAGAAAAGGACCTAGTCAATACCCTTGCTGGTAGAATGAGTTTAGGGAGTGCGCATGCACAAGCACTGTGCGAAAAGGCGAATTTGGACCCCAATATGCCTGCAAAATCAGTTACAGATGCCAAAGATTTGCATTTAGCGTTCCAAAATATTGTATCCCAGATTACACATGATGGAGCTGTTGCTGTGATGAAAAAGGCTATCCAACTTTCTGCAGATCCACAAGAACTTGATGCACAGATGGAGCAATACTGCGTTGAAGTCGGCCCGGTTACTCTATCAAATGTTAAAGATACCATTGTCTTTGAGTCATTATCTCAAGCAATTGATGCTTGGAAAGGTGGATATGATGCGAGTGCGTTAGCTCGACGCGAAGCAGAAAAACTGGCTGAAATTACAGCACCGGGGCAGAGAGATTCTGAGGGAGAACGCTTGGCACGAAGGGAAGGACAACAAGTTGCAGCAGTTGAAAAGCTAACTGAAAAAGGAAGAGAAAAACAAGAAATCGGGAAACTGATTCAAGAAAACTGGACACATGTTGAGACCCTTATTCGACAAGTAACCGAATCAGTTGAAGAAAATGGATGGGACGATACAAGGAAAGCAATCAAAAGTATCAACTGGATTGAATCTGCTGATCCATCTGCACGTACAATTCGAGCGAGATTGCCCGACGATAAAGGTGATCCTGGGCAAATTGTTGAATTGTACCTAGATGAGACTGTACATCAAAATGCGCAACGCTATTTCAACAAAGGGCGAAAGGACAAGCAAAGGGCTGAAGGTGCGAAAAACGCATTAGAGGAAACATTACGTAAGCAAAAGAAGGTTGAGAAAAAACGTGCAAAAGACGAGGCAGCAGGCAGAGTATCAATCAGTAAGCGAACTAAAAAATTCTGGTTTGAAGCAAGTCGTTGGACCATGCTTTCATCAGGCCAACTACTCATTGGAGGGAGGGATGCACGAGGTAATGATCGGATTGTCAAGAAACACTTATCCGCATCAGATTTGTACTTTCATGCAGACCTACATGGAGCACCTTCTTGTTCACTCAAACTGAAAGATGGATTTGAAATCGATGAATATCCAAATCCAAACATTCCAGAGGGAGTTCCATCCTACAAAATAACGCAATCCTTGGATAACGATGATCATTCTGAAACTGTGCTAAAAGAGGCCGCACAAATGGCAGTATGTTGGTCAAGAGCTTGGGCCAGTGGCGGTTCTGGGGCGACAGCATTCCATGCAGAAAAAGGCCAAGTCAGTAAAACCACTGAAAGTGGTGAGTCGCTAGGAAGGGGAGGATTTGTGGTTCGAGGTACTCGACATTGGTACAAAGATATCGAGATGAATTTAACATTGGGAATGATTGCAATTAATGGAATACCTCTTCCCTTAATTGGAACACATAGTGTCGTTTCTTCGATATGTCAGAGGTGGGTGAAATTGACACCTGGTAATCAAAAGAAGGAAGTTGTTGCGACACGTATTTCCAAAGCAACTGGTTTGTTGCAGGATGATGTGCTTTCGGCTCTACCACCGGGGACTATTTCTATCGGAGAAGATCTTGGAATTTTCAGCTGATTTGGAAACTCATTTTTCTTCTTCACTAATCGAATCAAAGAGAACTCCTGGCTCCTTTCCCTTTGATAACTTAGCCAAAGAAATCCAACCAATATTAAGCAGGATTGTGGACAAAAAAAGTGTACATGTAGACCATATGAAAATGTCTTCACTAATTTGGAAAAACACATATGTCCCACACCCAATTATCGCGATTAATGACCAAATTCGAGATGCCCAACTTGGTGTGTGGGTGCCACTTTGATCCTTCAGTGGTTTGAGAAGCATTCACTCACAACCAAACCAATTTACGCCATCTAAGGAATGCACCATTGTGGATTCTCGAGAAGGTAAAGGTCGGCCACTTCACCATACTCAATCGCATTTTTTGCAACTGATGATTTTAGCAATAAAATACACTGATCTGGCGGTGATAATTCCTCGCCATCGATTACCCATTTAACCCACTTCAGCCACATTGCATTCCCATCATCGGAAATCTCAATACGTGCTTCTTGGAGGACTAGATATGTTTCAGCAGTCCCATTTGAGTTGCTGTAAATATCAGTAGACACTATCGTTAGGTTGTCACCAGAAAATTCCCAGGTTGATGAAAAATCACTGCTATCAGAGTATGTTCCTGTGGAATCAAATGTCAACTTTTGACCATCGGACTTCAACCAATCACCCTCAATCGGGCCTGTAGTTGATGGAATCTTGAATGCCAGTATAGAAACCAGAATAATTGCAAAAATACCACCTGCAATTAAAGCCGCACGTCTATTTTCGATGACTTTGTCCCGTGCCATTTCGAATATGATTTTTGTATCTTCGACAACGCTTTCAAAGTCATATTGTTTCGTTTTTCCCAACTTCATTTCAGGCAAATGGGCTGAACCTTTATCGGCAAAAGATGGTGGTGGAGCCGGTTCTGGGAGTTCATTGGTGAAATCAGGAAAATATTTGTTCGTATAATCTAAAGCCCTTTGTTCAGTATATCCTTGTGATAACAAGTCATCATAGTAATCCTGTTCCTCTGACATTATGATTCCTCATTGGAAATATTTTCTTCAACCATCGAACCGTTCCAGTGAAGTATTCCACTCAGTGAAAGAAGTCCCCAGAGCAACATGGGAGGTGCTAATTCGATGTTCAGCGAAAATTTGTAAATGAATGGGGGTGCAAGTTCTGCACTTAGTTGGAAGTCTCCTCCTTCCGAAATCAAACTCAGGAGTATGATCCAACAGAATACTGCTCCACCAACGACTGCAGTCATACGTGACAGTGATCGACCTTCTGTGAATAAGTAAATACTCGCCAACACCACCGCAATTACAAGGCCATATGATGCTGAGATAAATTCGGTAGATCCCAGTTGTGACTTGTACATTGGTACTAAGGCCCCAAACAGGGTATGTGACACTGCAACTATCAGCAACCATATATTGGGATTGAGCATACTACGAATATCTAAATCTAAAATTCTCTTCACACTACTACTCATACATCCACATCCTCAATTATTTCGGGCATCATATTTTCAGATTTTTTCGCCAATATCTTTTGTGCACTAAGCACGACTGTAATACTGACAAATGAAGAAATAATTAGCAGCGCTATCAAATCGGATGCATCAAGCGTAAGTGACTTTGAATCGCTACTGATTTGCTCCTTTGTATCATCATCGCTTTCATCGGAGAGATTGATTAAAAGCCCTGGATCAAGTGGATATTTATCGAAAATGTCGAGGAAACCATCATTGTCATCATCAATATCAGCATTGTTCCCAACGCCATCACCATCTGTATCGAGATACTCACTTGGATTAAGGGGGAACATGTCAACATTATCCGGTATACTATCGCCATCATCATCTGTATCGACTGAATCAGGGATATCATCGCCATCGAAGTCTGAAACGAAATTCGAATTTTTTGGGAAAGCATCATCCAAATCTGCAATCTGATCGCCATCATCATCCAAATCCTCGATTAGGTCAGTATTGACTCCTTCGGGACACATCAATGAATCCGGTTCACCATCTCGGTCGGTATCTTCCCACGCACAGGCATCTAGTGGAAACGCATCTTGGGAATCAGAATAACCATCATTGTCATCATCATAATCGCTGTTGTCTCCTCTTGCATCTCCGTCATTATTTGACCATTCAGTCGCATCGAAGGGGAATGCATCAAGTTCATCATTGACATTATCGTTATCATCATCTAAATCTTCTGAATCGGGAATGCCATCATTGTCAAAATCAGGCTCCACGGGCTCAGAAACAGTATTGTCATCATCCTCATTATCAGGAATGCCATCACCATCATCATCTTCATCGGCATAATCGCATATTCCATCACCATCACTATCGATATATCCATTTATGTCAAAAGGACAATCATCGTTTACGTCATTATAATTGTCATTATCATCGTTTAAATCGGCATTATCACCGATACCATCTTGATCATAATCACTCCACTCATTTGCATCAAATGGGAATGCATCTTCTCCGTCAAGATAGCCATCATTGTCATCATCATCATCCGCATTGTCACCCAACCCATCACCATCATGGTTGGCCCATTCTGATGGATCTAGTGGATAGTAATCCAAATCATCTTCGTATGAGTCATTGTCATCATCCATATCTGCGTTGTCTCCAACACCATCGCCATCTGAATCAGTATGCTCGGTCGAGTCATATGGGAATGCATCATTCACATCATTAACGCCATCATTGTCATCATCATTGTCGGCATTATCGTTGATACCATCATTATCAAAATCTTGTGAATTTGAACCACTCCCACCATTACCGCTACCAGTGTTACCACCATTTTCGTTTTCATCACACTCATTATCTTCAGCATCCCATTCACATTGGTTATCTGCATTGCATGACCCTTCAGTATTGTAATTATTTTCACAATAATCGTCTTCATCGTCTTCATCGTCTTCATCGTCTTCATCGT
>PBMO01000032.1 GCA_002722595.1 Methanobacteriota archaeon | reverse complement strand
TCTGCGCTAGCAGCCTTCTTACCCTTCTCGGCTTCAGCCTCGTTCTCTGCAACCTGGATGTCACGAGCTCGGTTTGCTTCTGCTGCACCAATTGCTCCGTCACGGTCTGCGACCGCAACATCTGCCTTTGCTGCGTTGACTGCAGTTGCAGCCGCCTTCTTACCAATGCTCTCGATATAGTCTGAGTCATCAGTAATATCTGTGATGTTCACGTTGATGAGGTATAGACCCAACTTGTGCAATTCGTGACCAACGTTGAGTGTGATTCGCTCTAGGAAGTTGTCACGGTCTTGGTTAATCTGCTCGATTGTAAGAGATGCAACTGTTAGACGAAGTTGTCCGAAAATAATCTCAGAGGCCATGTTCTCAATTTCTTGAGTTTTGAGGTGAAGCAAGCGCTCCGCAGCATTGTTCATGATTGTGGGGTCTGTGCTGATACCAACTGTGAACGTTGAAGGCACGTGGATTCGAATATTCTGCAGTGACAACGCATTGGTTAGATTGATCTGAATAGTCATTGGTACTAGACTGAGTTTCTTGTAGTCTTGAATCAATGGCCATACCATCGTTGCACCACCGTGAATACAGCGCGATGCTCTACCGCCACGAACGCGACCATATACAACTAAAATCTCGTCGGATGCACAACGTTTGTATCGTGTTGCAACCATGATAAACATGAATGCTAAAATTGCTCCTAATCCAAATAATATCGCTATTGCCCAACCTGCTGCCATTTTTCCACCTCATTCCTCTTCTTTGCCCTCTAGAATATCAAGAGGCTCAACAATCAAGGTCGAGCCAATGAAATCAAGGACTTTGATAAATTCCCCTGTGGGGATAAGTAGGGATCTGTCTTTTGCTCGTGCAGTGAGGGTCCGGAGGGTGCCATCGACGGACACTTGAACCTCTCCTGATTCGTTCGGACGGATTCGTGAATAAACCTGGCCACGCTCTCCAATTGCATCTTCGTACTTCATGGTGCCATCTGCCTGAAGGTTGTGTATGCCCTTCAACATTAACCCAACACCATACATTGATGCAGCAGCTGCAATACCGCCAGCAATGACTGCGTAAACTTCTGTGTCAGTAGCTTGTAAGGTGAACATGCCAACGTATCCAAACATCATGGTCGCTGCGGCCAGCCCCTGAATACTAAACAATTCAAAAGATAAATCGGAGTCCATGGTGATATCAGAATCAAAGACAGAGTCAAAAACACCACCAAGAATGTCGCCAATCATCATCAATGCCATGAGTATTAGGAAAAATGCTGTACCCAAAAATGCACACATCATGAAGATGATTTCAAGTGTCGAAGGTGCAGAAATCCCGACAATTTCTCCTACCCAGTCTATAACACCCATATCAACTGCTCCGAATGCCGCTCAATCTCTCACTTAATGACGTTATCCTCTATCAGATTTAGAGCGTGAAAGGTGAAGCAAATTTAATTTTTCAAACAGTTGAACGGCAGGGAAGGTTAAACCAGCACATATTGCTGATAAAAATAACAAAACATTATGATTGATGTAGTCTCTACCCCCATACCAGATAATCATGGCCACCCAAAGCGGTAGAAATACAAACAAAACACGTTTGATGAATGGCCAGACACCACCAAACAAATCTTCATGACCATCGTCGAGCATTTGATATCCTCAAAGGGCAATAGTTCCGAACAGCATTGCTGCAAACCACATTGCAACACCCATCCATGCTCCCCTTCCTTGCTTAGCGATTTCTTCTTGATGTACTTCCTTTTGTATATCTTTGAGTGGGTTTAGAAGAAGATCACGCTGTTCTTGTCTGAATAATACAATGGCGACCATAACACAGGCAGCACCTGATGCACCCAAAATTGTCGTCAGCCAAGACTCTAAGTCGCCCATGAGTTTGATGGCTAACCAAATCTGCGTCAGTGAGAATAGGCCCATCAGAAAGGACCCGCGCTCTGCTACTGCCATGACCAAAGGTCAGGCCACCTCCCTATTCATCTTTACCTGCCTGTGTCCCACATCTCCCACTATGTAATGAGTCAACTGCGGCGCTGACGGAGAGCTTCTACAGCAAGAACTGCCATGGGCGCCTGTAGATTGTAACTTGGAGTGAAGCCCGCCATTGGGATTCTAATTATCTCATCAGATGCGTTTAGGATTTCCTTCGAGATACCAGCATTTTCGCCTCCAACGACAAGCATCACATCACCTGTCAAATCTGCATCCCATGGCTCAATTTCACCGACATCTTCGATAGATGATATCTTTCCATTCCATCGTTCTATAGCATAATTTCCATCGCATCCAAATACAACTGGCATAAATCTATGCGTACGCATTGAGGCGCGAACTATGCGATGTCTGTCGTCACTTGACCACTCCCCTGTCACAATCAAACCATCTGCACCACTGGCCTCTGCTACTCGAATACAGAAACCAATGTTTGTTTGGTATTGAACTCCGTCGAGAAGCCAAATAAGTCCACCCCGATCTAGCAATGTATCCAAATCTGCTTCAGGTTCACGGCCAACCAATGCAAGTGCTAATGCAGGGCTTTTCTCAGACATTCTCCATAGATCATTCTCAGAACCAAGAATCACATCTATCCCTTCCGCTAGACACCTATCAAGAAGGGATGCGAGGCGCTCGTCTTCGCAATCGCGTAGAGCGAGAACCCGTGTTACATTCTCCCCTGCATCCAATGCAGCTTGTACTGCATCAATACCGCAGCGCTGCATAGACAAAATATCAACTCCTTACGCCAACGACTTTGACTAGGATTCGCTTTCTGCGCATCCCATCAAATTCGGCATAGTGAATTTGCTCCCATGGCCCCAGGTGGAGTTTCCCACCAGTGATTGGCATCGTAACTTGGTGCCCCAACAACTGACGTTTAAGGTGCGCATCCCCATTGTCTTCGCCAGTCCGATGGTGCCTATATTCCTGCCCAGAAGGACCATCTACTCCATATCTTGGAGCATTTTTCTCTAACCAATCCATGATGTCGGCGTGTAATCCATATTCCAGATCATTAACATAAACTGATGCTGTGATGTGCATTGGATTGACTAAAACCAATCCGTCAGTAACTCCTGACTCACTTACAATGCGTTGAACCTCATCTGTAATACAACGGATTTCGTAACGTTCAGGTGTATTTACATGAATCTCCTCGGTGTAAGACACTGCTGCGCCAACAATCTCGCGACCCACTTTCAACCCTCCAACCAATCTGATAATTTGTCAACTATTTTCTCGCGGAATGTCAGAAGGTGGAGAGTCGGACCATCCAAGGATACTGTGATTGTTGCACCACGGACGAAATGTGTCTCATCCCAGCCATCGCTAACAACGTAACCTCTGTGCATATCACTAGTAATGACTGTTGGTTTTGAAGTCCAAGCAGAGTATTCACCATGACGTCGCTCATCATTCGACAATTCACGACTTACAAAGAGATACTTGGAATCAATCTCATCTCGAGGGAAGGCCTTCCCTTCCAAGTCACAAATATGCCTATACCATGCACCTTGCCCAACGAATGTAGAGAATAAACATCCACTCGATCTTTGGATTACATCGACCTCAGCATTACAGCCATCATCCTCGCGCTGAAGTCTGTAGTAACTCGGCTGGTACTGATGTGTGTTAGATATGAGCAAATCATTCAATGCAGGATCACACTTAATCCGATTCCCCGAAGTGGTGGCGATTTCAGCTTGTAGTCTTGGAAGTATGTTGTCTATAGCATCACCCTCTAAGGCCTTCACCACATCTTCTGCGAAGTTATCTGGGTCGCTTCCCATGAAAAATCCATATGATCCCTTGGGGTCAGATTTGATGGGATGGGAGTTAACCCCCATTACAGGGATATCTGCGCCTACATTGTGAGCAATACTAGTTAGAGTGCCATCACCACCAACAACAATTACAAGATCACGTCCAATGAAATCAGAGTGCCTTACCTTTTCTCGAGCTGTATACTCGACGCGGATGCCTCTAGATTCAACCAATGCTTGTAAAATAGATTGTATTTGTTCCATTGCCAAGTCATGTACTGACTCGAAGTTTTTCTTGAAAACGACGAGAATGTCTGCGGACATGACCATACCTCAAACTGTATGCCGTGAGGCACTCCCTTAAATCGTCGATGCAAGTCGTTTAAGCCATGTCGGGCAAGGAAATGCTGGAAGATGGTCGCCCTCGTTTACCTCCTGGACAATTCCTAACAAAGCGATTTCCAGTCCTAACATATGGTTCAACACCTCGTGTTGAACTAGATGGATGGACATTCACAGTATCTGGGCACGGACTGTCGGAACCAATCAAATGGGATTTCGAGGAATTCCTAGCGTTAGGTGAGCATGAAACAACTCGTGACTTTCATTGTGTAACCACTTGGTCAAGATATGACAATACCTGGAGGGGAGTATCTATAGGTTCAGTTTGGTCAAAAATAGCACCTCATCTTACGGAAGAAGTTGGAGCAGTAATGCTTCATTGTACTTGTGGATATACCACAAATCTACTGATTGAAGATTTCTTGGAGTCGGACAACTTGTTTGCAACCCATCATGATGGGGAGCCATTGACGCCTGATCATGGTGGGCCACTTCGATTTGTTTGTCACCATCTTTATGCTTGGAAATCACCAAAATGGGTTGATGGAATCGAACTTCTCGATAAGGATTCCAGAGGGTTCTGGGAGCGTAATGGATACCATAAGCGAGGAGACCCTTGGGATGAAGAGCGTTATGCATACCAAGAATAGGACATCTCAAAATTGTGGCCAATTCACCCTAGAAGAAGTAAACTTAGTTGCATTATTGATGCACCAAATAAGGCACCCACTATCATGTGTTTAGGCCTATTTTGTGCCATTGCCTGAGGGATTAATTCTCGGTAACTGACTACTGTCATGATTCCACCAACGAAAGCCAATGAGCAACCAACCATGAATGGTGTAAGGAAAGAACCCAATACAAGCAAAGCAAACAATGCACCTAATGGTTCAGTTAGTCCAGTGAGCATCGCAATCATCGTGGCCTTCAGACGTCCTCCATTCCCCGCTTGGATGGGTGCGGCAACTGCTACACCTTCTGGGATGTTGTGTAACGCAATCGCTGCCATCAAGACGACCCCATATTGCGCAGATTCTTGGACGGCAACACCCATTGCTAACCCTTCAGGGAAATTGTGTATTGCTAATGCAATTGCTGTTAAAATTCCTGACCTATACAACATTTTTTCTTCAGAGAGTATTTCATCCTCTCCACTTTTAGATATTATTAGATTGGCTATGTATACTGTACTAACTCCGACCAGAAATGATGCTGAAATTGTGATAAATCCAAATTCGAGTGCTTGCTCAAACCATAAATCAACAATTGATATTAGAAGCATCACACCGCCTGCCATGGCTAGCAAGAAAGCCATCAACTCAGCAGTTATTTCCTTCAAAATGAATACTATTAGTCCACCTATACCCGTTGCTAGACCCGCAGCAAGTGCCAACATGAATGGGAATACCCATGATGAAGATTCTCCTTCCAATCCCTGTATTTGGATAATAGGACCCTCTCCTGCTATACCCGTTTGTGAAATGACGAAATGAAGAACCAATTCAGGTGCGACTGCAATTCCATCTGCATAGATTGCATTGCCATCATCACTTGGCAAATGGTATTCAGGATATTTCCAACCATATAAACCAACAGTTGTGAAACCTGCTGAATTGAATGCTCTATGATCACTCCCTCCACCACCATCATTCACGATGACCTCTGCCGAATAACCATCCCATTCTCCGCCAAAAACCCGCTCTCTTGATGCCCTCAATTCCTTTGCAAGCGAACTACTGGTAGTTTCAATTCCGAGTGTCCCCAAACCAATTGATGGATTAAGATTAGTCGAATCAAGGTTGATGTACATATCTAAATCAATCAATTCATCAGAGGATTGCTCAATGAATGCTTGACTTCCAAGGAGGCCCAATTCTTCCCCTCCCCAAGTTGAAAATTGAATTGTAGCTTCCAAATCATGCCCATTCAGTTGGGATGCTATTTCCAGTAAATGTGCTACACCAATTGCGTTATCCACTGCTCCCGGGCCGAGATAAACTGAATCATGATGAGCACCAATCATGATTTTCCCCTCGCCAGAACCTGGTAACTCTCCTGTTACTACCCTCGCCGTTCTAGTTCCAACATGGCTGCCCTCCCAAAACCCATCTAGAACCGCATACTTTGTTTCGTCGCCAGCGGCCTTTTCGATTAGATCATGAAAGATATCTGCAGTTGAATGTGAGATGTAGATAAATGGAATCAACGAGTCAGAATATTCAGGATAAGCATCAGGGAATGGAACTGTCTGACCGTTCTCTTGGACAGTAACCGCACGGAAAGGAGGAGATTCAACTCCCGGTGTGTAAATCATCAATACACCTGCATTCATTTCAATTCCATCGCGATAAATTTCAGCCAATGGCCTCACACCATCATACTCTATGATCACGGCTAAATCGGTCAAATCACCAAAGGATTGGAAATCCTCTTGTGAACCATTCCCAAGCGTAATTAATTCATTATCATGTTTGTGTATTGAACCTGAGTATCCAAAGAAACTAAACGTTTCAACGTGATTTAATTCGCCTGTTGATTCAAGCTGAACTCGTCCGTTACCAGCTGTACCATCAGGTAACAATGGTGCGTTTTGAACCCCCTGCTCTAATTGTGCATGCATCAGGATTTGATGGGCATCGGGTTCAGCATCGACAAACCAAGTCCCTGTTACTTGATATTCACGAATTTGTACATTTGAGAGACCAATTTCGATGTACCGATCTCGAATGTATTCTGCTGCTTGTAACTCGGCACTGGAGCCAGTTACTCTGGGACCAAAGGCAACCAAATTATCTATGTCATTTTGAATTGATTGTTCATTGACTGAGAAATTTATCTCTTCTTCTTCGAGAAAGAAACCCATGGAAAAACTGGATACTAAAACAATTGCTGAAACAACACCAAGTACCGTCAAACTCTTCTCCGAAAATGACTCCACATTACTTCGAAACAATATTCTATTCTAAAGTTTAGGCCGCCCTAAACTGCTGAATATTCAGAACCATTTTCTCTTAACTTCTGACCAAGGAAAAAACCAATAGTATTCACAAATACATCTGAAGTCTTGTTATGAAAAGGTTCTGTTGTGAAATCAAAGGGGAGATATAATTCCAAAACTTCCCAACCAATTGATAGTGCGAAGAAAATGTACCAATTGGTTAGTAAGAATCTGCCTACAAATGTCCATTGAAGAAAATGACCAAGTGACCAAAGATTTAGTATTGCCATGGTTAAAACCACGTTTATTGTTCAGTTATGTCGACCAATTCTGGTTTATTCCTACGTTTCTTGAATCCCAAAATACGACTGATCGAGGCGGCAATACCCCTGAAAAATCCACTCAGTAAGAAGGCTGCAAGTGCAGTTGTTGCAGTCCAACCCCAGACGTTGGTGATTGCTTGCATCTCTTCATTCATCAATATCATTGCTAGTTCAGTAGCCAACCCTATTCCTATTGCAGTTTTGAGACGCATTGACAAACTCATTGAAAGTACTGTACGAGCCTTTGCTAATCTGCTTAGGAGAAAGAGGCTCCATAGAGCTGTGCCTAGTGGCCAAACTACAACACCAAGGCTGTATCCCTGGTAAGTATACCCTTCAGAATCGAGATACATATCAAGTCCAACTAAGAGTGCGGCCCAGACCACACTGCCGCCTAATGACAACAGAATCTGATCCATAGATTGTTTCATTTCGGAGACAAATCCCTTTCGCTCTTCTTCAGTCATAACCAAAGGAGCCTCTACCTCCTTTACTACCACCAATTTGGTTTCAGGATCCTTTTCTTCTCGTTCAACTAGTTCTTCTGTTAGGGCTTGCATTTCTTCAACTAAATTAGCGTGCCTTTCGCATTCAGCCTGAAGATCAATAATTTGTTGATTTATCGATTCATACTCATCTACTGTGATTGTCACACTGAGCGGTACTTTTTCTCCGACTGGCAGTATTTCTTTGAACTTCTCGTCAGATTTCAGTTGCTCAGCATACTCCGATTGCCGCTTGTCCCTCTCATCTTTTAGTCGCTCTTTCTCTTCCTTGATTTTGTCACTTACACTGCCACCCCAATCTGAAGCAGCCTTTGCTGCTTTCTTTGATGATGCCGCAACTTTCCTTCCAGCCACAGAGATATTCTTCTGTAAACCATCCCAGTAATCTTTCAGGGGAGTCTTTTCAGAGTCTACATCCGACTCAATACTATCCTCGCCCATGTTTCCCGGGGAGCGGACACATGTATCAATTACTTCCTGAATTGAATTGCTTTCTTATTGAAAATGTACCAATCGCAAGTACTGCGAACAAAATCTGCATCCATGCAAAACCAATGTTCCAAGTCAGACTGAATACCAAGCGAGGATATTCTGGAGAAAAGGCGAATGTGGCTGCACAACCCAGTATAAGCAATGTTTGTGAAATAACATATGGATACAATTTCAAACCGAAATTTCGAAGTTCAAACATAATCATAGAAGAGGCGACTACCAATGGACTTGCCACCATGAATGTCATCCAACTTGTTGATGGATTATCCCCCCCAGCAAAGTATCCACCACTGACAATTACTGCACCAGGATCAAGTTCTCTTGGATGTGGGCAGATTCCTTCAAAGCAGGTCTGTAAACCATTTACTTGGCCGAGTAAAGTCCACCAAAGCGCCCAAATGACCCATGGCAATACTGCCATTGCGATAAATGATCTTGGTTTATCGAATGATACTGTGAATTTCTCAAAGACATCCTTGAATGAATCGCAAATTGGTCCAATGCAGGAAATCAAAACGATGGTTACTGCAGAACTCCAAGCACCCCATGTCAATAATACGTGCATGGATAATGCTGCGAGTGCAAAACTGTGAGGGAAGTGGTATTTCGAATCAATGTAACGAGTGAATAACGAGGCTAGATAAAGAAATACAATTAATCCAAGGAATATTCTATCCAGTATTGTATTGGATAGTAAATTAACAAGCACTCCTGAATACAACCAGGATGTGAAAATAATGGTTTTTTTCCGATCGAATTTACCCTCTATACAAGTCACAGAAATATATGCAGAAAGACCCAATATTGCTAGCATCATGATAAAACTGACAGGATTGGATTCACTCAAGTTAACCAATTTGAGAATCAGATGAGATCCTGTAATTCTTCTGTGCACCATTGTCACACTTGCAAGTAATAAGAGACCCATTGCTAACATTGGTAACCGTTTTTCGAACGAAAGTCTCTTCCGATATTGTTCGTATGCCAAACTACCAATAATGAACAAGAATGGAATCAAAGCAAACCAAAGCCTGATGCTACCAAATGTGAATGCTGCTATTCCTAGCAGCCATGGAGCATAGGGTGGAAGTTTAGAGTGCAAAAGTGGATGTCCGGTTGCCGCACTAATGGAGAAAATTAGGACCCATAGCATACAAGTAACAAGTACAGCTTGTGTCAATGTGCCGAAAATTAGCCACAATGTACTGCAAACAACTAATCCAAGCCAAGGGTTACTCAAGTCTAAATCAGCAAAAAACGAGGTTTCCCTTTGACTTCGTAAGGACCAACCAACCAACCATGTCGCACATATCGCCCCGAAACCACGGGGAATCATTGCCGAGTATGAAAGGGAGGCATGGCTTGCAGTGAATGCGATTATGATTAGGGAATATCCTAGAAGGAATTTGATTTCTCTAGGATTTTCTTTCAAATTTGGCCCCACTGCAAGTATCGAAAGAAGTACGATGAAAAACCAGATTACTATGGACAAAACAATATCCGAATTTCTTGAAAAAACCCCTTCATTGGATATTTTATCCCACTCAATTTCGTCTAAACTCAAATCTTCCGAACTCGCACCATTTTGAGAATTGATGAAAACTTGGCGATGGTAAGCTGCTTCCCAATTCCATTGCTCTACTGCTTTCATTTGATAATTTGGAATATCTAGGATATCAAGAGGTATTCGCCCATGTAATTGAATGGGGAAGGCGATATCAAGAACTGTAGACATCAATGCTGGAATATCTCTTTGCTGGGCATTTACTTCCTTTCCAGGCAATATATGTGGCCCCGTAACGAAAGCAACAACGTCACGAGTTTTTTCTTCAGCAGAACCATGTGAACCACTATCTGTCATACCATGATCAGCAGTTATGACTATTGTCCAATCATTAGGGACTTTAGCGAGTAGAGAAGGTAACATCGAGTCGATATCACGAATCTTTTCAGTATACTCTTGACTAGCTGCACCCCACTTATGCCCAACTTTATCCGGTCCCGAAAAGTGTGCCGTGATTACATTGTGTTCTTTGTCGTCTAACCATCGACCCAATACTTCAGATGTTGAAATATCACCTTCATAATAATCAGCATGTCCTTGGAAGGTATCGACGAAATCAATACTATCCATGCTTCCATAAATATTGCCTGTGACGTAACTCCCAACTATTCCAACACTAAATCTGTCATCCTGAGATGCGAGAGTCCAAGGATCTTCTCCACCAGGGTGTGGTAAATCGAAATTTCTCAAACCATCGATAGGTGAATTGGGGACACCAGTCATCATTTCGCTGATACATGTTGCAGAAAGTGTAAGTGGCCCTGTGCGAATATGCATGAGAGCAGAATTATCCCTTCTTGAATTCAATTGAGGCATCAATTGTTGATCAAGCATCACATTTTGCCCAACTCCATCTAGAATAACCAGTAAAAAACCAGCACTTGAAGATTGGAGCAGGATGGGTGGTTCAACAACACCCTCAGGGTTCTCAGAATCGAGGAGTACGTGTGGTGCAGTGAACGCCAGTGGTGCTAGAATAAGAAGTGCTAGAATCGGAATCCAATAGCGCCGAACAGAGGAAGTGGCGCCACCAATATCAGCAGCAACTCCCATGATTTGTAACGGAGGTTTGTCGCTAAATTAGGTTGCCCTAAATCCATCTTAGAGATATGATGCTCCTTGGTAGATAAATACACCAGCAATTCCAATTAATGCGAGACTGCTTACCCTTATTGACCACATCAATCCTGATTGATTCATCCATGACTTGGATTTATCTAGCATATACGCTGTTCCAACTTTAACGCCGATTAATGCTGAAAAGAATGGGATCAAGAATGCAAACGGAAGAGTGACTGATTGATTCCAAGCAGATACTAGAAATGGGGCTCCTGCCAATGTCCAGAACATCCAAGGATTTGGATTTAGAAGATTTGTTATCACACCCCTTCGTAATGAATGATCGACATCTGTTTTTTCAAAATCATCAATGTTAGTTGACGTGTTTCGGAACCCATCAAATCCAAGCCAAAGTAAGAACAAACCGCCAGCGACGTACAGAATTGAAGCCATTCCCGAAATTGATGTCGCCTTAGACCAAAGAAGTGCGGAGATTGTTATGATTGGAGCATCGGTAATCAATGGCGACATTGCAACTTTGCTCCCCGCCTTCCAATCATGTTGTAATGTTTCAGAAATAACCAGGGTACTAAGCGGACCAGGTTTCAGGCCCTCGCCCAATCCCATCAACAAAGATGCGCTGACTAGAGCCAACATCGTTGGCTCAAGAAGCAAAGCGTCTAGGGCATCCATGTATAGCCATCAAGCCATTAGAGATAGGGATAACTATTGCAGTATGCCTATGATAAATTGTAGATTGTGCCTGCCCAACTGAAAATTAGTAACTCACCATTCAGTCCTGGTCCAAACCCTACAATCATGGTCCCTAAAGTGGCAACATCTTGTGAAACCCATTCTCCATTTGATTCGCTAATTAGCCAAACAGAACCACTGCAAAAGTCGCCATACAGATATCCATCACGAAGTGAACTTGGCCCCCAATCCATCCATTGGCCACCAGTCACTGAACAATTGCCTGTATCATGGCCATATTCCAGGATGGGGTCGACCATGTCAGATGGTGGTTCGCTGATTCCTTCATTGCAAGATCGAGATTCATCTAAAGCATGGAAACCTTCGCGTACAGCCCAACCAAAGTTGGATTGTTGCATCAGTGGTACGACATTAATCTCCTCGTAACAGTACTGTCCAACGTCTGCAATCCACAGACGATTTTCTGGATCAACATCGAACCTCCAAGGGTTTCGCAAACCATGATGCAAGATGTATGGGTCACCGGTATTATTCTGCATAACTGGTTGAATTGAACCATTTGAATAGTTCATTATGTGAATTGCGCCAAGTGGGGAAGATGTGTTCTGCCCATTTCCATTTGGGTCCATAGCTGAACCCCCATCCCCCACACCCCACAGATATTGGTGATTTCCAATGTGTAAAATGTGGCCACCATTGTGATTTCTGAATGGTTCTTCAACAGTCCTTAGAACTCTGATAGAGTTAGAATCAATTGTTCCGTTTTCAACAATTGCTTCACCCAAAATTAGTGATGATTCATTAGGGCCTTCACAAGTTCCATTTTCAACATACGACAGTAGCACGGCTCCCGTCTCATTGAAATCTTCATCAAATGCCATTCCAAACAAACCTTGTTCGTAATGACAGTCTGAAACCATTCCAGTCAAGTTTGCCACTAATCGAGTGTTGACTCCATCCCAAGAAGTGATATTTCCTGAAAGATCGACAATCCAAATTTCTTCCTCAGTAGGGTGCTTAATTGACAGGACTGGCGTCTCAAAACCATCCAAGTAAATGTCACACTCCAAATCAGGATTGTCTATTGGTGTGCAGGGAACTTCAACGCGCTCCTGCCAAGCAAATGGGGACTTCTGTTCCTCCTCGCTACCCAAACATCCTGCAAAGGATGCTGTGAAAAACAGTAGAACAATTGTCCAAGTTGGGACTCGCACCATTGGAATCCTCACATATCGTACTTATCTTCAAAGTATGCCTGTATGCCTGGGACGTTGACAATATGAGTCCCATAGGTGCCTAAATGAGACTCAGTATCGATAATCGTGAAGCCAGGTGTACTGAATACATTGTCGAGAATGTCCAAGTCATCTTGGTCTCCACCATTATCAGCATCAAGACTCATTTGTGCTAGAGCATCTTGTAGTGTCACAACTTCATCAGGAGTCATGTATTCGGGGTTGTACATGACAGGATGGCTTGGTGCTCGACCAAAACCTTCGCCACCATTGTTAGTATAATTGAGCCCATAAAAGTCCTCAGTTGATGTAAATCCTGTACCAAAGCACCAATCATAAGCATCTTCACCACAATAGTCTGGTACTGTGGGGTCCTTAGCAAAAGAAATGTAATCTGTTGCTTCACCGTGCTCATTTTCTGCAAGGCATCTTAGAGAACCAATGTACTTGTAGTAAGTTGTACCACTACTTGGAATGCTCGAATGTTCCGAAAAGTGGTTGGTTACCGTATCGGTAAGTGAGGATACGTCGTTTGGATCTCCGGTGACCTCCACATATTCGTTGGTAATCAGATAACCCATTGGCAATAGCATTCCAGAGCTGCCTAGAGCTGAGGTGTGGCATGAGACTTTACCAGCCATTAAAGAATATGGATCAGTATCTGGGTCATCATCCATATCTGCAAGAGCCATGTCTGAATCCTTGTGAACCCAAGCAATTGCATTGTAGTATGGGCGACCATCGGCCTTCTGCTCAGCAGCAAGAACTGAAAGATTGTAGGTTTGCCAACTTAACCAAGCAGCACCACCGTCAAGGAATCCAATGTCTGCATGGCCAAAGCGCAATGCTTCGATTGTGGCACCAGGGCCACTTACTGGATAAATCTCAACATCCATATCGGGGCCAAGTAATTCGCTAAGCCGATCAGCGAATTGCTGAGGGTTCTCTTCAGTATTCTTGTACTCCTCTTTCGCCTCGAAGGCAATAACTAGACACTTGTCTTCGTCATCGCATTTGTCAAACTCAACTGTATCTGAAAAAATGCATCCTGGCAGGCATGTAGTCACCATAAATATGGCAACAAGTAGGGTTTTGATTGCTAGATTAGGCATAATATCAACCTTGTTGGATGCCGCGAAAAGAATTACGCTAGTAAAGTTTAGGTTGCCCTAATTTCAACAATAGTCACTTTCGAGTTAATCTAATCTTCAATTTTAGCAATTTCCATTTGAGGTAATTTCCACAAAAATCGAATAAATTGATGTCGTGCCTCCTAATTAGTACCAACTTGGAACCGGCAGATTCAACCCTATTCTTCCAGTAACCGAGATTATCTGGGAATGACTTCTCGAACCTACCTATTGAACTCATGAGATTCCATCCACTCCTGCCGTTTGTAATGTCAATAATACTCTCCCTCGCTTGATCTGTCATCAAATTCTTGATTTCAATCATAACTGGCTCATCCCTAACCTCTAACTCACTGACGACATCTGTTAGAGGAGGTATTTCAACACCAATTTGAGAACCAAACTCAATTATTTGTGCGAAGCTCAAGTCTCTAACGAGGTGATTTTTCCCTTGATTAACAATAAAATCATCATGGAAAACAAAAAGTATCCCATCAGCAGATTCATGCACATCAAATTCCCAATACTTGAATCCAGGTTCTTCGACTCTGCTAATTGTATTTTGAAGCGATTGAATCGTATTATCGGTATGAGGACTGGTACCACCAAGCCTATGTCCAATATTTTTCGTAACGACCCCTCCATGTTTACGAAACGGCACTCACGGATATAGGTGCTGAGATTTTGAAAAAAAAAAGTTGGGGAGCCGGACGTCTTTCGGCGTCCGACCCCCCGTTTTTCTACGAGGTTCCAAAGGAGGTGATCCATCTGCAGGTTCCCCTACAGATACCTT
>PBMO01000031.1 GCA_002722595.1 Methanobacteriota archaeon | reverse complement strand
TATTTTGATTAGTATCTAATTTGATTTTTTTGCAGTCCAGATTGTCGCCATTCCAGGAAATACAATCTTTGCTTTAACCTCGGTGAACCCACAATCGTTTAGCATACGCACATAATCTTTGGTCGTCCCAAAATGTACGTATGTCTTTGTCAACCATTTCCATGGATGCTCTTTCATCTTACATATGAATCGCGCGTAAGCACCAACCCAAATCCGCATCCATAGATAACCAAACCAACCATGCACACGATTGATTTTCGCGGGGTCGACAATAACCAGTGTCCCCCCGGGTTTGAGAACCCGTCGAACTTCTGCAAGGCCAGCCCGTTTGTCATACCAATCACGGAATGAAAAAAGTGAGCAAACACCTGTGAAACTCTCGTTTTCGAATGGCATATCTTCAGCAGTTGCTTCGACGAATTTTGCAGGCGTATCTCGCTTTTCATTAACTCTTTTCTCAGCAACAGATAACATTGCAGGAATGGGATCTAAGCAAGTCAGTTCTCGGCCAGGCATCATTTCAGCAAAGGTGCCGGGCCCACATCCTACCTCCAATATTGGCCCCTCTGATGGTAGTCTTGCCCGCACCATTTTTCTCCATCTCTTATCCTGTCCTAATGTTGCAAATCGGTTGATACGGTCATACACTGGGATTGTAGCTTCGAGATTACGCTGTAACTCAGCCCAATCCTCCGACCCCATCTTTTCAGTGTCCATGGTGTCCGGCCAGCAAACGGCTATTTGGTTCAATCCTCAGTTTGCTTTCTCAGATTTCGTACAGAATACTTCTTGTTGTCCTGAAGTTACCATCATAAACCTCTCAATGGTCGCCGCACCACCGTAGGTGGTTTCTAATGGGTCGTGAAGATATACTACGCACTATCAAAGATGCAGAAGCTGATGCCAGTGCAACTTTGGCTAAAGCAGAATCAGAATCCAGTGGCATTGTGTCAAAGGCACGTGCTGAAGCCGCCCAATCTGTAGCAGATGGGCGAGCACAGGCACAGGCAGATGCACAGAAAATGATTGATGATGCTCGCAAGGCGGCTCAGAAGGATGCAGACAAAGTTTCCAAGAAGGGAGATAAATCCATTAAAGCAATACACAGTGATGGTGAAGCGAACCGTGTAAAAGCCGTTGGCGTTGTACTAGATGCGTTTAGAGCATAATTAAAGAAATCATAGAGGTGAACTGATGTCGCAAATCCATACTCGCCAAATGGGTCGTTTGGTCGCAGCGGGTACATTGGATTGTCTCGATGACACTATCCATTGTTTGGCGCGAATCCGTGCCCTTCATCTTGTGGATTATGATGGAAGCGATGACGATTTGGATATGGGTTCCCCCCATTCATCTTCTGATCAATTAAGTCGAGATGTGAACAAATTGCGTAACGCAGCTGGTTTGGTTGCGGCAAAATCTAGCACAGTATCTTCAGTTGAGGAAGTTCGAGCAACTATTTCTGGTGACCTTAATGAGCAGATTGATGTTCTAATGTCTACCAGAACACGGATTGATGAGATTGAAGCCTCCCTTAATTCCCTCTCGGAAGAAGAATCAATGCTGTCCATGGTCGAACCATTGGGGCTAGATATCGATTTACTTGGTGGGTACAAATCACTCACATGCTTCGTTGGAACTGTGAGCGATATCAGTTCAGTATCCCCTCCAGATGACGGGTATATGGTCCATGGAGCAGTTGGTAAAAAGAAGGTCATTGGCGTGTTTGTACGCAATGAAGACTCTGCAGAGGCTCAAGAGAATCTAGATTCCGCTGGGTTCACAGCAATCACAATTCCTGATTGTTCAGGGAGCATATCTGATAGAATCCAGTCCATTGGTGAAGAGAAAGCAGATTTGGTTACTGAGATGACCAGTTTGAATGCCAATTTGGAAGCATGGTCGAATACGCATTCAGATTCTTTACATGCAAGTTTGGAGTTACTCGAGAGAGACCAAGAATTGGCGACTGCGCCAGTTAGGGTAGCAGTGACAAATCACTCATTCATAATTGATGGGTGGGTAGAAATGGCTCGCGCCGATGAAGTCAAGGAAGCCCTCCGCTCTGTTTGTACCGTAGTGGATGTTGAGCCATTCAAAATCAAGCCAGGTGGCGGAGGCCATGGCCATTCTGATCACCACCACCACCAAGAAATGCCACCAATCGCATTCCAAGATAGAACTGCAAGTAAACCAATGGAACTACTTACCGATGCTGTTGGGCGACCTGGTTATGGCCGCATTGATCCAACTTTGTTCATGTTCATCACATATCCGATTTTCTTTGGTTTGATGCTTGGAGATATGGCATATGGTATTTTCACCTTGGCTCTCGGCGTTACAGTAATGCGTAAATCTGGGACAAATGAACTGATGAAATTAGGTGGTAAATTCCTTGTTTACATCGGGACATCTACAATTATATTTGGATACATATATGGTGAGTTTGCAGGCTTTGAATACCTTCCACACTACGCGTGCGCGGAGATGACATCACATGGCATGGCAGCAGTAACATCTAGCGGTTGTCATTGGGAAGCAGGTCATGCACCAGGCTGGATATCTTGGATGACCATGCTTTACCCGCAAGGTGGGGAAATTCACTGGACAACCAATAATTTGCATACTTTCAAGTTCCTCGGTATCGAAAATGGTCTACCTTTCGGCCTTGAATTAGTTTACCCATTCCACAGAGTGACTGATGCAGCCCATGGGGGCAATCTAGAGGATCTCATCCTGCTTACCATATACCTAGGTGTGGCACATGTATTACTCGGACTATTTGTTGGATTCAGAGACATTTGGCTTTATGGAAATGGCCACGGTGATCAAGGATTCGCTTGTGCTGCATTTGAGAAAGGTAGTTGGATACTAATTTTACTAGGCGGATTCTGTTCTGCATATGCCTTCCTCTCAATACCGGCGTATAATGAAAAATGGGTGAATCCTGATCAAGGTTACATTGATGCTATGAATTCATTGATGCTTGGAGGCACTGTCTTTTTCATCATCGGTTTGGTAATGTTAATGTGGGCTCTATACCGCTATCATGGTGTACCTTTCCCAATAAATATTGGATTGTCTGCTATTGAAGCAATTGGTATGCTCCCAACGGTCCTATCTTATGTTCGACTGTTTGCAGTAGGTGTTGTAGGCGTAAAAATCGCTGAGACTGGAAACACGATGCTGTATGACAGCATCGATTTCGGTAGTCCGTTTGTAGCAATTATCTTGATTATTGGTTGGCTTATGGTCCAACTATTTGCATGGGTACTTGGCGTATTCAGCCCAAATATCCACGCAGTGCGATTGCACTTCGTGGAATGGATGCGTCAATTTTACGACGCGAGCGGCGAGGCATTCAAGCCGTTCGGATTCAAAGCGCGCCGCGTGGAGGTGGAATAGCGCATATCAGATTCCTTGCTTAGCAACGGAAAAAACGGAGGAAAAGAAAATGAAAAACAAAACCCTGAAGACAGGCGTTCGAATGATGATGGTGATGAGTGTGTTGTTTATCGCAACAGGCATTGTAGCAGCTCAGACAGCAGATTCGGCAGACAACGCAAGTACAGAAGCAGCAATGAAGATGATCGGTGCAGGTCTTGCACTAGGTCTAACTGGAATCGGAACTGGCATGAGCCAAGGTCAAATTGGCGCAGCCGCAGTCGGCATGCTTGCCGAAGACAAGGACCGTTTCACCCATGCTCTGATTTTCACTGCACTGCCTGAGACAATCGTCCTATTCGGATTCTTGGCTATGTTCCTGCTCTGAGCAGAACATCCAAGTCTACAGAATATCAGACTAAATGGAATGTGTGATGATGTCCCTAGATGCGTTAGCTGACGAAATTGCCGCTCAGGCAAAGGCGGAAGCCAAAGCCCTCACTACTGAGGCCGTTAATACGGCAAAATCAGTTGAGAAAGAGGCTGAGGCTGAAGTTGCAGAGATTCGGGATGCACTGATGTCTCGAGCTGAGCGTGAAGCCTCACAACTCTCAACGGAACTAGTAGCATCTTCTCGACAGAACAACCAGAAGCGTGAACTCATCGCAAGAGCGAGTGAATTAGATGCAACCTGGGAAGCAGTCAAGGCCGAAGTAGGGTCCGCAAAACTATCTGGTAGAGCGGCTCTCATCAAGGCTTTAGTGGCTGATGCGAAGAAAGAAGGGTCTGGGATGACATTACGCCCAGTCTCAATTGATCGCAAAGTTCTGGAGAAAGAAGCCAAAAGTTTTGATTTTGGAACAGATATCGATGGACTAGGTGGATTCACACTTGAATCTACAGATGGATCGATAGTACTTGATTACAGATTTGACAGTCGCCTTGAAGATGCTTGGAAAACAAGTCTTGGCACAGTCAATGATACTTTATTTGGAAATTAAACAGAGGTGATTATGGTGGTTCGAATTACAAATGGCCGAAGCAACTTGGCCAACGCTGCTGCACGTGCTAAAGCACGTAAGGCAGGGTTAATCGATTCGACCCGCATGCGCCAATTGTTGCAACAAGGACCTGATACAATTGGAGTTACAATTGGAGATATGGGCTATAGAAATGAGATTGATTTGTATTCTGCTCGTTTTTCTGGAGCCGACCTAATTGAAGCAGCGTTGAATCATAACTTGGATGCAGATCTTGAGTCAGTACTTGGCTTCTGCCAAGGGCGCCTCAAAGCGATAGTTGCCGTATATGCAGAAAGATTCTCTTTCCAGAATGCAAAAACGGTTCTTCGTGCAGTTCACAGTGGAGTAGGTGTTGATTCTGTTGTCGGTCAGGTAATGCCTGAAGAGAATCGAAACAATGCCTATTGGTTAGAGATTGTAAGAGATTCTGAGAACCTCTCAGATGCCATTTCTTCTATGCAGGGCACACCTTGGGGAAGTGCCCTAGGTAAACTTGAGTCTGATGCAACACTGCAACAGATGGAAGATGCCCTTGATTGTGCATACTATAGCAATGCACTAGATTCTATGAAAGGGACAGATGGGCACCCACTGTTAGAACGCTATCTCCGAATAGAAATAGATCATCGTAACATCATAAACCAATTTCGTGGTCTTCGACAAGGTATCGGAGGCGACGAACGAGATTCTATCATGATTAGTGGTGGAAAAATCAGTTCAGCAGTCCTACGGGCTGCATCGAAAGCAGAATCGAAAGATGCGCTATTGGAGGTCCTCCGCCGCGCACCATCTTTTGAGGACGAAGGATTTGAAGAGGCAGTTCAAGCCGCAAAGGGTAGTACATTAGACCCCATTGTGACGTTGCTACAGGAAAAGCGTCGTAAGATGATGAAACGCTTTTCCCATCGAGATCCAGTCTCTGCATTCCCGGTTATCCACTATATTGAGAGCAAATTGCTCGAAGTACAGAATATTCGCTTGCTCGTGCGCGGCAAAGCGGCCGGCCTCTCAACTGAGGTCATTGAAGCGCACATGACTATCTGAGGTGAAATGTATGGAGATTGCTGTTGTAGGTACACAGGAATTCACCCTCGGGTTTCAACTAGCTGGAATTCACCGTCTGTATCATCCAGACAGTGATGAAGATCTTTCATCTGTGATGAAGGATCTTCTTAGTCAGAGTGACGTTGGTATTGTTGTAATTGACAGTACGGACTTATCTCGCCTGTCTGATCGAATGCGTTCGCAAATCGCAGACAGTATTAC
Organism: Methanobacteriota archaeon; assembly: GCA_002722595.1. Lineage (GTDB taxonomy): Archaea > Thermoplasmatota > Poseidoniia > Poseidoniales > Thalassarchaeaceae > MGIIb-P. Next base: position 15,192 of record PBMO01000031.1, on the reverse strand, counting down.
GCCCACAGTTTTGGGCATAGGGACTGAGGAGGATAATACCCTTCGCGAGTCTATCAAATCAGCGCTAGGCGTTGATTTATGGAAGTGATTCTAAAAAATAGGAAGTGACAAAAAATGAGTGATGAAAAAGGAGTGATTTACCGTATTTCCGGACCAGTGGTTACAGCTACTGGCATCCGTTCTCGGATGTATGAGGTTGTGCGTGTAGGACATGAAGGATTGATGGGCGAAGTAATTGAATTGCATGGTGATAAATCAGTAATTCAGGTATATGAAGATACATCTGGTATCCGACCAGGCGAACCAGTGGTTCGAACAGGTCAGACACTATCTGTTCAATTAGGACCTGGTTTGCTAACGCAGATATACGATGGAATTCAACGTCCACTACCTGTATTGGAGAAGACAATGGGCACCTTCATCGAGCGTGGTGTTGATGCAGATGGTTTGGATCTTGAGAAAGAATGGGATTTTGAGGCAACAGTCGCAGTTGGTGATGAAGTGGCCCCAGGTACAGTGATAGGGACAGTTCAGGAAACTGAAACTATTGTTCACAAAGTTATGCTACCACCTAATCACAGTGGAAAAGTAGCCAGTATTGAAAGCGGATCGTTCAATGTCACTCAGACGGTCTGCACTCTTGAAGATGGTACAGAGATTCAGATGATGCAAAAGTGGCCAGTGCGAACACCTCGGCCATACCAGCAGAAGTATGCTCCAGACACACCTCTTGTCACAGGTATGCGCATTCTTGATTTCTTGTTCCCTCTTGCTAAAGGTGGTGCTGCAGGTATTCCGGGACCATTCGGTTCAGGGAAAACAGTCACACAACAGTCATTGGCGAAATATTCCGATGCTCAGATTGTGGTTTACATTGGGTGTGGTGAGCGTGGTAACGAAATGACAGAAGTATTGGATGAGTTCCCACACTTGATAGACCCAAATACGGGTAAACCATTGATGAATCGAACAGTTATGATTGCAAACACCTCGAATATGCCAGTGGCTGCCCGAGAAGCTTCTGTGTATACAGGAATTACGATTGCAGAATATTTCCGTGATATGGGATATGATGTTGCATTAATGGCCGATTCAACCAGTCGATGGGCAGAAGCAATGCGTGAAATTAGTAGTCGTCTGGAAGAAATGCCTGGTGAAGAAGGATACCCTGCATACTTGTCTAGTCGCTTAGCTGAATTCTATGAACGTGCAGGACGTGTTGAGACACTTGAGGGTGAAGATGGTTCTGTAACTGTCATTGGTGCCGTTTCTCCACCTGGTGGTGACATCAGCGAACCAGTATCTCAAGGTACACTTCGAATTGTCAAGGTGTTTTGGGGTCTTGATGCAGGTTTAGCAAGGCAACGTCACTTCCCTGCAATAAATTGGTTGAGTTCATATTCGCTTTACCCACAAAGTCTAGATCAATGGTTCCGCGACAATATTGCAAGTGATTTCCCAGAGATTCGGACCGAAATTAGCAGTCTTCTTCAGGTCGAGGCCGAATTGCAAGAGATTGTCCAGTTAGTGGGTTCTGATGCACTACCTGTTGATCAGCAATTAACACTAGAAGTAGCACGTATGATTCGTGAGTTCTTCTTACAACAGAATGGATTCCATGAGGTGGATGCATACACGGGCTTAGAGCAGCAATACAAGATGGCCAAAGCCATCCTAACATTCCAAGATTCTGCCAAGAAGTCACTTGCAGCAGGTGGTCAGTTAGAGGATGTTGTTAACGTCCCGGCACGAACCAATCTAATGCGTGACCGATTGGAGAAGGGCTACCTAGATCGAATAGATGGTTTGGTAGATGAAATGAACAAGCAAATTGCCGCGGCTGCGGAGGAAAAATAGGAGGAATTTGAATGAGTGGAAAGGAATATCGAACAATTACAGACGTCAAAGGACCTCTTGTTTTCCTAGAGAAGACAGAACCTGTGGCTTATGGTGAAATCGTGCAATTGCGTCTCACTGATGGTAGTATGAAAAACGGTCAGGTACTCGATACAAGTGATGACATGGTAGTCGTACAAGTTTTCGAAGGTACAGCAGGTGTTGACCTAGGCACAGGTGTCAAATTCATGGGGGACGTGTTTAAGCTTCCAGTTAGTAAGGATTTGATTGGTCGAATTCTCGATGGTGCAGGTCGCCCACGTGATGGTGGACCTGCAATTGTCGCAGAAGGAGAAGCAGACATCATTGGTGCTGCAATTAATCCATACAGTCGCCAATCACCGCATGATTTCATCCAAACTGGAATCAGTGCAATTGATTGTTGTACTACTCTTGTACGTGGGCAGAAGTTGCCAATTTTCAGCGCATCAGGTCTGCCTCACAACGACATTGCACTACAAATTGCGCGTCAAGCAAAGTTGAAAGACAGTGATGAAGAGTTCATCGTTGTATTCTGTGCAATGGGCATTACTGCTGAAGAATACAATTTCTTCCGGAGCGATTTGGAGAGAACAGGTGCGCTAGAAAATGCGGTTCTATTCGTCAATTTAGCAGATGATCCAGCTGTCGAGCGTCTAATCACGCCACGTTTGGCTTTGACTGCAGCCGAATACCTAGCATTCGAACATGATTATCACGTACTTGTTGTATATACTGATGTGACAAACTATTGTGATGCACTACGTCAAATTGGTGCGGCTCGTGAAGAAGTACCGGGTCGGCGAGGTTATCCAGGTTACATGTACACTGATCTTGCAATGCTCTACGAGCGTGCTGGGCTAGTAAAGGGCAAGAAGGGTAGTATCACCCAATTCCCCATTCTAACAATGCCTGGTGATGACATAACACATCCAATCCCTGATCTTTCAGGATATATTACTGAGGGTCAAATTGTAATTTCTCGTGAGTTGCACGGTTCTGGAATATATCCACCAATTAACGTACTTCCCAGCCTATCGCGTTTGATGGGCGGATGCATTGGCGAGAAGACGACACGTGACGACCACAAGTCCGTATCAGACCAGATGTATGCAGCATATGCGCAAGGCCGTGAACTCAGAGGTCTAGTCGCAATTGTAGGTGAGGATGCACTAAACGAGCGTGACAAGCAACTGCTTGATTTTTCAGGATTATTTGAAGATAAGTTCCTTCGACAAAGTCGTGATGAAGATCGTTCAATAGACGAAACTCTTGATTTGTGCTGGGACCTTATGCAGAATATTTCCACCAAGTACCTAGTAAGGCTTGATCAGAAATACATTGACAAGTACCATCCAACAGAGAAAAAGTAAGGCTTTTGTTACTAAGAGGTGATCAAGAATGGCATTGGACATAAAGCCAACTCGTTCAGAGTTGATTAATCTCAAGCGCCGTATTAAGCAGACTCAAAACGGTTACAACCTTTTGAAATTGAAGAGAGATGGTTTGTTCCATGAGTTTAGAACTCTACTTTCTGAAATGATCGAAGCTCGTGAGGGCCTCGTTTCTACTTATGCAGAAGCTCAGAAAGCTATCAACCTAGCAGGGGCTATAGATGGTGGCCTTGCTGTCAAGAGTGCTGCTATTGCAATATCCTCACGGCCAGAGGTAGACGTTAGTCCTCGAAACATAATGGGGGTAGTAGTTCCTAGTGTAAGAGGCTCTAACCTAACTAGCACGATTAGTGAGAGAGGAATGGGGCTAATCGGCGGTTCCCCATACATCGATGAGGCTGCAGATTCCTATTCAGATTTGATTTCAAACATAGTCAAGGCTGCTGAGATGGAAGCAACACTCAAGCGCCTTCTCGTTGAGATCGAAGCCACAAAGAGGAGAGTAAATGCCCTTGAATTCAAGGTAATTCCAGAGATGAAGGAAGCACAGTCATTTATCCAACTCCGGCTCGAAGAAATGGAGCGTGAAGAGACCTTCCGCTTGAAGCGATTCAAGAACAAGTGAGGGTCACCTCACCAACTGATTCAGCCGTGGGTCCTATATCGGTTGAGGACTCGCCGAGTCTCGTCAGAGGTGAGATTATGGACGAAGCGGAACAATTGGAACCACTTCGAATTGACGCTGATATGTGGTCTCACCGTGATTTGCTGGAACGCATAATTTCTCGTTGGTTCAATGTAATTGATGAGATAGACGATACTGAAATTGGTTGGCAAGTAAGTCTGAAGGAAACAGAACATAGTTCGGAATCTCAATTAGATCAACTGAATAACCACCTGCACAAAATGTCGTGGATTGCAACTTTGCAGGAAGGAAATCCGTATGATCTAGTAATATTGCCAGAAATGCCGCGCGGAGAATCACTTTCAAACACTCAAACTGCTGTGGTGTGGGGTGTTTTCACATTATTCCTCACACTTGCTGGCGCATCATGGCTTCAAATTCAGAATCCTGAACTACAGTTAACCAGTCAAGAATTATTATTTGAATCGATGAAATGGTTCGCGTTACCGACATCTTCTGTAATGTTCTTGGCTAGCGAGATTACTCGGCGTATATCTTTACGCTTTGGACTTGACATTGGTCACCATATACCTTTAGCGGTGCCATTTATCATGCTTCCAGGGTCACCAGTTTGGCCATTTGGAGTAATTGCATATACTAGTCAGAAGAATGCCCTATTCCTGACGTTCAGAAATCGTTTTGCATTAGCCCTAACATCTATCTTCTCACCCGCGTTTTTGCTTGTATTTGGTTTCGCCTTCCTACTCGGAGGGTATTTGTTAACAGGTAATGCAGCTCCTTCCTTTGACAGTTCCCCAGTCTTGTTTGCCCCATCTTGGTTTACAGAATTAATTTTGGATATGATTCCACAGATATCTGAATCAGAAGTACAACTCCGTTCTGCATGGTTGCATCCATTGGGTTTAGCAGGAAAATCTTTGATGATAGTGGGTTGGTTGTTACTTTTACCTCTGCCTGGTTTCCCTGGGGATCGAGTATTATGTGCACTAATTGGACCTGTGGAAATGGAAGACGGTGCAAATCAAATGTGGCTATTCATAGGCATTCTAACTGCTGGAATTTATGTGGTTTTGAATGGTTCATTTTTGCCTTGGTTGATTATTGTGGGAATGGGTGTATGGGGGCGATTCAAAACAACTACTGTCCCCATCATTACAATTGCCAATGAAGCAATCGGTTTTGAGGAATCTGCTAAACGCTTCTTTGCTTTGCTCTTTGGTATTCTTTTGCTGATTGGTTATCCTGGTATACAACCTGTAACTGAATTGGATAATTGGGAACAAGGTTTAGACACATCGATGTGGCCCAATGAAGTAGAACTGTCTCCCGGTTCGAATGAAAGTATTTCTCTAGAATTGCGAACCGTAGGTGTCATCGATTTAGATATCGATTTTGAATTTTTATTTCATGGCTCACCATCTTCTATATCGGGGGTCAATTGGCCAAGTGAATGTATTATTTTAGACGAAATATATACGGGCAGTTGTTCGTTCTATAGCGTAGGGCCACTCGGCGAAAATGCACTAAATATTGAGTTGACAACACAACATCTCGCAGAAGTCAGCACACCATTTTCTCTGGAACTATTTTGGTTGGAAGGAATAGACCAATTCTCACATCAGATTAACTTCACATTTTCAAATACGCCATCTCCTGCAGATTTTTATTGGACTTGGGACGGTGATATTGAAACTCCTCAATATTGCATTGGAATAAATCTTGATTCTGAAAGAAGTGGTAACTTGAGCATATCCGCTGAAAATCACTTGTTCAATTTTGATTCTGGTGAAAGGTTAGCCATAAGAAATGGTGAGGGGGTAGAGAATGTTTGCATTACAGGTGATTATGGATCTTATTACAAGATTCTCAATGAGCCACATGTTGGTATTGTAGCAACAATGGATGATGGTTCCATACTTGAGTGGAATATTCCAATTGACATTTACGGGTTGAATATTATCCCTGGTGGAATTTGGCCTGCTGATGTCGACATATGGAGTGAAGATCAACAAGGTAACTCTGTGAGTTATATCATCTGGTCTCCAGATTCTCAAGAGCGTGTTATTTGCCCCCTATCTCGTATGTCATATCCTGTTGAACGTGATGAAAATGGGACATGGCTTCTGAATATGTCTGTGATTACTGAAACAACTCTTCCATCAGATCTAGAGAATGGTTCAATAATCGTTCCAGAGCATGGAGTTATTACTCTGTGTGGCGCACATCAAAATGGTTGGTCAGCTAAATTAGTACCTTCTGATGGCATCCTGAATAAGCCTGGTTTTAACGCTGCTTGGAATGGAACCGGTTGGACAAACTATGGTCCAAATCCGGTTGAAGTAAGTATTGAAACTGTGAACTTCGGTCTTGACTTTGACTGGGGGGTTGATGATTTCACTGTTCAGCCAGGCAATTCTACGCCTTCATATAATTCAGCAGAATCAGAGGACATAATTCAGATTGTATGGATGGATATCGAGCAAAATCAATGGGTACTCCACCTTGTTTCGCATTGTATCAATTCAGATGGTTGCAGCAGTGGTGAATAGTTATGCGAGTTGCAGTATTGGGAGTGGGTGCGATCGGAGGCCTTGTGGCTTCCAAATTAGCCCGTTCTGGTTGCGAAGTACTTCTTTGCACTCGTGGTGACACAGCACAAGCATTAGATGCAATTGGTCTTCTTTTGGAGACGCCAGATGGACGTACCATCGCCCTTGCACCTGATAGATGGAGGGTTTTTGACACAAATCAATCAGATATTCCAACAAATATTCAGGGTTGGGCTGATTATGCCATACTTTGTGGGAAAAGTCATTCAACTACTGAACTCTGTAAAATTGCAGAACAAGTTTTGTCGCTTAATGGGGTTGCAATGTGTCTTTCAAATGGGATTGGGCATATGGAGAAATTATCAAATTTCATTGGCAAGAACCGAGTACTTGGTGGTTCAACAACCCATGGTGCCATCCGAATAGGGCCCGGTGAAGTCAGGTGGACAGCTCGTGGTGAAATTACAATAGGGGCCATCGAAGGTTCTGACCTAGAACCAGTTGAGCCTAGAATAGATAGTCTATTGTCGGCTCTTGATGAAGCAGGTTTGAATCCAAAGTGGAGTGAAGAGATATCAAAAGTAATTTGGACAAAACTCCTGCTAAATGTTGCCATTAATCCATTATGCGCCATTTCAGGGATATTAAATGGGGAAATGTTACTTCATCCTGAATTATTTGAGGCAGGTCTAGCAGCAATGGAGGAAGCAGCGAGAGTTGCAACTGCGGAGGGCGTTGATATGTCTGATATAGATTTAGCACAATCTCTTGAAGATCTCTGCCGGGCAACTGCCGACAATCGAGTAAGTATGCTCCAAGATATCATGGCTGGACGTAAAACCGAGATTGATGCGATTTGTGGAGAGGTTATTCGTAGAGGTGAATCTTTTGGCATACCAACTCCAAGAAACCAAACACTTCAAGCACTAGTCAAGGGAATTGAACAAAGCACTCGTTCTTAATCCAAATCGAGATTATAATGGAGTCCAACATTTTCTCGGCGGCTTAATGCAGCAGATGTGACTAATTCAGACACATGAACCATGTTCCTGAGTTCGATTACTTCTCTACTGGGCATACATCTACGCCAAATTCTGTCAACTTCCTCTCTCAATAAATCGAGTCTGCGAAGTGCTCTTTGAAGTCTGACATCTCGTTTGACCAACCCTACATCATCAGTCATTGTGGATTGCAATGCTAGCCTATCACTCCTCAGTGGTGTATGTTCAACTAAATCGGTTAATCCTTCAGCACGCCACTCAGGCAAAATCCTGTTATTACAGTCTCGTTTTGTATTTTTTATGACATGCTCAGCACAGCGATGCGAGTATACTACTGCTTCTAGAAGACTATTCGAAGCCAATCTATTGGCTCCATGCAGTCCCGTCCGAGCAGTTTCTCCAATCGCATATAAACCTGGATAACTAACTGTAGTGGATTCAGAAGTGCATTGTTTTGCTTGACCATCCGCATCAACATCTATCCCTCCAACTAGGTAATGCGCAGCTGGTGCAACTGGGAGCGGATCAATTCCTAATTCAAGCCCATACCTTTTGAGGCGTTCAGAGATGTTTGGGAAGTTCGAATCAAGATTTATCTTGTCAAGATGTGATGTTTCAAGCCAAATACAATTTTCCCCATTCTTCTTCATTTCACGGTCGGCAGCCCTAGCAACGATGTCTCTGGTCGCTAATGAACCCCGTTTGTCATATTTATTCATGAATGAGAATGCTTTTGGTTCACCTCCTGATGATAACCAATTTTCGCGATTCTCTGAAGTCATCAAAACAGCACCGTATCCACGTAATGCTTCAGTAATCAGAAATGGCCTCTCACCCTTAATTGAAATTGCAGTTGGGTGAAATTGTACAAACTCTAGGTCACTCACTAGGGCACCCGCTCTATGTGCCATGGCAACACCATCTCCTGTAGCAACTGAGGGATTGGTGGTTTGCCGGTAAATATGGCCCGCACCACCAGTTGCAACGATTACGGAATTAGCAGAAATGGTTTTGACGGCACCTCCTGGTTCCAAAATCCAAATTCCGTTTATTACCTTGATATCCGCATCTTTGTCTTCAAGTATGAGGTCCACAGCCATGTGCGACTCTAGAATTTGTAAATTTTCTGCGGCTCTTGCTTCTTGAATTAAGGCTCTCTCAATTTCGGCACCAGTTGCATCTTTGGAATGTAGAATTCGCCTTTTTGAATGCCCACCTTCTATAGCAAGATCAAATCCTGAATCGTTAGAATCAAAATGGACACCTGCTTGAACCAAATCTTGTATTCTTTGGGCTGATTCCTTTATCACCATCTCAACGACATGTAGTTCACATAATCCACATCCTGCACTAATTGTATCTTGCATATGTGCACCGAAATCAGTTTCATCCATTGCCGCTGCAATGCCACCTTGGGCCCAATTCGTCGATGAGTCGGACAATCTTTTCTTCGTAACAACAACTGTGGACAACCCGGCCCTAGCGCACCTCGTTGCCACAAATAGGCCCGCGATGCCTGAGCCTACGACCACTACATCGGCCATCCCAAATCCTCTGGTTGCTGTGACTTGCTCTTTCGCATTCAAAGTTACCCTCCCCGGGGATGCCCGGCGATAGTGCTAATACTCGCCCAGTATACATTGCATTCAATGGGTAGGGGCAAGCACGTCGTACAACTCTCGGTCGGCCTGATGTTGTCGGTCCTAACTCTGTGGAATTTGTATTTCGGTTTCTACGAAATATACAGGTCAGGGGAGATGCACAAATTAATGCTGACAATGGTATTAGCTGGTGAGTGTAATGAAGCTCAAATTGATTCACAGCTCAACAGTTCTGGGATTTCAGAGTGCCTACAACCACTTGGGACTTGGGAGACAATTGACGTTGTACTACTCACAATAGGAGTCGCTCTTTTTTGGAGCGCACTCAAGTCCCTTTTCTCCAAAAAGAGACAAAGTAGCCGAGGGGAACGCCAAGGGAAACGTTTGCAGAGATTGGGTACATTGGTCGCAATAGTTGGTGTTGCAGACTTCTTCGGTATGCTAACTGAAAACGGTGAGCCACTTGATGCTAGCGAATTGTTCGGCTTCCCATTCCCCAATGGTGTGTCCTTAATATTGCTCTCAGCAGCACTTTTATTCTCAATAATTGGAGGCTCAATGCGACGCCGTGCCCAATCTCGATCCAGTCGACCGAGAGTTGGTGCAAGTAGATTCAAAGGTCCCGCAGAACGCCACCTAAGTGGAGATTTCTCAGTCGGCGAACTACGTAGGGCCTTGATGCTGGACGCGTTTGAAGACCCATTCCAAGTCAGCGCAGATGATGATTGGGGTGGACAAGTTGGAAGAACTTGTCACTACTGTAATGGAGAGGGTTGTCCACAGTGTGGAAATACCGGTTCTTTGGGCTGATAAACCGCTTTACGGCGGACTGAAAACGGTTGAAAAAATCGTCTTGAATATCTTCTCTCAAGGGTACGACTTATAGAGGTCGGAAAGTCGACGCACGCCGTGGCGCGTTTCCCGGAACGTGAAGACTGGTGATATGTATGCATTTGAAAGCAATTGAGTTAGAGAATTTCAAGTCATTCAAGGGTGAAGTAGTAATCCCATATCAGACAGGTTTCACAGCCATAACTGGGCCGAATGGAAGTGGGAAAAGTAACTGTGGAGATGCAATACAATTCGTACTTGGTCCAAAGAGTGCCAAGAGTTTGAGGGCTCAAAACGTCAAAGATCTCATTTTCAATGGAGGCAAGAAAGACAAACCCGCCCGTTCATGCACTGCAACACTCGTGTTTGACAATCCAATTGGTACTGATGGTCAACGACGTCTAAAGGTTGAAGCCGACGAAGTGCGATTTACTCGCACAGTCAAGTTAAATCGCAAGAATGACTCAATCACAGCATACTATCTAAACGACAGAACATCGACAAGTTCGGAATTCCGCAGAATCCTTACAGAAGCCGGTGCAAGGGGTGATGGTTACAACATCGTACTACAGGGGGATGTGACAAATCTCTCATCCATGTCTAGCAGGGATCGCAGAAAGGTGCTGGACGACGTCGCAGGTGTAACTGCATACGATGAGGAGATTAGAAAAGCCGATCGTCAGCGAAAGAAAGCTGAAGAATATCTTGAGAGAATCAATTTGCTTGAAGACGAATTAAAAACACGTCTGAAAACTCTCAGTAAAGAAAGAGAACAGGCCATGAAATATCGTGATCTCGCAGATGCACTGGACAATGCGCGACTGACTGCAATACATGCAAGACACCGCTCTCGCCTAAATGACATACAGATGGTTGCCGACGAACGCTCTGGATATTTGTCAAGAATTGAGGAATTATCCACAGTTATTAGAGATACTAGTGAACAGTTATTGGAATTAGATGACCAAATTGGAGACATCGAGCGTCAATTGAACTCAGTCCTTGGAGATGATGGTAGGGCCTTGGGCGAGCGTCTTCGAAGACTTCAGGTGGACGTGGAGACACGTAAAGATCGGATTTCAGATGCAGAGTCAAAGGTTGATGAAGCGAGTTCTGAAATCGAAATTCTCATGGCTGAACTTGAGAATGCAAAAGTTGCCCTTGATGAACACAAGGAATCTCTAGCAGAAGCACAACAGGCACTTGAGAAGGCAGATGCAGACATGCTATCGGCTACCGAAGAAGAAAAAGCAGCAAGAGAAGCAATTTCTGGCGGTGATCGTGCAACCCATGATCTGAACAGGGCCTTTGGAAAGGCAACTGAGAATGTTCGTAAGGCTGACGAAGCAAGGAATGCCGCATCTCTTGAGGCTGACAGGTCCCTGAATCAGGTTACAATGGCTGAGGAAAGAGTCGCGGAATATGAAGAATTATTGTCCACTGCTCGCTTAAATCTTGATGATTTAGAGATTCAAGGCGAAGATCTCCAGGGCGAGAGTGGTGAAAATAATCGGACCAAATTGGGTGAAGAGTTAACTCGTTTGCAAAGAGAGGAACGCAGCCTGATGGACCAAAACGAGGGTATTGAAAATCAACTCAGAGAGGCGCAAAGGACACTTTCAAGAGTCCAAGCGGAGATGGAAAACCGATCCGGTGCTAAAGCAGGTCTTGCTCAGGCAGTGGCTGCAGTAATGTCATTGAAGGATTCTGGAGATATCAAAGGTATTCTCGGCCCATTGGGCCAACTTTGTGCTCCAAAGGATAGTGAGCACGAGGAAGCCCTGGCCTATGCACTTGGCGGTGGGATGAACAGTATCATCGTGCGAGACGATGAAACTGCTGCAACTTGTATCAAGTGGCTTCGAGATAATAGGGCAGGAAGGGCAACATTCCTCCCTCTAAATAAACTCACAATCCGAAGGCCTGGGGGTAAGGCGATTATGACTGCAAGACAAGATGGCGTAGTCGGTTTTGCATTCGATTTACTTGAGTATGATGATTCAATTGAATCGGCAGTCAAACATGCGGTACGTGATACACTCATTGTCAGAGACATGGGCACAGCTCGAAGGCACATGGGTGGAGTGCGGATGGTTACTTTAGATGGCAGTATTACTGAAGCAAGTGGTGCAATGGTGGGCGGCTCTGTTCGTGGGCGTAGGCCACAATTTGGAGGAAATATTGCAGGTGTGAATGCAGTTCAAAATGCTGAAGGCGAATTGAGGCGGCTAGAACTGGTATCTGAAACAGTAAATGCAGCACTTGCTGAGTCTAGACAGAATCAACTTCAACTACGTGAAAGGATCAACAGTTTAGGTTCAGATGATTCTAGTCTTAAACTAAGGGCATGGCAAGATGATATCAAACGTGCAAAAGCGGATTTCGATTCAGCTAGTGACAAAGTGAAGGTGTCCAATGCCCAGTTAACCGAAGCCAAGAATATACACAAGAAATTACAGGACAAAGCCGATGTAGCAAATCAATCCTATGCCGTGGCAGTTGAAGCAAGGCAAGCGGCATCAGATTCACTGTTGTCATCCTCTCCGGAACACCTTTCTGAGAGACTCAAAGCAAGCGATCAGTTACGTGATGCAGCGATGAAGGCAAAAATTGAGGCAGAATCCAAACTGGCAACTGGAAATGCAAATACAGAACTCCTTCAACGCAATGTCGACGACATAAGCCGTAGGATAGATGAACAAAATGTCACAATTTCCAAGTCCGAAGGCCGGATTGAAGAGTTAAACAATGAGATTAATTCGTTATCTGGTGAATTGAAGACAGTGAGCGAAGCACATGAGCAAGTTGCAGAAGAACACCGTGAGTTGAATGAACAATCTAAATCCCTCCGTGAAGAGAGGGCAGGAATCAAAGCATCATTGGAACAGAACAGTGGGAAGAGAGAATCACTTCGAAATAGATGTGATGAGTTATCTCAAGAAATCGAAAACAAACGACGTCAACTTGAGGAGCTAACTCAGGAGATGGCACAACAAGAAATTGAGCCACTTGCAGAAGATATTGATTTACCAAGTGTTGGTGATGCTGAATCTAGTGTGAGGAATATAGAGCGCAGAATTTCAAACTTAGGGGACGTCAACATGCTTTCTATAGAACAATATGATGAGGCAGAAGAGCGTTTAGGCCGTATATCTGACGACTCAGCATTGTTGAGAAAGCGGCGTACTGATTTGATAGAACTCGCCGAGAAGTTGGAAGGTGAGCGTAAATCGAGATTAACAACCGTTCTCTCTATTGTGTCTGAAAACTTCAAGAGAGTATACAGTCGTCTTTCAGACGGGGGTAATGCTGAACTACGCTTAGAGAATCCGAAGGACCCATTCACTGGAGGTTTGGAAATGTGGTGTCAACCAAGAGGCAAATCTAGCAAGAGTAAGTTGAGTCTTCTTTCTGGAGGTGAAAAATCAATGGCAGCATTAGCATTAATTTTCGCAATCCAGGACTATGAGCCCAGCCCATTCTATTACTTTGACGAGGTCGATCAGAATCTCGATGCATACAATGCAGAGCACATTGCTCGTTTGTGCCGTTTGCGCAGTCAACGAGCACAATTCATCATGGTCACACTTCGTAAAGTCAGCCTCCAATTAGCAGACCACCATATCGGCATAACTCATGCCGGAGATGGATGTAGCCGTAGAATTACTGACTTTGATCGAGAACAAGCCATCGAAATAGGAGATGCAGCACATGCTGAATTAGAGGCAGCAAACGCAACCCTCGAGAAGAAGGCAGAATTGACAAAAGATCTGCCAAATCCTTCCAATATGGAGTTGGCTCCAGATGAACTACCTGCTCCAGCTAGCCTAGGCGGCTCGTTGTTAGATGGAGTCGTGGTCGCCCCTGAAGATGAGGCCGGAGACCAAACCGCAGAACCTCCTGAGGAAGAATCGGTTGTAGCAGACGAGTCAATATCATCACTTGCCGATCGTGCTGCAGATGAGAAAGAAGACATGGATGAGCGCAATGAGTGGCAAGAAAAAGTCGATGCCGCTGAAGCCGAAGAGGAGAATCAAGTCACTCCAGATCCACATTTGGAAGAATCTCCAGAAATTGAGGAGCAGGAGTGATTTCGATGTCCCTCTTAGAAACTAGGGACATGCAAGGAGCAATCATCAAGCAATTACTTGGTGAAAAGAATGATGCTGATTTGGAGAAGCATCGTTACATAGAGCGGTTGGTGGAAATTGCCGATTTAGAAAGCGCTGAACATCAAAGTTTGATAGATCCTTTTGATCGCTCAGTGGCTTTAGTTTTCCAAATGTTCAGCGATGTCACACTGGACCCTTGGGATGTTGATTTGTCGGTATTCATTGAGCAATTTAATGCTAGGATTAAGGATGCAGAAAATATCGATTTACCTACTTGTGGGCGTCTTATTCGAATGGCTTGGCAGGTGTTACAGGGCCAAGCATCTACACTGCTTGATCGTGCCGAGAGGGCAGATGAAGACTGGGAGGATGACCCTTGGGCGACTGAAGGCTGGCAAACAGATTTTGAGGATGAAGAGTACAACTTCAGCGTTGGAATCATTACTGGTCAGACTACAGACGCACTTCCTAATCTGTTGGATGGGCGAATCAAACGTGAAGAAGGTCGACCAGTAACTTTGGCAGAGTTGTTGATGTCATTACAAAGTGTTCAGCAAGAGGTAGAAGAGCGCAGAATACGAGAGAAAAGTCGTAAAAAACACGCTGCTGAAGTCGAGGAATGGATGTCAAATGTCACCAATCGGATGCATAAGGAGGATCTTGAAGATGATATCAGAAGGTGTTGGGAGGCTGTTCGAGCTTCAAGTTCAGAAGGCGCACCAGTGACACTACAAACAGTTTCAGAAAAGTTAGCCGAACTTTCAGCACTCGAAGGTTGGACTCTCAAAGAGGCAGAAGTTGAAGGACAAGTCGCAGGATTTGTCTCTGCACTATTTCTAACGCATAGAGGTTACACTGATTTGTGGCAGATGGAGTATCCTAACGGGGACATATATTTGCAAGATAAGTATCCCAAAATGAGTGATTTCGGTGCAGTTTCAGCTGAAATAGGCATAGGCCCTAGACAAGCAGATGGAGGAATTGAAGTTGAGTGAAGAAATCAATATACGGACTCTTCTTGAAGCGACTCTATTCGGTGCAGGTCGTTCTCTTTCTGTAGAAGAGTTGGCAGATGCAATGCAAGTATCTGCTAGCGAAGTGAAAGAAAATTTAGAGGCTCTCCAACACACAATGAAGAGGCGTCCAGGAGGGGCACTTCAGCTCACCAGTGTAAGTGGACGTT
>PBMO01000030.1 GCA_002722595.1 Methanobacteriota archaeon | reverse complement strand
GGTAATGCGATGAATTACCTGTGCAGAAATTTGAAACGTATCTTCAGGAATCTGCGATGAATTTTGCACAGAACCAGTATCAATCGATGCTCTTCCACAAATACCGCATGATGATGATCTGGAAAACCCCCTACGATGTGGTTCAATGTCAAATTTACCACTCACATCAGCCCTGTTTTGATGGACTAAAATATCGAATATTTCCGTAGAATTAGTTATGATTCCTTCACAATACATCAGACCAGTAATCAATTCAATATCCTCACCTGGTGTTCGCATTGTTGTGATCCAAATTTCTCCATTCAGGTATATTTCTAGAGGTTCCTCAATAGCCACAATTTCTTCAACGGGCTTTGCCCCTTCTTCAGAAATACGTTGGGCAGGGACTCGCTCAACCATACTGCTCGCTACCGGCCAGTCTTGATGGCTCTGCCGGATGAATTAGTCAACATTAACAATTTTACATGGTATATTCAAATCAGCAGCCATATCGATGACAACAGTTGTCCACTTACTTGTTGGTGAAGGGAAAGCAATGATGTGAGTCGCTGCAGAAAGGAGTTGTTGCGTTAATGAATTCGGTGCTTCTTTTCTCCCCTCATCTTGAAGCCCTCGCCTTGGGGAGTTCCATTCCTCAGTAAAAACTGCAAAGGGAATATTGTGGTTATCCGCCCATCTTTCTGCAAGGAAGTCAACACCACTTGCACCACCTGTGATAATTAAATCAGGCGACGCTTCTTCAGCAATCCATTGATCGATGGCATGCTCAACAATGGAGTAGTCATAACACCGACTAGAACCAACCACAACGAGATTTATCACTCGCCCATCTCGATTGATATCAATGCCACCGAGGCGACCAATTACATCTTGTCCACTCTCTTGGGTCATGAACCGAGATGTAGGTACTCCTGAATAAACCCATTGATTGTGTGAAAGGGGTGATTTTAGCACATTTCTCTTAGGATGTGCGTTTCTTTTGTTCCTTGAATAGCAATTTACATCTTCGAATTTGCTCTTTAGCTCGTTTCTTGTTTGCTCCCTTCAGTGATTCTCCGACATCCTTACCTATTGACTGTTCAAAGCAATGTATGGCATTTTCATAGGATTCAAGTTCTGCATATGCAGTCCCCATATTGTATAGAGCATTGCCAGTTGTTAGCGACTTATCTATTCCAAATGCCTTGTAATAGTTTTCAATTGCTTCTTTGTACTGATTGAGATAATAGTAGCAGTTACCTCGTCCATTCAGAATTTTTATCGCCATGGCTTTGTCATCTTTAAAGGAAGGAAGAGCCCTATCAAAGCAAGAGAGTGCTTCAGAATGACGATCCTTGTTGAGGAGTTCGATTCCTTTGTTGTACCACTCTATGTCTTGATTAGCAACACTTGATGAGTCTGCTTGGACTTGATGTTCCTCGGTTACGTTGGATTGAGCCTCAAGGGCAGCTGCGGCTAAATCAACCTCAGCAGTCACCGGTTCATAGTGAACTGGCTCAGGTTCACTAACTGTATCGAGAACTGCTTCATGTGAAACGATTTCTTCCGGAGACGCAACTGGAATCACTGCTTCTTCAGTTTCTTCTGCTGGGCTACTAAGAGCAGACCATGGGTCATCATCAGAAACAATTTCATTTTCAGCAGATTGGACACTGGTTTCTGTAACTGGTTGCAAAACAGGCAGTGCTTCAGGCACTTCTTCAACATTGATATTCGACTCTTTTTGTTCTATCTCGTCCTCGATTTCGGCACCTAAGGAGCGTGCTTTTTCACGACATTGGGCTGCCTTTTCTTCACTACCTGCTGCACTGAGCGACTTTGACAATCCCAACCAAAGAGTCGGATTTTCTTTATCATGTTCTAGCAATTCCTTCCAGAGTGTCACAGCAATCGCATGCTCACCTGCAAGGGTGTTCGCACGAGCACGTAACTGCACTTCTACCTCTGGGAGAAATTTCAGTGCCTCTCTAGCCATCTCAGGACCTTCTGGTAAAGTTGTAGGGAGAGTAGTGTCTAATTCGAGAACTTTCCCTTCACCTTCAGCAACATCGATGAGAAGGTTAGCAAAAATGATTGCACTCTGGTGGGCTGGGTCGATTGACATAAGCACACGATATGCGTTAATTGCAGTCGATATATCACCCAACTCTGTTGCTGAAATAGCCAATCCGTTGGCTGCCTTCTCATAACTGGCATCCAAATCTAATGCACGTTGGAAGCAATCTTTCGCTGAAAGAAAATCCATGCCTCGTTTCTTCAAGGCTCCGAGATTGAACCATGCTGATGCATCATTTCCATCTAGGTCCAGCGAATATTCAAATGCATTGATTGCAGCATCAATCAGGTCTAATCTTGCCATTGCCCCAGCAGCTATTCGCCAAGAGGGTGCATGCTCTGCCGCTTCTTCAGGGAGGTATGGTCTGAGTGCCTCAAGCGCACCAGCAGCATCACCGGATTTGATTAGTTGAGTTGCAGTCTGGGCTAACTCATCTAAATCAATACCTGCAATTGGTGAATCTGCATGTGTTAAAGGTTCTGGAGTTGGAGGTATATTTTCAGGTTCCAAAGTTTTGATATTCCCTTCAGGTTCTGCCCAAACAGGTTCTTCTTGAGTGTGCTGTTCAACTAGCGGCACTTCATCCACAGTTTGGTCAAGCGTTT
Organism: Methanobacteriota archaeon; assembly: GCA_002722595.1. Taxonomy (GTDB): domain Archaea; phylum Thermoplasmatota; class Poseidoniia; order Poseidoniales; family Thalassarchaeaceae; genus MGIIb-P. The sequence goes on along the minus strand of PBMO01000030.1, from coordinate 26,413 downwards.
CAATCACTTGTGGCGGTTCATCAACCACTTCCTCCTCTGGAATTGATGTAATTGCAATGTCCTCATGGTTTACAGATGATTCTTGAGTATTAGATTCAGGTGATAATTGGGATCCCAGTGGCTTCACTGCACCACCTACAATTTCAATCAAGGCAGGATGTCCCGGGAAAGCTATGAGTCCATCATGAGCATATTTCACAGCTTCTTCATTGTCACCTAACCGGTTCAGTAAAACAGCTAAGTTTGCACTCGCAGCACCATGCCCAGGCGAGTTATCGAGTGCAATTTTGAATGATTTAAGCGCATCTTGACTATCTCCTGTTGCTTCACTCATCACTCCGCGATTAAACCAAGCCATGTGGTTGGTTGGGTCAATGGAAATGGCTTGGTTAAACATGCGTAATGCATCTGATTGCCTCCCTTCTATACCAAAAACTTCTCCTCGCTGAACGAGATCTTGGGATGTTGAGTGGTTTGCGATTGTTTCTTCAGTTTGCATTCCTGATTCGATACCACTACTTGTTGGAGGGGTGTAAGTTGGAACTTGGATATTGTCAATCAAAGTAGTGCCGGGAGCCGTCGAATCATCTATTTCTTTAGGTGCTTGCACCTTTTTTTCTGAACCTTCGACAACATCTTCCACATTATCCTTCGAATTATTTTCTGGGCCATTTATCCTTTTTGGAGCGATTCCGAACAATGGTCCTGAGCAAGATGGACATGTCGCCTCAGTGCCAGCGAGGCTGGTTTCACAGTGGGGACAGACTTCGTGACCATGCTCCGGCATCTACTCACCTAACCTTGACGGGTCGATTCAACGGATAAGCATTCGCTGTATACGCTCGCGAAAAGAGCGACCGATTTCAGCACACTTGAAGTGGTATTCCTACTCCGCGATACATGGCCCACTTCCTAATTATGACAGCAACATCCGGAACAAATCGAGAACTAGCAGATAAATTCGCATCTGCAGCCGAATCCAAAGGACACACCAATCAAATTGTCGACTTGTCGGAAATGGATTTGCCAATGTTTACGGTTGCACGCTCAAAGGATCCTTCACAAGCGCCAGACATGTCTGAATTGACTGATTCTATGACGACATCTGATGCCTGGATTATTGTTGCTCCGGAGTACAATGGATCATATCCGCCCACACTTAACAATGTAATCGCATGGCTCTCGGGTGACTGGCAGAATTTTCGTACAATGTGTACGGGTAAACCAGTAGGGATTGCTACACACAGTGGGGGCGGGGGTGCTCATGTACTCATGGCAATGCGGCAACAATTCTCATTTATCGGAGCGGATGTCATCGGCCGACAATGTCTATCTGGGAGAAACAAGGAAGCCAATCCAGAAACCATAGATGCAATGATTGACAATCTTGCTCGCTGATTAAATTGGTGAGTTAATTGGTAAAAATAACCGATCCTCGTGTAGTTGCCCTTATTGCACTTGTCTTGGTTTCCCAGATGCCAGTCACAGAAAGTCCCAGCATTTCTGCCGACAACCAATCGCCATGTAATGGCTCAGTCGAAAACTGTGATAAGGAATACACAAACGTAACCTTCCCTGAAACACACAATGCCCATTCTTCTTTGGATGAGGGTTTCATAGTTCAATCAGCAAATCACAGGCTGAATCTATCTCAGCAATGGGATGCAGGTTTTCGCGCATTCATGCTAGATATACACCATTCAAAATTTTCCAACTCTTCAGAAAACGCTTCATTTTGTCACGGTTCGTATGATATTGGCTTTCACCCCTGCGCATATGGTAGCATCAATGCAATTGAGTTATTGTCAACAATTCATGAAAAGATGAATTCTACACCTAATGACGTCGTGACATTGTTATTAGAGGTATATGTTCCCTATTCGCATATTTCCTTTGTACTCAATGCTAGTGGATTAATTGAACACTCACATGTGCAAACTCTCGGGCAATCATGGCCGACATTACAAGAAATGGTTGATGCGGAGAAAAATTTGGTTGTATTCATTGAGGGAAGCGCCGATTCTGATTACCCTTTTTTGCATGATTTCACTGAACATGGATGGACTACATCCTATGGTTTGGGAAAAATTGCGGATATGACCTGTGATGTTTTTCGTGGGGACTCTGCACAACCCGTTTGGCACATGAACAATTGGCTTTCAAACGAGCAAACCGGGCTTTCAGACTATGCTAGGGCACCAATAGTTAACCACTATGATTTCCTCATTAACAGATCCATTGATTGTTGGGAACAGCATGGTGTCAGGCCAACTTTTATCGCAGTTGATTGGTGGACTGATGGTTCAGCAGTAGAGGTAAGTCACGCACTTAATCGGATGGATCATTGGTCGGATGAAGTTCCTTTACTGGAAACAACCGATTCTAGATGATCCAAACTCCTCTGTGCCTGTTTAGCTACCCTTTCGTCGACATCTTGGAGTGCATTTGCAAGTGGTTTCACAACACGACCATCAGTGATTCGCTGCATAGCATCAATCGCTGCCAATCTAATATCTGCATCTGGATCACTTGTCATTTCGATAAGGTGGTGCATCAATTGCTCACTTGAATCCAGTGCTAGGCCTTGTAGTGCCGTAAGTCTCACTCTTTTACTTGTATCAAGAAGTGCGTTACGGAGTTGCGGGTGAGCGGGTTTGCCGATTGCAGAAAATGCCCTTACTATCTCTTCTCTGATTGTTGAATCATCAGATTGCATAGATGCAGTCAGTGGTGCAACAGCACTGGGCAATCCGATTCTTCTCAATGCCGTTATCGCACCAATTTGGACCATTTTTTCATCGGATTTCAGTGCAGTGAATAATGGTGGCAAATCACAAATTGTTACCATTGCAGCAACAGCGGTAGTCCGTACGTCGTCCTGATTAAATCGAGAAATTATCTGCTCTGAAGCGCGCTTTTCCTTGAGGACAGCAAGAGCTTCAATAATGTGCTTGCAATCTTCACCAACCACATTTTGATCATTGATTTTATCAAGTAAACTAGGAACTGCTCTGACTCCTAGTCTATATGCCATTTCAGGGTCCCTTATTGCTGCTGCGACACCTTCTGAAATGGTCCTGCGAATATCAAAAATACGGATAATTCCTTGAATCAGGATGAAATCAATAGTTAGTAAAAATAGCATAATTAAATGTCGTCCTCCAAGTGTGTCTAAGTCAATCGTGCTAAGTTTGACACCATATATTTCCGACCAATCGAGTATTGAACGGAATAGTAAATCGACTCCCAGTAATAACCAATCTTTCAGCGTTGCATCGGGTGGAACTACATACAAGTCGAATAAATCATGGCTTGATTTTAGAAGGAGAGGGATGATGATGAACAGTTGCAATGCAGATACTAATGCACTTATTCGTAAGTCGGGTAAAGCATCCGGGTCATCATCAGAGAGTTTTCTAGCAATTGCCGATCGTCGTTTTTCGTTGGAAACCCATGCTCGTCCTACACCTATTACTCCAAGGAAACCTAACCACAATAATGTCCAAGTAACGAGTGAATTTGAGTAGAATGCTGAAAAATGAATTACTGAAAATGACGTTAATAGAACCAAATGCTGATACATTGGACGCCGAATCGATGTGCCAAAAACTCGCGAGTATCTGACGAGAACATCGTCGATAGTCTTGAACACGGATACAAGGAACACCTCATTGCCAATAAATGACTTCCTAGATTTGATGACAAAAGGAATGATTCAAGCGACATTGCAATGAGGGGGGGGCGCACAAGGCATCACATGCCGTCCGGTTGGTGGTTGTTGATGTCACTCTGTTCTTTCTTCGGAGTATTGACTTGGTACCTGCGAAATTTCACCAACCGTGATGATATGCTGCGAATTTCAGCTTTTACTGGAATTGCATGTATGCTTTCATTGCTTTTCTGGACTCTTTCTATGGATTTGTGAGATGATTATTATGGATGATTTAGAGGGCTCATATCCCGTTCGCATACCAGTTTGGTGGGGTAGGAGAGGTGTTCCAGGACCACATCCCGATGTTGAGGGTGTTTCAGGTAAGTTCATTGTAATCCGGCACCCCAAAAGTTTCCGTAAAATCGAATCGTTCCTTGCTCGTATTTTACGTGCACCAAAGGAGTTACGCCGGCCACTTGATGATTTGAATAGTGTTTTATGGGAATTATGTGATGGTAAACGAACCTTTGAGGAAATATGTGATTTAATGGATTGCACTTTCCATGAACGAATAGCTCCTGTTAGGGAAAGGACATCTTCTGCAATTGTTCGATTCAATCAATTGGGTTTAATTGGCCTTTCTAAAAGGCCATTTGACGATGAGTGGGACATCGGTCCTGGCATTGATCCTACTGGCGAACTAGGCACTCCAGATACCAAATTAGAATTAGAGTGGTGACTACTTTTGCTGGCCGCATGATGGGCAATTAGTGTGTGCCGAGATGGCATTTGCATCAGCGAATGCTCCGCATGAATGACATTGCCACCATGAGTCAGAAGTAGTCAGAACTCTACCGGATACTACGCAGGTGAATGCTGGTAGCGTTGATTGTACTGCTGAAACACCTTCTTGGACTGAAGGCGATTGGTTTAAACCACGTAATTCAGATATTTGTTCAACACTCCATCCAGAAGCACGCAATTGTTCATCGGTGTAATCTTCTGCAGCGAGTTGCTTAGGTGCTTGAACTTGCTCTGTAGTGGCTGGTATATTTACTGCAGATTGTGGCATTGGCCCCGGTGGCGATTCGTGTGAGTTTTGGGTAGCAGGATACTGCACAGTAGGTTGATGTGTCTGCTGATTATCCTCCTCCTCATACTCTTCCATTTCTTCGAGGTCATCTAATTGCCTTCGCCTGCGCAAAATCATTGTCGTCATAAAGGCAAAGAATGCAGCAAAAATCATCAAAGCGAGAACACCGCCAATTAGGAATGCAGCATCACCAAATCCGGAGAATCCACCCTCCGCTTCTAATTTCTGAGTCTTTAGATGTACTGGCCCAGATTCCCATATGTTGTTACCACTTTCATCAGACATTATGAATGATACAGTCCTGTCTCTGTCATCTGCCTCAAGAGAAATGCTACATTCGATTGAATGAGTTTGTGCTGGACCCGGCGATGAAGCAGGCAGGAAAAGGATGATTGCTCCATCTTGTGAATGTGGTCGGCAATCTAGGAAAACAGAATCTGGGATAGTAGTATTGAGATCCAGGGTGATATCCATAGTCGAATCAGTGGTTACATTGATGTGGAATGTAGAAAGTAGTTCTGGTTCGAATTCAATCGAGGAATCGAGATTCCAGACTACATTAATACTCCGTTTTTGGTCAACATTGACAGTTATACTTGTAGAAACGGTTTGTAGTGCATCATCGACACCAATTCGTCCACCTTCAACTTCCAAGGTCAATCTAACGGATTCTCCCAAGGGAAAACTGTCAAGTGTCTCGAAAGTCACCAATACATTCTCACTCGCAGTGGGACTCATCGGTAAATCTACCCAGCCATTTAATTGGCTGATCCCACGCGAAGTTTCAGCAGTAACGACCATCCCAGGTATATTTTTGTCAGCAGTAATTCGCATTCGAGTACTGCCATCATATGTATTACCTAGATTTTGTATTAAGAGTGTCCATGAGTGCATTTGGCCTAGCCAAAGTGAGGTTTCTTCCTCATCAAATTCAGAAATATCTGGAATGGCAGTCATTTGTGTTCTATATTGCCACGTAAATGTGGAATCGTCGATAGTTGAATCAACACCCTCATACGGCCGTGCAGTGAATTCTAGGTCGAATAATTGAGCGGGCTCCTCTGTGCCTGGTATCTCAATCCAGAGGTTCGCAAGCATTGAACTACCTCCGTCATGCACTGTGGTCAAACTAAGTGGCCCTGTAAGTGTTGCACTATTTACTTCAACCCACCAATTCCAATTTGCATTTACGACTAGATCAAACACAACATTTTCTGCCCCATTTCCATGGTTCTCTATCTCAAATGGGATTTTTTGCATCATCCCAGGGGATATATCAATCTCTGGCGCATTCATGATGATTTCAATATCATGCAGTTGTCTAACACGAATCTGTGAAAAGACAGTTTCTGATGCAGACATCCCTGATTCAATCGAAGTTGCTTGAGGTGTGAAAATTGGACCGGGGTCATTAGCCTGCGCTGATTCTGGTGCAGTAAAACTGACTAATACGCGAGCAAGACCATCTGGGCCAATGACAACGCTTTCAGATGAAATCACCTCAATATTCCATCCGAAAACCCCCGTCGATTCGTACGTGAATGTGAATTGATCCTGTTGTGTTGCATTATTCCAGATTGTAAATGGTACAGTTATAGTTTCACCTGGTGAAATCCACCAACCTTCTTCTGGTATATCGTCTGTAGAAACACCTACAGAAGCAATTGACACCATCGAGGCTGTAACATTCGCACGCAGAGTTGAAATTTTGCTCGGATCTGCTTGGCTAGTGGCAGTGAATGCAGTATTTGCGCGCATACCCGGCAGTGCATCCGAGGCTAAGTTGGCCGTTAGTGTCACAATTTCCGTTCCATCTTTTGGAAGTGTAATCATTGTCGGTTGATCCCATTTTAGTCCAAACGTCCATCCTGTTTGAGTGAGAATTTGCTCTGAAGTCAGGGAAAAGGTGTCTTGTCCATCTCCATCATTGCGTAAAGTAATTTCAAAGTCACACGCATTTCCTGGGGCACATCCAAACCCAGGATTATTGCCAACCCAGTTTGGTTGATAACTCGGATCGACAATGAAATTTGCGACTGTTGAGTCGGAAACACTACTCTCCGAACTTTGAGTTATTACAGTCAAACTATTTCCGCCCAAAGCAGCATCAATCGGGGGTTTGACAAGCAATTTGACAGTTTTAGTTTCCCCTTTTTGCAAATCAATTGTTGCGCCTTGGATTTGTGAGCCTGACATGTGCTGAAACTTGTATTCCCAACCACTCTGTAGGTTCGAAATCCCCAGTGAAACTGTATCGGAAAGGTTCCCTGAATTCATAACAGTAATTGTTGTTTCAGCCCATTCTCCGCCCCGAGAATGACCGCTATTTCCTGCGTTCACACTGAGTCCATACTCACTCGCTCTAGCTTTTTGGTCATAGAACATGACGATATCTTCAAACCAATAACCAAGTGATGTTGCAGATGCATCGGAATGGAAATTTATCCTAAATTTGAATTGGGAATTCATCAAATTAGCAGGTATATTCCACCAAGGCACAACATCCCCATTTACCTGATTTACATTAATCAGCCAGCTGCTACCATCAATAAAGTCGGTATCAACAGTTGATGCCACAGTAGTCGTAATTCGCTGCCATGCATTCCCTGTCCAGATATCAATGTCATATCCATCTCCAGTAAGTGCTTCGCCAGTGTAGAAAAATCCAATTCCATATCCACTACTCGGATTCGTGTGTGCATCAGAAGTATCGATGATGGCACTTGTCAACGAGGTGTCCCAATTATTTCCATAATTTGTGGATGAAGTTGACCCACCTACATGGAACGAATTACTACCAGACAGGGATGCTTCGGAAGAGACATACCAATTACTTCCAAGGGTCCATGTACCGCTGGCTTCGGCCCTGTCATACAAATTTCCAATTGTGAGGCTTCGTGTTCCAATGTCATTTGCAGGATTTGTGTCTCCATTGAGCAATGTTGTAACTTGAATAGTATGATTTCCACTGTAGTGTGGTATCCAGCTAGTAGTCAAAGTTGCACTTGAACCTGGAGATATTTGTGTGATGCTGCCGCGATATGTGTACAGCACAAAATCTGCGTATTCATTGTGCAGAATCTCAATATCTACATTGAAATTACTGGCCATCGCGTCGCCTTGATTTTCAACTGTGATTTCAATATCTTGTGACAATCCTAGCATACCATCAACTATCCATAGGTCCGCTGGACGATTCATACCAATTGAGGCGGGATCTTGCGATGATAATGCAGCGTAATCCGCGTGATCTGCGGAGTTCGAATAACTGACATATGCTGCAGAAGGAAAAACATCAGGACCGGCTCTTCCTTGAGTCGCCGAGGATACAGGGATAAGCGATAATGTCAACAGAAAAATCAGAAAAATTGCCCATCGGGCCGAATCTTGAACCCCCCTCGACCTCATTGCCCTCCCATATGACTAGTTGGAGGAACTCATCAACGTAACGGTCTGCCTAGGACTGTCCAGCATCCGGATCTTTATCTAATTCTCCAGTTTTTCGCAGGGCAGAATCTCGTAGTTTACTTTCACGCTTTTCCTTTGCCATCGCAGCAAAATAGACGCACATTGGTACAACAAGGGCCATTGCGAAGCAACCAATCAGTGCCGATATAGACCACAACATTTCGGTAACTGGATCCACCTCAAACGGCTCAACTAACTCCAGTTCATGCGTTGCCGAAATTACTTGTGGTTCAAACTCATCGTCACGTATACTGTCTGTTACAGATAATGTAACTGTCCACACCTTAGTCCCATTATTGTCACTGATTAGTTTCTCAGAATCTTTTGTGGCCTCTGTGAGTGAGTCAGCATAGAGGCTGCCAATGCCTCCCATTGGGAGTGCTGGTGAGACAATTCCGCGAACTGTTAGATTACCATCCTCTGTGACATCAACGGTGTGGCTTTCTGCAGCAGAGCAGACATTGTATTCCTCATAGGATTCAGCAGCCTGGCGGCAACTAAATTGCTCAGCATCGTCATCACCTAACATTTCGTGGTAATACCAAACTCCATCACTTACTTCAATAGTGATTTGGTCACCTTCTTCTAGGCCAACAAAACTGACATTTATCCACGTAGTAGCTCTGTTTGTCGAAAATGTCCAACTTTGGCTAGTATTGTCTTCACCTATTCCTTGATCTAGAACGGAATGGTTTTGCGTTTCATTCGAAGTGTGGTAGTAGTAATATGAGGATGCTATTGTGGCGCCATAAACGGCGTATGAGAGGATAATAATGAGTGTCATTCCAAGGCCAATCATGGTCCGTAGCATGTTCGGATTCTGAGCCAAAGCCTTCCTCATCATGACTGCCACTGACAAGCATCGCTTGAACCTTAGGAAAGATACCCAGATACTTACCCCACCGTAGGTGGGCGGTCAGCGTTAAATAGGCGGGGTCGGTCGGCGACCTGCTCAGGGGGCTTACATGACAACGTTTTACGATGTTCCAGCAGACTTACTCGTGCCTGCCCTAGCGCAGCAATTGGAAGCAAACGATAAGATTAGTCAGCCAGACTGGGCTGAGTATGTCAAGACAGGTTCCCATAAGGAACGACCACCCGTTCAGGAAAACTGGTGGTATCTACGTAGTGCAGCTATTTTGCGAAAGGTTGCACGAATGGGCCCTGTGGGTGTCAATCATCTCTCACAAGAATTTGGTGGGCCAAAAAATCGTGGCTCAGCCCCGAACCGTGCAACAGCAGGTAGCCGTCATATTGTTCGCACAAGTCTACAGCAGTTGGAAGACTCTGGACTCGTAATGCGGAAGATGAATGCTGCTGGGACACGAACACTAGGTCGTATTTTGACTGCAAAGGGCCAAAAGTTACTGGATTCGGTTGCTCATGAAGTCAAGCCACAAGCTGATGCGGCATATCCAGGACTAGAAAAATATTGAAATTGGAGTGGAGTTTTGTGGGTGAGGTCATGTCTTTAGAAGATGATGAACTAGCCCGCCTACGTGAGGCACGTCGTGCCCAAATCCAAGAGCAGTTAGAGGCACAGGCTGATCAACAATTGCAAGCTGAGAGCCAACAAGCCGCTGCTGAGCAAGAGGCACAAGTCCTTGCGAATGCCATGCGCACAATTCTCACACCAGAAGCAAGAGATCGATTGGCTAGGGTTGAACTTGGCCGTCCAGATTTAGCAGTGACTGTAAAGCAACACCTTTACACATTACATCAAAATAGCCAAATCCGTATTCCTGTCGATGACGAGATGCTTAAGCGGATTCTAAAGGGTATTTCAGAGAATAGTCGAAGAGAGACTAGTATACGAAGAATTTGAGGGATTAAAATGGCACGACACAAGCCTTATGCAAAGAAAAAGCGCCTGAACAAGGTAACCAAACAGAACCGTCGAGTTCCTGTTTGGGTCATGATGCGAACAAATCGCAAAGTGACAAATCATCCTAAGCGTCACCACTGGAGACGGAGTAAATTGCAGCGTTAAGGAGGAATAATTATGGCTGAAACAAAAGAAATGGTAGTTCCACTACGTGCGGCTTGGGCAGTACCGAGAACACAAAGAGCAGCTCGTGCAATGAAAGAAATTCGAAAGCATGTCTCGCGGCACATGAAGGTAACAGAAGACGAGGAAATGTGGATTGACGAAGCAGTCAACCACGCAATATGGGCTCGTGGAATACAGAAACCACCTCGCAAAATTAGGCTAGTAGTTACTAGAGAAGAGGGTTTTCCGATTGAAGTTAAATTAGTGGAGGAGTAATAATGGGTAATATTCGACCATCATTCATCAAAATACGTGCAATTCGATTGTGTGAAGAGTATCCTGATCAATTCAATGCAGATTTTGAACACAATAAAGCACTTGTTGAAGAGTACACAGATGTAGCGAACAAGCGCATGCGCAATTGGATTGCTGGCTATGTCACACGCTATATGCAGCGTCGAACTGACTGAGGTTGATTCTATGCCGGCCCTAGAGGTCGATCAATCTGGTGAAGTAGGCCATGTTCATCATCCTACGCGCCAGACATTGCTTGATTTTATGTCATATCTCAAGGAAAATGGGTATCTGCGGTTTTCCTATCCGATGCCCGATCAAGAGAGGGGTGCTGGTTGGATGATGTTTCTATACGACCAGATACCTGTGGAAATAATCGAAGCATTTGAGGTATAACCATGGGAACCAATTCCAGGATACCACATCCAAACTGGAATTGTGAACTTGTGATAGTTCTAGTTGACCCCCAATTCGAAGGAAATATTGGCGCTGTTGCGAGGTGCATACGGAATTTCGGATTGCATGAGTTGCGGATATTACGCCACAATGGAGAATTTTCAGAGGAAACTCGAAACAGAGCAAAGCATGCACAAAATGTTCTCGATGACTGTCAGATTCACGAAGAGTGGGAAACTTGCTTCGATGACATCAGTTTAGTTATTGGTACAAGTGGAAAGCGTGAGCATGGCGACAAAGTACTATTTCGACACTTTCTATTGCCCAGCGAATTAGGGGAAAGGCTTTCTGAAGTCCAAGGGAAAGTTGCTATTGTATTTGGGCCAGAAGGGATGGGTCTTTCGCAAGAGGAATTACGTTCATGTGACCTGCTAATGACAATTCCAACATGGGAAGGTTATCCTATTCTCAATCTCAGCCATACTGTCGCAATCGTTTGTTACGAATGGTTCAAAACATTGCTGCCAAAAATCGGTAAGGAGGAAGCCCTCCCAAAAACAGTACATGTCGACCGTTTGTTGAATCCCAATCTGAGGCGTGAGATTAGAAATCGTGCAGAGGAGATCGCAGCATCTGCGGCGCAACGCGATGACCAAATCAAATCAGCAGCAGATACACTAAGCCGTGTTATTTTACGCGGGATTCCAACAGATGATGAAGCACACAGACTTCTTGGACTACTGAATACAGCTGCAAAAGCGATGCAGGGTGATGAGCGATGAGCTCTGCGGAAATCCATTTGTTCACTGCCCGTGATGGCCGCACGCTCGATGTGTTAGTTGGTGGCAATTCTAGCGCAAACATCGCACTCGTTTGTCACCACGGCACTCCCAGTGATGCAACAATCTGGAATGATTGGCACATGGATGCCTTGCAAAACAAGTTGCGTTTGGTCTCTATTTCAAGACCTGGTTATGCTTATTCCGAACGTAAACCGGGGCGGTCTGTTTCTTGTGCTGCTGCTGATCTCGAAGATGTTCTGGATGCATTGGGAATTGAGAAATTCCTAGTGATTGGGTGGTCGGGTGGTGGACCTCATGCACTCGCATGTGCAGCATTGCTTCCTAGGCGATGTATTGCTGCCTCAGTCTTGGCGGGAGTCGGACCACACGGAGAGCCAGATTTAGATTCGCTTTCTGATATGGGGCCTGAAAATATCGAGCATAAAAAAATCGCAATTAAAGGTGAAGAAGCCTTACGTGAGTGGGCAAAGGTCAACGCTGCAGCATGGTTCACAATTGCAGATGAAGATTTGGCCGATGCATTAGGGGGGCTTGTTCCTGAAATCGATGTTTACGCCTTGAATGAACAAGGGCAGGCTAAAATTTGGGCAAGCAGTATTCGTAGATGCTTACAAAACGGAATTGATGGATATATCGATGACAGTCTAGTCTTCTGTAAATATTGGGGTTTCAAACCTGCTGAAATTCAAACACCAGTCACAATCTGGCAGGGTGACCTAGATCTGATGGTGCCGTTCACACATGGTCAATGGCTTATCAAGCACATTCCCAATGCAAAGGGAATGCTCGAAATTGGGCATGGCCACATTTCACTAATCGCCGATAAGAAGCAAGATATCATTGATGATTTGGTATCTCATATCCATAATAACAGCATCTAAACCGTTTACTGACTCATACTCGATTTTTAGGTTTCCATTCCTTGAAAGCGAGATGGGCAGGAGGTGTTCCTGCTCCCTCGTTTTCGTATTCTTTTACGCGATCAACAAGCCAGATGAACCATTCCATATCCTTGTCATTCCCGTCTTCCCTGATAGGCTCAAGGTAGAACGAAAAGGCCTCATAGATCTTCATAATTACACCTGAGAAGAGATCATAAAAAGCGTGGAAATCCATATCACCACGGTGAATAAGCACGCCTATGCTTTCCCATGTTGTAAGGACAGTCATCACCTTTGGCCAATCATCGCCAAAATGTTCCTTCAATATTCTAAAATTTTCAGTTCTGTCATCAGTCATTTTCGATGGGTCAAACTCCATATTGAGTATTGATGTCAGACCAACCACGAAATCTTGACTTTGAAAGTTAGAAGCTAAACTCATCGCAGTTGTGCTATCTCTTGCGCGTCGAAGTTCTTTGATTTGAAACCATGAATATATCGCAGCACCAAGAATTGTGAATAACCCCAGAATCTCTGCCCATGATGCTGCAGTTCCTAAGTCCATGCACCCATACAAACTGGATTTGATTTTAAACAAATCCCAATAGCAGTACCAAATCAGTCAGCGCAGTCTTACTGCTTCGCATCCATTCGATTAGGCTGACCAGGATGCCCAGGATTTGGGCGTCTCTCGGACGTGCATGGCCACCAGTCGCAATCGGTTCCCATAAGCGGTCTGAATATGCGGCTCAATCTGCTCAAAGGCCCACTTGGCAAGGTTCTCAGCTGTTGGGATGAAATCCACAACAACAGTACGGTGCTCAGACCCCATCATCCCCAATGCGGTGCGCGCATCATCATCTCCTGAGTAGACAACAAAAGCGTGATCGACCACATCGTGCACATGTTCCTTAAGTATGGAAGAAACATCACTGAAATCCATCAGCATTCCTTCGTCAGACACGCCCTCAACATCGACGACATCGCCTTCAATTTCAGCTTCCCATCGGTAGCGGTGTCCATGCAAATGGCAGCACTTGCTCTTATGGTTGGGTACTCTGTGTCCCGTATCAGTCTCAATCCAGCGGCGTATTCTTGTGGTCATTTTCTCATCTCCTGTTCAACTTGTAGCGCATTTGCAAGCACAGATTCCCATGAGTCAACATAGGTGACAGGGTCTTTTCGCCCAATCGCATGGAATGCCAAAATCCGTTCTACATCTGCTCCACTACGACCCGATGCGCGGCCTTGCAGGTCTGGATTGTAAGATGTGTTGGTATTCGCAAACACCGTATCGAAATCAAGGTTTAGAGTGGACAAAGCATTCTCAGCATCGCGTAAAATAACCTCCTTGTCTCCGTCAATATAGGGTAGGTGGAACGAGACTTTCTCACTGTCCCAATTCCCTACCGCAAATGCGTGAGCTATCGCTTCGTAGAATTCAGGTCTACAATCAGGATATATGGCATGATCACCGCTGTGAACTCCTAACGCAATCACGACATCAGTCTCTTCACATAGCGCCACTGAAAGGGCATATCCATAGAGGATTGAAGCAAATATTGCATTCCGATTCGGAACAACTGTCTGCTTCATCTGTTGCTCTTCATAGTGTCCTTCAGGTACATCGTAACCATCTGTAGTAAGAGCAGAATGGAAAATACCCATGGCTGAACTGAGGTCTGCAATCATGTGCTTAACTTCAATACCATTTGATGCCAAGTAAGCAATATTCGCCTTTGCACGTTCCAACTCAATGCTGTGCTTTTGTCCATAATTGTAGGACAAGCAACTAACAGTGTAGCCATCCGCAAGCAGTCGCATCAATAGTCCAGTACTATCCATGCCTCCTGAAAGCGCCATCACAGCACGCATCACAGAACCCCCATCCATTTGTGAGTCTGTAAACTCAAACGCCATCCTGGGCTTTGCTTGACAATATTTTCAGCGACTTGGAATGACCTTCCATTTTTCTCAACTGAATCTGATTCGATGTAACAAGGTTGGATGAAAAGATGATTAAATCCTTGTATGAGATTATCATACATTGCAAGGTCTTGACCACAATACACAACTTTCAATTCGTCTCCTGTGCGTTGCTTGATTTTTGCATTTGGATACAGTTGGTCCTTTGGTGACACGCAAATCCAATCGATAATGGGGTCTACTGGGATAGTCCCATTGGTCTCAATTGAAAGATTAATGCTGTGCTTTTTGAGCTCTCTACCAATGGTTTCCAAGTCTTGCATGGCAGGTTCACCACCAGTGAAAATAACACGGTCACAATTGTATCTGAGCACTTCTTCAACAATTGAACCAATTGTCCGTTCTTCATAGGTCAGAAAGTCTGTATCACACCATTCGCATCGCAGGTTGCAGTTTCCAAATCGAACGAATACATGAGGGATGCCTGCATGGAATCCTTCACCCTGCACAGAGTGAAATATCTCAACAATTGGGTATACTTTGGACATGTCCTCAACTCATTCTCTAATCAATTGCATTAATTCTGAACGCGCCTCTGCCTTTTCGAAGAAAACTCCTCGCATGGCCGAAGTGGTCATGACTGCATTCTGCTTCTTGACGCCACGACATTGCATACAACCGTGTGATGCCTCGATAATAACTGCACAACCAAGGGGAGACAAATGTTCTTCCAAATCATCAGCTACATTCTTGGTAATTCTCTCTTGATTTTGTAATCTACGAGCGTGTAAATCGACAATTCTCGCGAGTTTGCTGATGCCAACAATTCGCTCTGTTGGGATATAAGCAACATGGGCACTACCGGCAAACGGTTGGAGGTGGTGCTCGCAAGTGCTGTGGAATTCGATGTCTCGCAGCAACACGATCCCATTGTACCCTTCTCCGTTGAAAGTTGAATCCAATACTTCAGCAGGCGATTGAGTGTACCCGGAAAATATTTCATCCCAAGATTTGATGACACGTTTTGGCGTGTCTACTAACCCTTCTCGGGCGACGTCGTCTTCAATATAACCGAGCAATGTTTTCACAGCAATTTCAGCTTCTTCGCGTGTTACCAATTAATCACCTCTTAGACGCCCGTGCCGTTCATCAATAGCATCCAATTGGTCCAATATTTTCCGGCATGCAGTTCGAATTGCATCGGCTACACTGACGAACTTACCTTCATCTCCAACATGGAGTTTAAGGTCATCTAGCAACTGCTGTGGCATGTCTAAACTGACTTTGGGCATAGCCCTTCGTGCCGCGAATAACATATTAAGGTATTCGCTGAGTAATACTATGCGATTACGATAGAGATTCGACAAGATCCTCGCGATTGAACTGTCTCGACGCCCACCATATGGCGCCGATGGCGTAGATTAACGATGTGGACACCCACATGAAAATATGCACGGGGTCGTAAATTCCCATCAATGCCTCACGCATTGCCAGGGTAATATTGAAAATTGGTAATACAAACCACCATAACTCAATTCCTTGGAGATTGACAAATTGCGCAAAAAGAGTTGGCCCAATGAATATCAGTACCATGGGGCCGAGAATACTACCGGCTTCTCTCACACTGTGTGCACGTACGGCAACGGCCAATTCGATAGCAACGACAAAGATTGCGAAGAGTATCACACTTAGTAGTAGTAAGAGAATACCTGTAGTTGAGATGCTTGGCGCTTCCAAACCCCCCCCAGTCAAGAAATTGACTGCAAACAATAGTCCAACCATTTGCCCAAGGACACTTACACATGCGACGATTGCAACGGCAAGCCATTTGCCAAACAACAAGTCTGCCCGCGAGGTTGGTGTGCAAAGTAGGGCTTCCATAGTTCCACGTTCACGTTCACCAGCGGTTAAATCAATTGATGGTTGGATCGCAGCAGTGGTTGTCCACATGGCTACAACTAGTGGGATAAACATCGCTAAACTCATTGCCGCAAGGTCTCCTCCACTAGCAACATCTGCTGCACCTTGGTCTCCATCCCAGTGTATTGGATCAAAAGCTTCCTCGCGTGTGAGGTTGTTCTCAGCAAGGGTTGCATTGATGACATCTGATTCCCATGTAAGTACAGCATCGAGTGTTCGAGTTTTTGCCTCAAGCGAGAGTTCGTCAGTAGAATCTGACAAAATTGCGTAGTACCATGATTGGGAAGCATTGGAATCAACTTGTCGGAGTCGAAGAATAGCGTGTACTCCCTCCTCGGAATTCAGACGGTCAGCATCAGGGCCTGGTTCGGAAAGAGTGCCATTAACTGTCAATTCAGATAAGGTAATCACCAATCCTCTCCCGTCTAGGTGTGCACTCAGATCTTCTGGTAACTCGCCCTGAACTTCTACACTCAATTCGTAGGCAGACAACTCAGCAGCCTCTCCCTGTAAAAACAGCGGTAAAGCGATAAAAATAGCAGGGAAGATGAGTAATGGCACCAATATCATGGCTAGCACGGTTCTCCAATCGCGAACAAAGTCCACAAGTTCTTTCTTTGCAACTATGATTACTCTAGAAAGGTGTCGCTTTTTATCACTCAGAAGAACCACCTCGCTTTGTTAATAACCTTCGCCAAGCTCTAGCAATTCTCCCCTCATCTTCTACAGGTGAATTAGTACGGGCTACATCGCCTGTGAATGCGACATATGCTTCCTCAAGGTTCTCACAATTGGTTTCTGTCATCAAATCTTCAGGTGCACCGTCGGCTCGTACAGTCCCATTGTGAATTATCACAATACGGTCGCAAACTTGTTGAGCCTCAGCGAGATTGTGTGTACTATAGATGACGGTGCCCCCTTCATCACCCAATCTTCGAACGAGGCTTCGAACCATACGTGCACTAGTCACATCTAGACCTCCAGTTGGTTCATCGAGGAGCAAGATTTTTGGTCCATGTGAAAGAGCTCTCAGAAGTGCGGTTTTTTGCCGCATCCCACGAGAAAAACCACGTGTTGGACGATGTAAATCACTGTCGAAATCCAGTAATTTAGCAAATCGTTCAGTCCTGGTCCATGCTACTTCATCTGGAATCCCATTGAGTCGGCTATGGTACTGGATATTTTCCCAAGCTGTGAGTCTGGCATACAAACCCGTGGCTTCAGGGACAACTCCAACAACATCTCGCATCTTGTAGATGTCCACCGATTGACCTTCAATGAATCCCTTGGCTGACCCACTAGTCGGCCTGTACAAACCGCATAGTAAACGAAGGAGTGTGGTTTTTCCAGCACCATTTCCTCCTACTAGACCAACAACTTCACCTGCACGAAATTCCGCACTGACTCCAGACAATGCGACAATATCTCCAAAAGATTTAGTCACTGAATCAACTTCTAGAAGCACGTCGTTCATGGCTTCACCTCATTCATATTGGAGTAACTCAACAAGGACACCACCTGTGCTAGATGGGTGTACAAAAGCAATTCTGCTGCCATGAGAACCTTTTACAGGAACTTCATTAATGACATGTATTCCTTCTTTGATCAATTGGGCCAGTAAAGTGTCAAGATTCTCAACCTCGAAGGCAACTTGCTGAATCCCCTGCCCCCTTTTTTTGAGGAAACGGCCAATGGGAGTATCCTCTCCGAGAGGCTCAAGCAACTCAATACGTGGCCCTTTTCCATCTCCATCAGTCTCGAAAAAGCGGATATCGACACCCTGCTCCTCATTTCTCTCTTCACCACCTTGTTCTAGGCCCAGAATTTGCCAAAATTTACTTCCATCTACAATATTTTCTACAGCAATTCCGATGTGATCAAGTCTAATTTTCATCAAACCACCTAGAACCCACTTGGCGCCATCCATGTCCCAAACTCTGCCTTCATCGCATTCATGACTTCACCAACTGTACAATTGGCTTTCACAGCCTCCAAGATAAGTGGGAATAAATTTTCATCGGATGATGATGCAATTCGGATCGATTCTAAACAGGCCTCAACCATGGAATTATCACGAGATTTACGCAAATTCTGCAGACGCTCGGTTTGTGATACTGCAATAGAAGAATCCAATATTTGCCCCATTTCCTGCAAATTTTCGTCCATCACCGCGTGATTTACACCAACCACATTTCTAGCACCACTCTCTACATCCTTGGTTTGTTTCCATGCAGATTCGTGGATTTTTCTCTGTTGGTAACCAGCCCTTAGGGCAGCAAGAGCGCCACCTGCAGAGTCAATTTCCTCAATCAATTTCAGCGCTTGTTGTTCAATATCTGAAGTTAATTTTTCGACATAATACGAGCCAGCCATTGGATCTACAACATCCGCAATACCAGTTTCTTCAGCAAGTATTTGCTGGGTACGAAGAGCGATTGTGACACTTTCATCAGTAGGTAGTCCAATTGCTTCATCATATGAATTCGTGTGCAATGATTGTGTCCCCCCAAGGACTGCAGACATGGCTTGGTATGCTACCCTTGCGACATTGTTTAGCGGTTGTTGTGCAGTGAGCGTAACACCTGCTGTTTGTGTGTGAAATCGAAGCATGGCTGATTTCGGATTAACTGGTGAATACCTTTCCACAACTAGTTGATGCCACAATTTTCTAGCTGCTCTAAATTTCGCGACCTCTTCAAAGAAATCATTATGACAACCGAAAAAGAATGAAAGCCTTGGAGCAAATGTGTCTATGTCTAATCCCTTTTCAATAGCAGCATCTACGTATGATAGTGCATTTGACAGGGTAAATGCAACTTCCTCTATGGCAGTAGAACCAGCTTCTCGTATATGGTAACCTGATATGCTAATGGTATTCCACAAGGGTAAATTTTCCGCACAATACGACATTAAATCCGTGATCAATCGCATACTTTGTTCGGGTGGAAATACATGTGTACCTCTCGCAATGTATTCCTTTAGAATATCATTTTGCACAGTTCCACGGAGCTTTTCAGGGTCAATACCCTTCTCTTCTGCTACAGCAATATATAACGCGAGGAGAATAATTGCTGAACTATTGATAGTCATAGAAGTCGAAATCTCATCCATGGAAATGTCTCGAAATAATATTCGCATATCTTCGATGGAATCTATAGCTACGCCGACTTTACCAACTTCTCCAAGTGACATTGGATCGTCACTATCTAGTCCTAACTGAGTAGGTAAATCAAATGCAACCGATAACCCACTTTGGCCCCTATTAAGGAGAGTCTGGAAGCGCGAGTTTGTTTCCTCAGCTGAACTGAAACCAGCATACTGCCGCATTGTCCACAAACGGCTCCTATACATCGTTTCATGGATGCCACGCGTGTATGGTGGTGTGCCAGGTTGACTAGGCTCATTGACTACCAATTCAGGTATAGGTACGCTAGGTATAGGGATGCCACCAAGGGTTTCAAAAGAATCCTTGCGCAATCTCACCAACTCACCTCTGACTGTTACGAGTACATCCGCTTCTTCAAGCGTTCGCCCTACAGTTGCCAAAAAGACGGGTTTGCTACAATCAATCAGCAACAACCGTCGCCGCACGTACCTTTCTCTTCGGTTTGGTGCCCATCAGGTCCGTGTACATGCCCATGAGCAACCTCTTCATCAGTAGCAGCACGAACTTCCATCACTTCAACTTCGAAGTGTAGAGTCTTTCCAGCCATTGGTGGATTGAAGTCGCAGCGAACAGTGTTATCTGTAATTGCAACTATTCGGAATGGTCCAGCATCGGACATCAACATCATACCAAGATCTATTGGCATATCTTCTGGAAACATTTCTCTGGGGACTTCTTGGATAAGAGCATCTGAAGGCATACCATATGCATCTTCAGGCTCGAGTGTAAATGATATATTTTCACCCGGAGATGATCCCATCAATTCACGCTCAAAACCAGGGATCATTCCACCGTGGCCAACTAGGAAAGTCAGCGGTTCGCCTCCTTTACTCGAGTCAAATTCTTCTCCCGAATCGGGGAATGTTCCTGTATAGTGTACGCTTGCTACCGTGTCTTTCTCAATTTTTGTCATGTTTTCACCGTCTTGTTGTTAAGGATTTAATCAATTTCTCAATTCGCTCAGCACATTTTTCGCTGATGATCCCCTCTGTAACCTTACCATTGAGGAAATCCTTCGCCTCCTGAACTCCTTGCCGTTCCCCTTTAGCCCAAGTTTGACCCAGTACATTAGAACGGTGCTCATCAGCGACATCCTCTTCATCGAGAATTTTGCGAACGTCATATTTGAATTCCATATATTTTCCACGATGCAATTTTTTAACACGCGCTGTTGGGGCTTGTGGGCGATTCCGTTTTCCACCCCTTCCCCCGCGACGCTGTGGCCTTGTATTGCCTTTTTTCTTGAATATGTTAGCAGGTTCTTTGGAAGTATTTTTTACTTCAGGAACCGTTGCAATTGGTTCGGTTACCTTAGAGATTGTCTCATCAATAAGTTGCCTTGCTTTGACATCAGATTCCTTCTTCAAATTGGGCACAGATTGATTTACTTTTTTCCGTAAACCAATACCCTTACCAGCCTGAGCAGGTGCACGTGGACTTTCTACAATTTTTTTCGTAGGCTTTGCTGAACTTGTAGGAGCTACAGGAGGTTTTGATTTGGCTTGGCCTGGTGGGGCTGGTGGACCAGTATTCCGAGTTTTCCTCCGATCCTTAGAATGGCTCTTTTTAGGCTGTGAAACTGGTTTCTTCGAACTCTTGAACGGATTGAATGGTTCGTCACTTGGCACCAAGTCTTTCTTGCCTCCAGTAACACCTCAGGCCCACCCGTCATAAGGGTTGGCAATGGTAAGGCACTCAATGCCACAGAATTTCAGTTTCATCGGTTCGCAAATCCTGCCTGACCCCGGAGGCCGAGAGTTTAGTTTCCTCACCCCAAAGAAGTTGCAGTCTACCTAATGTTGCAATCATACTGCCATTATCTATACACAGTGGTTTTATCGGGACATGCGAAGTTGAATCCCTTGATTCGGCCATTATGCTACACATACTTCGCAATCTCTCATTACAGGCCACTCCTCCACCAAGCAATAATTCAGACTTGCCGGCATGCGCCATGGCACGTTCTGCAACCTCTACACAGGCAGCAAAAACATGTTCCTGAAGTGACCAACAAACTGCTGCCAATGGTTTTCCATTAGCAACAAGATTCAATGCTGCATTTAGAATCCCTGAGAATGCGAGGTCCATTCCTTGAACGGCATATGGTAATTCTAGACCCTTCAGTGAAGCATTTGGATTACTTTCAAGCCATTCTAAAGCAAGCTTCTCGATTTTC
Source organism: Methanobacteriota archaeon (assembly GCA_002722595.1). Classification (GTDB taxonomy): domain Archaea; phylum Thermoplasmatota; class Poseidoniia; order Poseidoniales; family Thalassarchaeaceae; genus MGIIb-P. The sequence goes on along the minus strand of PBMO01000030.1, from coordinate 4,648 downwards.
GGGCCACCTGGAAATGGTATGCCTTGTTCTCGTGCAAACTTGTCCAGCATATTACCGATGCCGATATCCAAGGTTTCCCCTAAAACACGATAACGCCCATCTAATCGCGCAATAACCTGCGTGTTTCCTCCACTCGCATAAAGCAAAACGGGGTCGTCACAACCGCATCTTTCTCTTCCAACCTCAATATGTGCAACACAGTGGTTTACACCAACAAGGGGCACATCCAATTTAGTTGAAAGGGATCTTGCTACAGAAGCACCTACCCGGAGACAAGGCCCTAACCCGGGTCCTTGAGAAAAAGCCACTGCCCGGATATCTTTCAAACTAATATTTTCCTCAGACAACATTTTTTTTAAAATTGATCCGGCATTTTCCGAATGATGATCGGCTGCTTCCCTCGGATGGATGCCACCTTCAAGCGGTCGAACAAAGGCTGAGTGAGACTTTCCTGGTTCACCTAAGCCATTCACCCACCCGATGGAAAATGTATGCGCAGTTGATTCAATACCGAGTATGACACCTCCTGCATCTCGTGACCTGTTTCGCTCACATGATGGGCCGTGAACATCGATGACCATGCACCTCCGATAAGGCACACCCTTTCAAGCCTGATGTACGTCGCAAAACCGATTGAGATGCCAGAAAGAGTGGTTTTCATCAATGCGGGGCCAATTGCCCATTTCGCATCAGGTGATTTGCATAAACCACTCACGGGCCATGCAATGTCTAGTGATGAACAGGTGTACGCATCAGGAATGGGCTTCATCATCGAGGAAGGAGTATTTTCTAAGATTCTAGATTCGGATGAGATTATCGCGGAGTTTGGACAGCAAAACTGCGTGGATTTATCCGGCAGAGCCATCGTCCCTGGGTATGTTGATTCGCATTCACACTTATTATGGGCAGGCGACAGATCGGGGGAGATGCGACTTCGACAACAAGGTATGTCCTATGCGGAAATTGCGGCTGAAGGAGGCGGAATCAAATTCACAGTCGATGAGACTAGAAGATGCACAGATTTCGACACGATTTCCAAGGACCGCATGAACTTAGCATTATCACATGGAACGACTTCGATTGAGGTAAAATCAGGATATGGGTTAGAAACATCTACGGAATTAGCAATGCTTAGTTCCTATCAGAGTATCCAGAATTATAGAGGGATGAATGTTACACCAACATGGATGGGCGCTCATGATTATCCCACGGAAATGCCGAGGGCTGAATACTTCGAGCAATTGATGTCCGAACAATTGCCAGCTGTAATTGACCAGGGTATTGCAGAGTACGTCGATGTATTCTGTGAACCTGGTTGGTATACTTTGGAGGAAACAGAAGAAATTTGCCGTGAGGCAATGCGACATAACCTCAAGGTAAGGTTACATGTTGACGAGTTCACGGACGGCGAGGGTTTGCAACTTGCCGCTGAATTAAGAGCGATAACTGCAGACCACTCAATCCATTCGTCTGATGACGCACGTGCCAAGGCATCAGCAGCTGGCGTAATCCAAGGTTTCCTCCCTGGGACACCATATGTCATGGGTTCAGATAAATGGCCACCTATCCAAAAATGCATAGACGAAGACTGGGCATGGGCAATCGCAACAGACTACAACCCGAATTGCCGCTCCCTCTCATTGCCAATGGCTGGTTCTCTTATCACACATAGGCTAGGCATTGATCCACTCGCTGCGCTTGCCGCTGCAACGAGGAACCCGGCAACAGGCGTTACTAGAGCCGATGGCCTCCAACAGGGAGTAATTACAGAGGGAGCTGTTGCTAACTTCAACCAACTAAAATCGGAGTTCATTGAATCTTGGTGTCAGAGTCCGGGACACTCAGGAATCGAGAGAACATGGTTATTGAAATAATGATATAGGCAAGATTATTGGATTAAACTGGGAAAATAAAATAAATAATGGATTACATTAATTCAATGATGTGAGATTTTACCTACTCAGCAATCATTGTATGAACTAGAATTGCAGCACACAGGGGTGCTGATAATCCATGTTATCAGCCCTAAATTAATAGCTGGATTAGTTCGATGTGACTCAGTACAGCGTTTAGAGGTTAAGATTGCAAAAAATGGCAAATTTGCACCTCAGAGTATAGGGTAGGAGCATCAAGAATTAGGGAGTGGGCCCGGCCAGATTTGAACTGGCGATCTTCGCCATGTCAAGGCGACGTCATAACCCCTAGACCACGGGCCCGATATTTTGTCCTACAGCGTTTTGTATTTGGATGATTCGATTTACATCCATCAAACTAACCTACGATTTTGGATATACGCCCAGTGCACCCAGGTTGTGAGCATACTCCTCCGACGCGTTTCCTACCGTTTTTCATCGTGTGGTGTTGAATGTCTTTCATTGGACCATAAGTCTTGCACTTAAGACAGAAACCTTCGTACTCAGCCATTGGAATCGTTTCGTTGAATTGGATGCTGGATATAACCGTTGGCTTCCGCCACTATATGAGTATACACCATAGCCTGTTAAAATTAACTAAATGAAATTGAATTAATTAAAACTCTTATAACATTCATTCAATATATACTCGACTCTTAATCTTCCTGCACCTTTGCTTTTTACGCGGGTTATTTCAATATCGGGAATCTCTCTTGTCGTTTGAACGTGAGTCCCTGCGCAGGGGCAGACATCTATGTCTCCAATTGAAATTGTTCTCCAAATGCCAATGTTTGGCGGCATTCTTGCCATATTTACACGAACTAATGGATCATCAAGAAGGTCTTTCGATGGTCGGAAATCCATTTTAACATCCAGATTCTTCCGTAGTGTCCAATTTACAATTTCTTCTAGATGTTCTGAGGAAAACAGCTCGCGGTTTTCGAATTTCAGATCTATGCGTGTTTTATCAAATCCAATTTGATTTCCAACTGTTTCTGCACCCCACTCTTCGTGAGATAATGCACTAATTATGTGCTGGGCGGTGTGCATTGCAGAGAGCTGATTTCTCCATTCAACATCAATTTCACAACTTAGCATTTCACCTATGCTGGGTTCGCCCTCGATTTCGGAAATGTGGTGTGATACAACACTTCCAGATTTTTGGACATCGATGACTCTGCATCGAAATTTCTCTCCCGACAGTATTCCCTTATCTGCGGGTTGTCCTCCGCCACTTGGATAGAATTCTGTGCGGTCGAACTGAACTATTGTGGGCTCAAAATGCGCTAATTTAGAGGTAAAAGACGCTGGATTAGTGCCGGGATGTTTTTCCAGATGTCCCAATATCGTCATTCCTCATCACCAATTGTAAAATCCACACTAGAGCCTTCCCAATCAGCCACAACATCTTCATCCCCTTCGAAATGCTCTTCGGGGATTTCACCACGTGGATCTACACTGTAGAAACCAGGATCTCTTGGCTTTTCTTCCAATTTTTCAGTAGACGGCCGACGTTCAACAGGTTCCCTATCGTCACTATCTTCTATAGTCATATGAAATGAGCCACACTCGGGGCAGCGTGGTGTACCGCTTGGAGCAATAGTTGCACAAGATGGGCATATTGCGGCATTATCGAAGGCCCGCAGGGGGTCTTCATCTTCAGTCAGAAACTCACCTCATTCATCCTGGAACAATGAGTCCCAATCTACGAGATATTCTTCGTCATCGTCTTCACGCTTTACTACAACTGCGTCTTCATCATCATCGAATTCAATGACAGTCCCATACCAGTCACCATCTTCATCTTCGACACCAACACGATCTCCAATGTCGATTCCACCTGCATCTTCGTCCCCACTATCCTCGTCATTGTCTTCGCCGTCGTCATCGTCGTCGTCGTCATCGCCGTCGTCATCGTCGTCGTCATCGTCGTCGTCATCGTCGTCGTCGTCATCGTCACCGTCGTCGTCATCACCGTTATTGCTATCGTCATCATCATTCTCTTGAGTTTCGACATCACTATCTTCGTCCTCGTCAGTCCTCTTCTTGCGATATTGCTGACGCAAATTCTTGATGTGACGCTGTAGCATGAAAGTTCCAACTAGTGAGAGTAAACCAATGACAATGAGTAGAATACCGTCCCAATAGAATCCCTTTGGCATGGAAGACGCACCGTTTTCTCCAGCAAGCGGTGTCAATGAATTTTTACATTGTGATACTTGCATTTCAGGGTCACATGGGTATATGTCCCCATTGGCAACGTCTACAATCAAAACCCAGTCAGTATCTGGGCCCATTCGAGTAATATCTTCTCCATCATAAGCAATGTTTCCACCTGTGCCATCAACTGGTCCGATAACTGCATTAGCAACACAACCAATAATTAGGATTGCAAACAAGGTATACATAATGGGGAATGCATTTTCATAATTCCTCATCAGCACCTTTTGCCAAGAAGATGGGCCTGAATTCTCAGTTACAACAGAATCACCATCGTCTTCAGTGAAATGATCCTCATCACTGTCGATGTCTTTGAAGGGTAAATCCCCTCCGTCGTCCTCTTCCTCGGCTTCTTCTTCCGCCTCTTCCACGACTTCTTCTTCAGTCACTTCCTCGGCTTCTTCTTCCGCCTCTTCCTCAGCTTCTTCTTCCGCCTCTTCCTCGGCTTCTTCTTCCGCCTCTTCCTCGGCTTCTTCTTCCGCCTCTTCCTCGGCTTCTTCTTCCGCCTCTTCCTC
>PBMO01000029.1 GCA_002722595.1 Methanobacteriota archaeon | reverse complement strand
GTTGCATTTCCTCGACTAGTAACTGATGAAGTGACAAATGGGAATGTTCCTTGATCAATATCTAGTAAACAACCCTGAGCACCCTCGAGTAGTACATTTTCGCCTTGCTTAAGTGCCATATCTAGCATGAGTCCTGTGGATGCCACAGCAGAACCAAAACGCTGCCAAATCCAAGATAAATCGAGTGCTAGAGATTGAGGCGTTATTTCTCCATGTAGACTTGCTTGTTTTGTAATGGTGTTCCAGCCTGGTGGGTCATCAGCTGAAGGTTCAGTATCTTTGATTCCATAAATCGTCAATCTGTGATTCATTCTTTCAGCAGTATACTGCAACCATTCTGGATCAGCCATTCTAGATGGAATATCGCAGAATCGTACACCCACTCTCTCAATCTTATCTCCATAACAAGGGCCAATGCCCCTTTTTGTAGTCCCAATTTTGGTGTCAGTTCCATCAATACGACGGTGGAAGGGAAGGTTCACATGCGCTCTTTCACTTATCCACAAGCGAGAACCTTCAGGTCTTTCCTCACTTAGAGCATACCAATCCTCGAGTTCCTTCTCTAGAGTCCAAGGATCAATTACCATTCCGTCTCCAAGTACAAGTTGGCAATCAGGATAGGTTATCCCACTTGGTAAATGATTGAGTTTCAGTGTACGATCACCGATGACAATCGTATGGCCTGCATTATTTCCACCTTGGAATCTAGCAACCCAACTGACCTCACTTGCCAATTGATCAACCATCTTCCCTTTTCCTTCGTCACCCCATTGTGCTCCAAGCACGACCGTGGCTGGCATGACCTGTGCGCATTGCAGACCATCCATGAATGTGACCTATGTGAAAACCCCTCTTTGACAATGCATTTTGATGCATGAATGGGATCACTTTATGACCTATGTTTGATATGTATATTATGCGAACTAACACATATGTGCTGTGTGCCGATAATCACGCCTTGGAAAAGGCATTGCGGACTAATTAGAGTCTGATAATAATTCGTAACCTTTATATGTGGCCGCGTATAAGATGTTAACCCGAGGTTGATTAGTATGGTAGAAAAGCGAATCCAGTCAGAAAACAAGAAGCAGAATAAACGCAATTCCCACATTGGTGGAACACGCCCATCACAGCGTAGAACGGAGAGTCAAACTGAACCCTGCAAGGTATGTGGAGACACAGCATGGGATGAAGATCAAGTCCGAGGTGAGACAATTTGCGGTTCATGTGGGTATGTGGCAGAGGAGAATGTCATTGACCCCGGTGCGGAATGGACCAACTACTCAGACGGTGTTGACCGTTCAAGAGTAGGTGCTCCAGTTCGTGAATCAATTTCTGACAAGGGCCTGAATACGACAATATCGCGAAGCGATGTATCTGGTGCAGGCGCACGTCGATTTGGTATCAAGAGTGGCGATACAAAGCACTGGAGGCGCAGACAAAGAATCGATGAGCGTAGCAAAAACCGTTCCTCTCGAGCACGCAACTTGACCAAAGCTATGCAGTTTATTCGAGACCGTGGTAACCTTCCCCCTGGCCTTATTGAAGAGGCAGCCAGACTTTACCGATATGCTGCAGAACAAGGAATAGTCACTGGTAGAAGCATCCGAGGGGTTGCAGCAGCTTGTTGCTACATTGCTGCTCGTCAAGCATCCCTGCCAAGAACAATTGAGGATATTGCAGAGGCATTTGATATGACGGATGAGATGGGTACGAAGGAACTCAAGCGAACCATTCGACTAGCAGCTAGAACTCTAAATGCACACCATGTGACTGGCCCAGGGGAATACCTGGACAAGTTCCACAGTGACCTTGGATTGCATCCGACAGTTCTTGGTGAGGCCAATTATCTGTGGAATCGAGTCGGTGAGTCCATGGAATGGCAAGGCAAGAAGCCAAGTGGTGTTGCGGGAGTTATCCTATACAAGGCGGCTCAGAATCGAGGTCATTCACGAACTCAGGCCGAGGTTTGCAAGGTTGCAAAGGTGTCAGAAGTCACTCTCAGAGGTCTTTTGAGAATCCTCGAAGCTCTGCTTTCACAGATGGGCGAAGCACCGTCGAACTGAAGAAGCCTATCCTTGTCCGCGGATTTACAGGGCGCTTAGATCAGTTGGAAGATCGTCTGGTTTGCAACCAGAAGGCCGGGGGTTCAAATCCCCCAGTGTCCACCATCCAAAATCGCATATTGGTGAGAGGAATCTTTGACAAGATTGGTTGAAAAAGTCGAGCATACCCGTGCCAGCATGGGCAGCAGGTTTCTATCAGTGTTCCTTTCAGCACTGATGATACTATCTGTGTGTTGCATTATTGTACCTAGCAGTGCTGCTGAAGAAACGGAACAAATCCCCATTCCAATTTGTAATGCCAACCGGAATCAGACATGGACAATTGGCCTCATTTATTGTGATAATCAGGCCAATGAGGATTATACTCTATTCGCTCCAATGTCATCAGATACGACTTATTTGATAGATGTACATGGCCGCGTTGTTCACTCTTGGGTTTCATCAAGTGGACTTCGGCCAGGACTTTCAGCCTACATGCTTGAGGATGGAGATTTGTTACGTACTGCAAATATTGGTACAGATGGTGGTGGAGCGTTTAGTGGAGGCGGTATTGCTGGTAAGATTGAACGAATATCTTGGGATGGAGAAATGGAATGGGAATGGTATTACGTCGGTGACTCAAAGCGCAGTCACCATGATATCGAACCATTACCCAATGGTAATTTCCTCATGATTGCTTGGGAGGCTAAGAGTGAAGAGCAAGCAATCCAAGCTGGAAGAGATCCGAATAAGATGAGCCAAAGTCAACTTTGGCCAGACCATATTGTCGAGGTTGAACCAGTAGGGACAAATCAAGCAAACATAGTTTGGAAGTGGCATATGTGGGATCATCTGATTCAGGATTTTGATTCAAGTAAGGATAATTTTGGCGTTGTTGGTGATCATCCAGAACTTCTAGACATTAATTTTGCAGACGCAGCAGGTTCGGACAAATACAAGAGTGACTGGATGCATTGCAATGGGATTGATTACAATCCAATCTTGGATCAAATTGCATTATCTTGCAAAAATACCAATGAGATTTACATTATTGATCACAGCACTACAACTGAAGAAGCAGCAGGCCATTCAGGTGGAAATTTTGGGAAAGGCGGGGACATATTGTACCGTTGGGGCAATCCAGAGGCCTATCGAGCAGGTTCAGCTCAAGATCAGCAATTGTTTGGACAACATGATGTTCAGTGGATTAAGGAAGGATACCCAGGTGCAGGAGATTTGATTCTCTTCAACAATGGCAATGGCCGTAGTATCGGTTATTCATCAGTAGATGTCATTTCTCCTCCATTAGTGAATGGAGAATATGTGTTGCAGAATGGGACTTGGGGGCCTATGGCTCCAAATTGGTCTTGGGATCAGGGTACTACGATGTATGCAACCTCCATCTCAGGGGCTGAACGGTTGGAGAATGGAAATACTCTAGTCACATGGGGTCCAAAAGGTACATTCTATGAGGTGAACCTAGATGGAGAGATTGTTTGGAAATACGTCAACCCTGTAATTGGTAGTGGGCCATTGAATCAAGGAGATGAAATCCCGCAGGGGCAAAGGCCCAATAGTCAACAAAACACTGTATTCAAGACCCACAGATACAACAGTTCTTTTGCAGGATTTGTAGGAAAGGATCTGACTCCAGGGGATTACATCGAATCTTGGGCTGACAATTGTAACGAAGAAGAATCAATTCCATGGGATTCAGATGGCGATGGTTGTATAGATGATTCCGATAATGATGGAGTCAAGGACAATCAGGACATTTGCCCAGGTTTTGATGACAACATAGATGCAGATTCTGATATGATACCAGATGGTTGCGATACGCTTGTTGATTCAGATGGTGACGGTGTATCGGATGATTTGGATCAATGCCAAGGCTCAGATGATTCAATAGATATCGATTCAGACTCGGTTCCAGATGGATGTGACGACATCATTGATTCAGACAACGATGGAGTCTCAGATGAGGTGGATACTTGTCCCGGTTTCGACGATTTAATAGATGCAGATAATGATTCAATTTCAGATGGTTGTGATGAGTTAATTGATTCAGATGGTGATGGGTATTCTGATGCTATAGACAGTTGTAATGGATACGATGATGGCATTGATTCAGACTCAGATTTGATACCTGATGGTTGTGACTCATTGATTGATTCCGATGGTGATGGTGTCTCGGATGATTCCGATCAATGCCAAGGTTCAGATGATTCCATTGATATCGATTTAGATTTGATTCCAGATGGTTGTGATAGCCTCATTGATTCGGATGGGGATGAAATCTCCGATGACATGGACATCTGTCCTGGATTCAATGATACTATTGATTCAGATTTGGATTCTATACCTGATGGGTGTGATGATATTATTGATACTGATTCACAATCGGATCAAGTTGGTTGTACAACCGACGTTTGTTGGGATGGCTCAAGTAGAAACCCTGTTGACTGTTCCTGCCCAGATGAAGAATCCAATACGGCCCAACAAGAATCGCTTGATTCAGTAATCAATTACGTAATTATTGCTGCATTTATTGGATTGGTGATGATTCTTATTGCAGCGTCACGTCTATTTTTCATAAGTCGGAAAGAAGATGTTACTGAATGGATATCTGAGCCACCCCTGGATGTTTTTGAAACTAAAGTCCCTGATTATGATCCTCCGACAGAAAACCAGTCTAATCAATTGCCACAGACAGGTCCGCCTATCCCTGAGAGCGGGCTTCCAGAAGGTTGGACTATGGAGCAGTGGCAATATTACGGTCAACAATACCTAGATGAGGCAAGCAATCACAATAATGGTTGATTCCTTAACCACTCAAGGTCTGAGATGTATAGTTGACGAATATCATCTAATCCAAGTACGAGCATTGCCAATCTTTCTAGCCCCATCCCCCAAGCACAGACTGGCCATTTACATCCAAGGGGCTCAGTAACTTCGGGGCGGAATATACCTGCACCACCTAACTCCAGCCATTGCCCTCTCCATTTCACTTCAACTTCTAACGATGGTTCAGTATATGGGAAGTAGGCTGGACGTACTCGGACTTCAGGATAACCCATTTTCTCATAGAATGTTTTGAGTGTGGTAACAAGCATAGGCAAACTGGAACCAGGCTCCATAATAATCCCTTCAATCTGATGAAATTCTGGAAGATGAGTCCTATCAATTGTTTCCTTGCGGAAAACGCGACCAATACCAAACACTCTGCAAGGAACGTCAGGTTTGTCAGCTAGATATCGAACAGTATTGACAGTTGTATGTGTTCGCAGAAGTCCTTTTTGACTCTCATCAGTCGAATATGAACCTCCCCAACCAGTGCTCCCTGTTTCCCCACCACTCTCATGTATGGATGTCCAATCGTCGAGATACTTTTGTTCGATTTCGATTTTCTCTGGGTTAGTCAAATAGAAGGTATCTTGCATTTCTCTAGCAGGGTGATCTTGTGGAATGAATAGAGCGTCCATGTTCCATCCAGCAGTCTGTACGAAATTACCATCTATTTCGTCAAAACCCATCTCTAGGAAAATACTCCTAATGCGCTCAATGAGTGCCATCATTGGATGTGGACGGCCACCCGCTGGTACTGGCGCGTCGAGCTCGACATCGTAGGACTTGAAATCTGCATCACGCCAATCTTCTCCTTGTAATAACTCAGGAGTAATTTCAACAACTTGTAGTCTCTCTTCTAGTCCCTCATCTGATAATTTCTGGCCCGCATCAGCCAATCTCCAAGTTCGAGTGCTTCCTTCGATTGATTCAATCAGCCCCTTCCTTTTACGGAAATGAGCCAGTAGTTCTGAGTCCAAGTCTTGTTCAGAAGCTCCTTTCTTGCATTGTTCTAAGAATGAGTGACGGGCAACAAGAGTGACAATTACTGAGTCTGTAATTTCGGGAAGAACAAACGAACCTTTCTCAAATTGGCACCCGATTCCCTTTAGGAGCCCTACACCAATCCCTGCTTCTTGCTTTGAAACCACTTCACTCTCTTGCAAATCCTTCATGCTTCGAGATGATTCAGGCTGTGATTCTAACCAATCCCAAATTCTCTTTTCGAGTAATCCATTTTCTATGGCCTGATCTCCTTCTGGACCAAGATTCCAGACAACAGATTTCTCAGTTTCCATTTCTACAAGTTCCTTCTCAGCTAGTGCGAGACCGGCTCCTGCAACATGTGCTTGGTCATCCCATCCACATGCAGATAGTAGTGAGTCCAAACCCCATTTTTCATCGGGTTTTGTTCGCAAGGCCTTCAGCATTCTCTTCTCATTGTTGGTCAACTCCAAAGACAGGCCTCCATAGGAGGCCTCTGGACACTTGTTCTTGACCATTCCTGATATTGAAGGCTCATTCTTCTTCTTCCCATAGGGGAATTTCGCATTCAGTGCAGGAATATTCAGTCGGACGGGTGCCTTCGACCCACTCTAGATGCCCACACGCACCACAAAGGATACTGGTCCGGATTGGTTCGTCCAAGGTCGTGTCAACTCGATACATCACTGATCCCCCTGCACCAGGGGATAACGCCTCTGCCTCAGGTGTCCATCTCGAGATATCTTTCTCAGACATGCCCTTTGGCTCCTCTTGAATCGAAATTGCCCAGACTAGCATGATACTCCCAACAACGCCCGCGGGTCCAGCAAAAATCAGTCCCTCTACACCGGGTAAACTCACGGATATGCCTGCAGCAAGCAGAATCAAAATCCATCCTGAAATAAAGAGATTAGAGCGGAGATGTTGCAGCTTTAGTCCTCCAACTGTGTTTAGTATTTGATTGCCGTTCCATATACGAGAATCTCAACACCAGCGGTTTTGTCTTTCCCGCCTCGATTCCGCGATAGTGTACTGGTTTCCATACGCACATTGATTACTTCATCGAACCCTTGTTGTTGGACTTGTTCTCGAAGCCGCTGTTGGGCTTCTCTTCGTGCCCAATCGACCACACCTCTGTATACATCAATTTGGCCACCAAAGAGGGACATGATCCCACCTAGCAACTGCTGAAACCAACTTGGTGACATTACGACACTCGACCAAACCATTTTGAATTCTTTTACATCATCGCTTCGAATAGGATTTCTTAGATTGGTCAAATTATCGTTTGAACCAATTCCTTGTTCACGCACCAATAGTTTCTTTTTCTTAGATGATTGATAGAAAAAGGTACCAATTAAACTCGCTGCCCATGGACCTACTGTAATCAGTAAAACGAAGAATACTGGTAGCAGAACTTCCAGTAGTACACTTTCTGCCATGAGTTCACCTCACTGAGCTACTACAGCAGTCCCATAAGCAAGTAATTCCGCTGCTCCACCTGCGACTGAAGATGTTGCAAATCGAACATTGACAACTGCATTTGCTCCACGAGAAGCAGCATCGTTTAGCATCCTAAATAGGGCTTCATTACGTGATTCTTGAAGTAATTCAGTATATGCTTTCAATTCTCCACCCACGATATTCTTGAAGCCTGCTCCGATATCTTTGAACACGTTTTTGGCGCGAACAGTGGAACCTGTAACCACTCCTAGTGATTGTACAATTGTCATTCCCGGTATTGTTTCAGTGTTTGAAAAAATCAAGTTATTTGCTGGTTGCATGTCTAACGTCGGTGCGAAGACACCCAATCAAGGTTTTGTGACTGGAATATATCCCAGATGAGTTTGAATGAGGGGGAGAATTCTTCAGGAGAGTCTTCAATCCAATTGGATATTGTTTCTCCTCCAAGCCACTTTCCATCGGCTATTTCTTCTTCATTAATACGCAATTCTCCATCGAATTGATGTCGATATACCCATACAAATTCTTGATCAGTTTCTTCACAAGCATCAATCTTGAACATTTTTTCAGGGGTGCTCTCCAATTCGATTCCAATCTCTTCTACTGTTTCTCGAATTACACCTTTGTCATATGTTTCCCCACTGTCTACATGCCCTGAAACTGAAGACGTCCAAGTATTGGGGTGAGTATCCTTGCTTTCCGATCTCTTTTGCAGGAAAAAATCTCCTTTTGAGTTGTGTATTAGCAAATGAACAGATCGATGTAATAACCCTTGACTATGCACTTCACTACGAGGTAATTGACTGATTACGATGTCTTCTTCATTTACAACATCGAAGATATCTTCCATCAATCCACCTTCATTAGAACTAGTTTTCTTGGTTCTGTTGACTAGGTACAAAATGGAAGCCGCTTTCTTCTAATTGATCTCCCTTGCTCTTGATTGCACATGTAAGTATAATGCAAAACAGTGAGAGGTTGCAGACAATAGTCGCTCCTATTCCAAAACCCATTTGTATTGACATCCATGGACCAGTATCCATCTCGGGAATGCTTTGATACAAGTCTCCCATCATTGAGTAACTCATAACCTGTCCAACAATAGAAGATATTGCACTACAACCAATCCATGCAAATGCAAAATAGAACCTTTTGGGGTGCAGTTGCACGAGTAAGAATAAACTAACTACTCCGAATGTACTGGTGATCAATCCCAAAATAATTTGAGTGTTTTTCATAGATTCTAGGTTATCAAAGAGTTCTTTTGTGATTATATATTCGTCATATTCAGCCTTAGATTCATTCCAAGATTCCTGTTCTTCAGATGTTCCAGCTTCAGGATAGGGGCCTGGTTCATCCTGCTTAAGTTCTACAACAAGTTGATCATATGGAATCAAAGCAGACAATAGGAGTCCAATCATAGAAAAGAACACAGATATGCCGATGAAAATTGCCAAGCCCCATGACCACCAATTGGATGGTTGTTGAACTTGATAGCCGGTGTGTCCGGTCCATGGGCTGGCTTGCATCTCTCTCAACCACTGATACGCCAAGCCTCAGCCAATATACCTGCGGCTTTATCTGCGTCAGCAGTAGGTATTGAGCACAATCCAATTCTAATCCCACCACGCAACGGCACTACGTACAATCCTCTTGCAGCCGCCGCCTGTGCAATTGGTTCAGGGTTTGTGTGGGGGAGGAAGGCAAAGTACCCATCATGGCTTGGTAAAAGGGGCACGCCTTCCTTTGCACATCTAGAATTGAATAATTCCCTCCGTTTATCCAGCATTTGTTGCAATCTGTCGCGTTCATGCAACCAATCTACGAATTTATCCACATCTGAATGGATTGAGTGCAAAGTAGCTTGTGGAAGTCTTGCAGCTCCTGACCAAGTCCCTCTACCAGTATGGAGCATTACTTCGACGAGTCGATCGATGAAAGATCGATTTGGATGTAACATCACAAGAGCACCACACCTTTGTCCATACAATGTGTGGCTCTTCGATGCAGAGAATCCATAACACACTAGCAGATTTCCTGGCCAAATACATTCACGTGTGAAATCCCGAATGGTATCTCCCCAGCCATGGTGTTCTCTAGAATATGCAGCATAGGCACCATCTAGGAACAGTGTGACGCCCTTGTTTGGATTATTGGCCGCAGTATCTGCAAATATAGACAAAACTTGCATTCTACTTTCAGCATTTAATGTCATTCCAGTCGGGTTATGTGCAGGGTCATTCAGCCAAGAAAGAATACGATTCTGATCTATCAGTAATTGCGATAATATGGATCTCAAAGCACCCTCATCAATCTGCGAATCCTTTCCTGTTAGTGGCCAAGTTGCAGTGGTTACACCACATTCGTTTGCAATCGTATTGTATGGGCCCCAGTGATAATCTCGCAGAAGTAATGCTTCACCTGGTTCAAGCAGATTCCTTGCAGACATGTACAGTGAACCGGTACCTCCTGGAGTGATTATTGCTTCAGTATGAATTCCCTGCGATTGTATTTCTGCTAATCCATCGCCCAATGCCAACTCTTGAACCAGTGCACGGAAATGCGGCAAGCCTGGCAAAGGCGCATATGCACTCATTTCCAAGTCAGCTTGTTGGCGTAGAGTAGACGATACAATTGGGTTGACTGCCAATTCTCCATTATCCTCCAAAAGGCTACCTACGGTACCATTGATTGCCTCTTGTCCACTCGCTTTCGCCTCCTGATATCGGGCAAGCCAAGCGAAGATTATGTCGCGTCCAGATTTATTTGAAGCGTGTCCAGGAAGTAGAGTGTCCTCCAACTCTTCAAGAGTCCAAACCCGATTTTCATCGGGCTGAGAGGTTACTTCCGCTGTCATGAGTAAACTGACAGTACACACACTCAATAAGCAATTTGATTGCGATTATTGGAGCCAACAGAGAGATTTGAACTCCCGGCCTGCTGATTACAAATCAGCCGCTCTACCAGCTAAGCTATGTTGGCGCACCCTTCGCGAACTGCTATCCCTTCTTGAAGTCAACGAAGGCTCAAGTGGGGGATGCGCCCCCGCCTGAACATGGGCGCGACCCGAATTGATGGCAATGCGTGTGGTGCAGCAGTGGAAGCCGCACTGGCTGAGCGAATCGCCGCTCTAGCATCTCCACCTCACTTGGCTGTCGTGATTGTAGGGAACGACCCAGCATCCCACGTATATGTTGGTGCAAAAGAACGCGCATGTGCGCGTTTAGGCATTCGAAGCACACGTATAGACATCGCAGAAGATGCCGATTATTCTGAGGTTGTATCCACTGTTAAGAAACTAAATGCTGATACTGATGTGAATGGGATTCTTGTTCAATCACCCTTACCAAAAGGAATGGATGAGGTCGCCATCACAGATTTGATCGATCCTTCCAAAGATGTTGATGGATTCCATGCACAAAATCTAGGTCGCTTGGTGCAAGGAGATGCCAGTGGTTTGCTACCATGTACTCCTGCAGGCGTTATGCGTATGTTGGAGTGGGCGAATGTCGATTTGAGCGGTAAGCGCGCTGTTGTGATTGGCCGTAGCCGAATTGTGGGGATGCCACAATCTCTGCTGCTGGCACAGAAGGGAGCAGATGCTACAGTGACAATAGCACATTCTCGGACATCCGACATGGCAGCATTGTGCCGAGAGGCGGACGTGATTATTGCTGCAGTGGGTCGTTCAAACATGGTCATGCCCGATTGGGTCAAGCCTGGTGCGACTGTGATTGATGTGGGTGTGAACCGTGTCGATGATGATTCAGAGAAGGGCTACCATTTGACCGGTGACGTTCATCCCGATGTGGGTGAAGTTGCGGGGGCACTATCTCCCGTTCCAGGCGGTGTCGGCCCAATGACCATCGCCATGTTGATGTCGAATACGGTTCGTGCAACTGAGATGCAACAGTAGTTCAGAAAATACCCATGTCCATCAATGCGTCTTCTGAGGCGTGTTTTTTCGG
The DNA here is from genome assembly GCA_002722595.1 of Methanobacteriota archaeon. GTDB lineage: Archaea > Thermoplasmatota > Poseidoniia > Poseidoniales > Thalassarchaeaceae > MGIIb-P. The sequence goes on along the minus strand of PBMO01000029.1, from coordinate 10,141 downwards.
ATCCCATCGAGGGGACCAGACCAAATTGATGTGCACACTCTCTACTCCTTCCGCAGTCAACGCAGCTCGGTGGGCGGCTGCCATGATCTCCGGCGCTACAGGGCAGCCTGGACTTGTCAGAGTCATGTCAACCTCGACATGAGTTTCTTCAAATCTAACATCATATACTAGACCCAATTCAACGATACTAATCTCTAATTCTGGGTCTTCTACAACCTGAAGGGCATCCAAAACAGCCTGCTTGTCTGACATCATTCTCTCTCCATCAGTAACTTCGCCTCTTCCTGAACTCTTTTGAACATATTCAGAAAACCGTTCGACCGACTCGGTGTCAGTGAGGCTTTGATTCCCATTTCATCAACGAAGGATGGTTCGATATCGATAACTTCACTCGGTTCGCGCCCATTGACCGCAAGGCAAGTGATGGCCATGAGGCCTTGGACAATCTGTGCATCAGCTCCGCCACGCATATAGAATAGCCCGTTTTCTAAATGGCATTCAACATGTGCGTCCGATTGGCAACCATGTATCCTATTCGCTTCCGACCATTCTTCCACTGGCAACTCATTCACTTCAGATGCCCATTCAAACAACATTTCGTAACGTTCCATCGGGTCGAAAACATCAGAGAATTCATCAATGGCAGATTTGAGTGCCTCAGGCCAAGACATGATTCAACCTCCAAATTTTTCCACTACATATCTCAGGTGATCCACAAATGCATTTGCTTCATCTTCCGTGTTGTAAAGATAGAACGATACTCGGTTTGTGCTCGAGACTCCATATGCATCTAGAAGAGGTTGAGCACAGTGATGCCCAGTTCTCATTGCAAAACCGCCAGCATCCATGAATCTAGCCAAATCTTCAGCATGTATCGAGTCATGCAAGAATGAGACAACTCCACTACCTTCGTCAACCGAATGGTCTCCATAGACCGTTATGCCTTGGACTGATTTGATTTTCTCAGCAGTCAATTTTGCCAATCCTCTGATGTGATGATGTACTTCATCCATGTCAAGTTTGGAAAGATATTCTGCTGCCGCTGCAAAACCAATCGCCTCAGCTATTTTTGGAGTTCCTGCCTCAAACTTTTGTGGGCCACTCGCAAATGTGGATTTCTCCATTGTGACGGTCTCAATCATATCTCCTCCTGACATGAATGGCTCCATTTGTTCAATGCATTCGGAAGTGGCTAAGAGGCATCCAATTCCAGTTGGCCCACACATTTTGTGGCCACTTATTGCAACAAAGTCTGCACCTAGGTTTGAGAAGTTTAGGCGGTGATGTGGTGCGGCTTGTGCTGCATCAATTAGGACCTTTGACCCGGCATCTTTTGCCATGTTGATTATTTCAGGAATCGGGTTCGCCACACCTAGGACATTTGATGTGTGGACTACGCACACTAGTTTTGCACCAGGAAGAGAGGCTTCGAAGATATCCATGTCGAGAATATCTTTCTCAGTATTGATTGGTATGACGCGAATTTCAATACCTTTCTCTTCAGCCAGAAGTTGCCATGGAACAATATCTGCATGATGCTCCATTTCAGTGATTATTACCGCATCGCCTGATTTTAGATTCGATCTTGCCCAACCCCAAGCAACTAGATTGATTGCTTCAGTAGTTCCACTTGTGAAAATCAGATTATCCCTAGTTGTTCCAAACCAATCAGCAAGTGTGTTCCTTGCATTTTCATACATCTCCGTTGCTTCAGCTGCGAGTGTGTGGACTGCACGGTGAACATTGGCATTTGATTGCTCATAGTAACTCGTCATTGCATCGATGACGGATTGAGGTTTCTGCGTTGTTGCCGCATTATCGAGATAAACCAAATCCTTCCCTCCAGAGACTTTCCGGGAAAGGATTGGGAAATCCGAACGAATGGCATCTACATCAAGCGGCATATGACTTCCCCGGTCCTACGGACCGGGCAGATGGATATGAAGGCACGTTTTGGAAAAATTTCACATTATCGTGCTCAAATCGTTTGTTAGAGAGTGCAAAAGATGTTCATGAACAACTGTGCTCCCCATCTCAGAAAGAGTTGAATTTAGATGTGCTGCAATGAGTACTGAACGAGCCTGAGGCTCATTGAATCCACGAGTTGAAAGATAGAACATTTGCTCGTCATCGACCGGTCCATTGGCTGTGCCGTGGCCACAACCAACCACGTCATTCTCACTGACTTCTAATTCGGGAATGCTATCTGCCTCAGCATCTTTGCTGAGCAAAAGGTTGTGGAACAATTGAGCAGCATCTGCACCCTTTGCCCCTTCTTCGATTCTAAGCATACCTGTGCCAATAGTTCTAGATTTTCCTGCACATGCACTATGCCAATTCAGGCGACTGTAAGTTTCTGGTGCAAGGTGGAATATTTCGACATGGTAGTCATTGTGCATCCCTTCTGCGGACAGAATACTGCCATTGACTTTCAGAGATGAACCAGACTGATCCATCGTGTATCGCAAATCGGACTTACAACGACTAGAGCCAGAACCTATTGCTCCACACCGAATCTGTGCATCTCTGCCCAAGTAGAGCCCATCTGTTCTGAGGATTCTACCATCACCAATTTGATTGATTACAACGTCATTGAAGTTACATCCGTCACCAAAACGACCCTGACGAAGGATACCTACCCATGACGCATTTCCGGAAATACGCGTAATTAGTTCCATCTCGGCCATATCACCTACATCAACCAATAAATGAAGTGCACAAATATCACCCTCGCATTCAATGTCAAGTTGCACCGGTGAATCTAGGCGTGCTTTTCTTTGCACACGTAGAACCATTGCATCCCCATCTGCAATTGCTCTCAGGAATTGAGTGCTAATATCTGAGCTTCCGCTAACAGCAAGCCTCTCGAGATCCTCCTCTGAAGCAACCTCTAGGGTAACTCCATCGGTCTTTCCACCTTCTTCCAAACTCCTCAGGCTTAGTGTAGCCTTTGCGGCTTTAGGGACCTCATGGAATTGGCCACTTGGATGAATCCTTTTCCAAGATGTATATCTCCATAAATGGTCAGCACGGCTCGGCTCTTCAAGTTCTGAGTATGGCATGTAAGTGTCTCCTGACTAACCAATACTTCCTTCCATTTCAAGAGCCATTAATTTATTCATTTCAACAGCATACTCCATTGGTAATTCACGTGTAAATGGTTCAAAGAAACCATTGACAATTAAAGCCAAAGCTTCTTCCTCGGAATGGCCTCTTGCCATTAGGTAGAATACTTGCTCATCACTAACCTTTGAGACACTTGCTTCATGCTCTGAACGGCAAGTGGGGTTTGAGATTTCCATTGTCGGATAAGTATCGCTTCTTGATCCTTCGTCAAGTATTAGTGCATCACAAACTACGTTGACTTTGCAATTCTGAGCCTTCTTTGAAACTTGAACCATTCCTCGGTAAGAACCTCTACCTCCGTCCTTTGATATTGATTTTGAAAGAATCTTACTAGTTGTATTTGATGCCAAGTGGTGTATTTTTGCTCCAGCATCCTGATGCTGACCTTTCCCAGAATATGCCACTGAAATGACTTCTGCATGCGCGCCTTCGCCCTTCAGAATTACAGCGGGGTACTTCATGGTCAACTTTGAACCAATGTTTCCATCGACCCATTCTACAACAGCATTTTCATGAGCAACTGCCCTCTTTGTTACAAGATTGTACACATTTGCACTCCAATTTTGAACTGTTGAATAACGAATGTGTGCTCCAGGTAGGGCGATTAACTCTACTACTGCTGAGTGAAGAGAATCAGTTGAATAAGTTGGAGCAGTGCAGCCTTCAACATAGTGAATCGATGATCCTTCATCAGCGATAATCAGAGTTCTTTCAAACTGCCCCATGTTCTTCGCGTTGATTCTGAAATAAGCTTGAACAGGCATTTCAACGTGGACACCCTTTGGAACATAGATGAATGAACCACCGGACCAAACTGCAGTGTTTAGAGCACTGAATTTGTTGTCGGCATATGGGACAACGGTACAAAACCACTTTTTGACTAGTTCTGGATATTCTTTGAGCCCCGAATCCATGTCAAGGAAAATCACTCCTTGCTCCTCAAGATCTTCGCGGATGCTGTGGTATACTGCTTCCGATTCATATTGTGCAGTGACACCAGAAAGCCATTTCTGCTCGGCTTCAGGGATCCCCAATCGGTCGAATGTATTGCGAATGTCTTCTGGGACATCTTCCCAATCGTTTTCTGTTTGATTACTCGATTTTAGGAAGTAAGTAATCGCATCGAAATCAATGTCTTCTAGCATCGACATGTTCCCCCAAGTCGGCATTGGACGATTTGCAAAGTGGTTGTATGCCTTTACTCGAAGTTCTGTCATCCATTCAGGCTCGTCCTTGAGTGCAGAGATATCTCTGACCACCTGTTCAGATAATCCGCTATCAAATCGTATTGTGTGATTTTCAGGGTCATGGAATCCATAGCGATAATCACCAACTGCATCTCGAGCATCAGTATTTTCTGCCATAATCTCACGTCCGACTCTAACTCAACCACTCATAGCCCTTTTCTTCAACTGCAAGAGCGAGTTCGGGCCCACCGCTCTTTACAAACTCTCCATCAATCATGATGTGTACATGGCTTGGATTTACATGATCCAAAATTCTTTGATAATGAGTGATAATCAAGCACCCACTCTCTGAACCCATTGAGGCATTAATTCCCTTTGCCACCGTTTGTAGGGCATCGATATCCAAGCCAGAGTCAGTTTCATCCAATACAGCAAGTTTTGGTTTGCTCAACAAAAGTTGGAGGATTTCAAATCGCTTCTTTTCACCACCACTAAAGCCATCGTTTACATAACGGCCAAGGAATTGCTTGCTTACGTCCAATTCAGACATAGCATTGTTCAACTCTTGTCTGAACTCTCTAGCACTAGGCGAATCGTCCCCCCTCAAAGCTTGAACAGTCTTCCGCAGGAAATTTCCTACTTGCAGTCCAGGTACTGCTTGAGGGTATTGGAATGAAAGGAATACTCCTGCACGTGCCCTTTCCCAGGGTTCCATTTCGGCCAAATCTTCGCCAAGGAATTCAATGGTGCCGCCAGTTATTTCATATGCGGGGTGTCCCATCAAAACATTTGCAAGTGTAGACTTTCCACTTCCATTACGCCCCATAAGTGCATGGACTTCCCCTGGCATTATCTCCAGACTAACACCCTTGAGAATTTGAGTATCATCGATGCAGACATGCAAATCAGCGATACGAAGGATAGGCTCATTGGACATACTAGTACCTCAGTAATATAGCGTCTCGTCCTTCATTTATCAACATCTGCCTACTCATGACTCGCACCTACGGTGCGTGAAACTTACAATACAAAGTCCCCTAGCATTGGTATGGCCGGCGATGATTTGGCAGATTTTTATCGAAATCAGGCCGAAGATTCAATGGAAAAAGAAGCTGCTAAACGAGTTGCTGAATCGTCAGATCAGGAACTAGATAAGCGTTTGAGGAATACTCCACTGGTGGATTTGGTAGGTTCTGACGAACTTGTTTCTGCCATAATTGCGCGTCTTGGAGCGGTTAGGGCTGCTTTAGAGGGCCACGGAGGAGGTGTAAAGGTCGATTATGCAGAGGCAACCGATGACGGTGTCGACTTAGTTTTGAATTTGGATGGAGCCTGTATTGCATGTGGAGCAGCACCCGGTACATTGCAGGGTATTCAGAGTGATTTGCTTGAAGGTGGAGAAGTATCAAGAGTTCGATTCAGTAAGAGCCTGTTGGATACTTTCGACGAATTGGGTCGAGAGTTTGTCCTGAAACATGGCGGGGTCACTTTCGTTTGAAGGCGTGTTGGCGTTTTCGAGTTGTCCCATCATCCTTGGCCTGAACAATATCTCCTGAACTCAAATCCATTGCAGTCAACCAACCAGAATCAGAGTCACACGCGCCTGTATCAATTCCGATCCACAATGGACGTCCATCATCAAGCCTGTATTCACTTTTCCCCAAATCACCTATTCTTTGTCCAAGAACTGTGTGTGTAATGCTATGTCCAAATACAACACAACGATGCCCATCGATTGATTTTTTTGAGTCATGGAAAGAACTCCTTATCCACAAAAAGTCATCTTCAGTTTGTTTATCTATAGAATATTCGGGGTTGATTCCAGCATGTGCTAATATCCATTCATCTAATACCAAAACATGTGGTTTTTGTGCCAACCAAATAAGGTCCCTAATCCATTCATCTTCGACTAGATCTCCCTCAGAATTACGATAACTATCCAAGCATTGTTTGCCGCCATTGAATAACCAATCAATGGGTGGCGCCCAGGTCATTTTTTCATTGCCTTTGAAGCCTTTAAGGGCCATATCTTCATGATTACCTTTCAGAACAAATGTCCCGCCCCGTTCCTTTGCTATTCGGATGACCATCCTAGCATCAGGACCTCGATCAATCAGGTCTCCCAGTAGTACGATTCGGTCTCCTGGATTTGTATCGATTTCAGTAAGGATATTTTCTAGGGCATCTGAGTGACCATGTACATCACCAATGACCCAAACTCTATCTCCTCTGTTTAGCGCATTCTGCAGCTCAATCTCAGCATCTAAATCACGAATTATATTGGACATTTCACTTCAATATGTATTGACATCAGGGGTATATGAACCCTGTGAAATAGATGGTTTCACAAGTGTAGGCCACATCTCAGTGCTATGGCGGCCCCATCGTTGTCAGACCAAGTGAAAGATGCAATTTCAGAAGATGGGGTGAGAAAAGTCGAAGTCGAAATTACTCACAAGCATGAAAGTGGATCTAAAGGAACAACTTGGGCACTGGTTCTAGGTGTTCTGTTATTGGTGGGTATTACTATGTTCTTTGTGGCAGATAGTTCAGGCGGCCTTCTTTCAGGAGATGATTCTGTAGTTGGTGATTGCGCAGATGGTGTTGATAACGATGGCGACAATCTTGCAGATGCACAAGACCCAGGTTGCAGACCAAATGGAATTTATGACGAAGAAGGTTTTGAGCGTTCTGCTTGACTAAAGCGGGGTCCAAATTCCCATGCCGCGGACATAACACCAACCAGTTCGCCCTTCATAGATGCCAAGTGAACCCAATGCAATACTGCCTACAGTTGGTGGCCACCAAAGTGATGATTCGATGTAACCAGTCAGAATCAGTGCTAAAAGGAGAAATCCACCGATAACTGAAGCAATACCGCCAAATAATCGAATGGCTCTACCCTTTGCACCGATATTGCAACCTTCTTCCATGCAATTAGGTGAAAATGCAGGTATTTGAATGAGTGTATGTTTCTTCGGTTTATCCGAATGGATGAAAACCATGTGTTGACCGGCGACACTTCGATGACAGCCGAACCGACGCCATGCCGCGATGGAGATCATGGCAAGTTCGAGATTACAAATCGTGATGGTTGGGCTCGTTTAGGGAAATTCCACACATCCACACATGTGCTAGAAACTCCTTGCCTTTTGCCTGTGATTAATCCTAACATTAGAACTGTTGAACCACGGGAGTTGTGGGAAAAATATGGATTCAAGGCACTAATCACCAATTCGTACGTTATTTGGAAACATGAATCATTGAAGAAAAAAGCCCTTTCAGATGGTGTTCACGCTTTGCTTGATTATCCTGGAGTAATTATGACTGATTCAGGAACCTTCCAGAATTATGTCTACGGCGATGTTGAGGTCGGTGTTGAAGAAATTGTTAAATTTCAGCGAGAAATTGGTGTTGATATTGCAACCATGCTCGATGTATTCGGAACTCCTTCAATGACTGAGGAAGAGATTCTAGATGCTGTAAATCGCACAATCGAGCGTGCATCAGCATCTCTCGCTGAAGCCAAGGACACAATGCTCAATGGTCCAATTCAGGGTGGGACTTACCCTGAATTGCGCAAAAAGAGTGCAATAGGCATGGGCGCACATCCATTTTCTGTGCACCCAATTGGAGGAATCGTTCCATTGATGGAGCGCCAGAGGTACAAAGATCTAGTTGAAATAATTCTCTCATGCAGAGAACATCTTCCTTGGAATCGTCCAATCCACATGTTTGGATGTGGTCACCCCCATCTTTTTCCAATATGTGTTGCACTTGGTGCTGATTTGTTTGATTCTGCAGCATATGCACTATTTGCTCGAGATGATCGAATGCTGATGCCATGGGGTACCGTCAAACTATCGGAATTGAATGAGTTCCCAATTTCTACAGCAGCACTTCATGGCCACACACCGAAAACAGTTCTCGCTCTATCGGATGACGCAAGATGCGAATTATTGGCACGCCACAACCTCGAAGTAACCGCATCTGAAATGGCTCGTTGCCGTCAAGCGGTTAGGGATGGGACCATTTGGCAGCTAGTAGAGGAGCGTAGTCATACAAATGCTGCATTGCGAGAGGCTACTGAATATCTTTACGAAAACATGCCAGAGGGATTGATATCTTCGACAAACCCTCTGAGGGATGGTGGTGTCCAATTCAGCCAGGACCTCCCCATTTCACCACCTGCTGTAGCATCTCTAGGTAGATTGCTATCTTCATACAATGGTGGATGTAATCAAGCGATTGTGTTCACAGGTTCTTCTGGGCCTTGGCGAGAGAAGATTGGAGGTTTGGTCCATTCTATCAACCAAAGATGGCCTGGGACTGGTATTTTCATTGAAACTCCTATTGGTGTAATTCCGTATTCACTGGAAGATGTTAGTCCATGGGCACATCTTGTCGGCCCAACCACGATGTGGGGTCAAACATCAGATGAGGACATCCGATTTGATGTTGAAGCATTAGTCGAAGATATTGGTGAAATCATAATTCTCTCCATTGAAGATGGTAAGATGGAGAATTTGGAAATACTTTCATCCGCCCTTGGAGATGGTGAGAAAAATGAAATTAACAGATCTGAATTAGACCGCTCAATCATGGTTGAAAAAGTGTGTTATTTCTTCGACATTTCAATTGATGATTCTAAGTCAATTATGGATGGATGTACGTTTGTCTATAGCAGAACAAAGCGTGTTAGAAATGTATATTCTTCTGATGGCAAGCATTTGTTTTCTCCACGAATGAGGGATGGTGGTATCAGCCTCACAATCGAAGGTGCCAAGAAGCTTCAAGGTGCAGGCGTTGCCACAGTTGTTGTAATCCCTGATTCGGAACCATTCACAAGAGCAGGACGCAATGTCATGCATGGATTCATCAGTGAAGTTAGGGGTGATCTGACTCCTGGTTTGCCCTGTATCATCGAATCGGAGGCTGGCGAATTATTGGCGCATGGTGTATCTCAATGCACTGCTGAAGAGGCACGAGACATGCGCAAAGGAATCGCAATTAAGGTTCGAGATGGCATTGGTGAAAGTTGAACTCGCCGGGGCATTATTCATAGAGCATCAACAAATGAGTCGCCCCGCCGATACTACGTATCGTCGGGAGGGTCACATGTCGGACGAGTGGATTATTGAAACTCAGGACCTTCTGAAAAAGTACGGTGAACATGTAGCACTTGACTCGGTAAATCTCAAGATTAGGCCAGGTGCAACAGGTTTACTTGGTCCAAATGGTGCCGGTAAATCGACACTTCTGAAAACTATACTGGGCCTAATTGCATTGACAAGTGGCGGCGGTAAAGTACTGGGTCATGATATCGCTACTGAAGGGACAAAAATCAGGCAAAGAATTGGCTATATGCCTGAATATGATTGCCTCACACCCAACATGACTGCTGTTGATCAAGTGCGATATTCGGGAGAATTACTTGGCATGAATTCGCAACTTGCGGTTCAAAGGGCCCATGAAGTACTCGAATACGTTGGACTACGGGACCAACGTTATCGAGAAATATCTTCATTCAGCACAGGTATGGAGCAAGCTACAAAGTTGGCATGTGGTCTAATTCATGATCCTGATTTGTTGATATGTGACGAGCCAACAAATGGATTAGATGCCAATTCTAGGAAATTCATGCTGGATACATTATTTCAAGTGGTTAAACAAGGGGGCCGTTCGATTATAATGAGCAGCCATTTGATGGATGATGTTGAAAGAATCTGTGATCGTATGCTGATGATTCACAAGGGCCAAGTCATCGCTCAAGGCCGTATAGAGGACCTCAAGGCCATAGATCGAGAGATTGAGATTTCTGTTTGGGG
>PBMO01000028.1 GCA_002722595.1 Methanobacteriota archaeon | reverse complement strand
TGATAGTTCAGGTACCGAACCAGTTGGCATGAGAAGTGGTACGAGGAACATCGAGATACAGTAAAATCCCATAATTCCAGTGACCCACTTTCCCACTTTGCGCTCACGGTCTCGATTGTTTAACCCGTTGCGATATGGTGGACGCATATCGAGGGGTGAGAGACGACGAAATATTGGTGTTGCGGGTTGCAAATTTGCCGTCCATTTCATAGCCAAGAGCACCAAGCCCCCGCCATGATTGAACTCAGGCCGAGGGATTTGGTCATTTTATCCTCAGTCATGGGTTTCATGATTGGGACAATGTCATTCTTCATGTACATCTTCGCAAATGGCACAGAGAGCGTGGAAAATCTAAGTCGGGCTTTTGAAATTGCAGTTATTGTTGGCAGTTCAACTGCGTTAGTTTTTTTGAGTTACACCTCAGTCCGTTATGTGGAACGTAATCGTCGATTAGCAGAAAAAAAACTGGATATTGATCCACTTGATCGATTGCAGAACCTGTTTGCATCAGTTGAGGACAAAGCCCGTTCTTTACCGTGGGCGGATGAAAGTCCATGGACTGCGATGACACATGTGCGGAGGGATCGAGGTGTACTCACAGTTGATTTGCACGATTTAGATTTGCCACTTGCAAAATTAGTTATTGAACAAGTAATAGTTTCAAGGGAATGGTTAGGCCGCGTACGAATAATTACGGGAAGAGGCTTACATTCGAAAACAATCCCCAAACTGCGTCCCATGGTTACACAAAGATTGCGGGCAGTGGTCAATGAACTGAATTGGGAATTACTCATGAAGAAAGGTTCGGTTACTCTACGGCCTATCGGAGAAGCTCCTACATTCAAAAAGTGGTTGCTTAGATTAATTTTCCTTGGAAGCCCAATAACTCTGGTCTTTGCCTTTGCCTTCAGAGATTTGGCGGGGGAAGGAGCTTATGATCAAGGGTTGAAAGTTGGAATTATCCTAGGTCTCGTGCTAAGTGGTATGCTGGCATCATATAGAGAAAGACAATGATTATTCCCAGATGGGGGCGCCTTCACAACATGCTTCAACAACATGCCCACATCGAGGGCATTCCATATGTTGCCGACGTGGAACAGCTGCCCCTTTGAACCCACAATGGCAGATGATGTGGTGGCAATAATCGGTCATTATTTTCCGCACAACAAGGCAGTACAAAGAGATGCTCGTGCCGGAATTCGAATCCGGGTCAGCGGGATGAAAACCCACCATGATGGGCCTGGCTACACCACACGAGCGCAAACTCTGGGCAGAGCATATAGTTGATGAGAGGTTCGGTCATTCTTCCTCATCCAGAAGGTTATCCCACCACTTCTTGGCAGGCAATAGTATGAGTATTGATGTAACTGTCAGAGCTATCCAAATCCATGGCTCACGCAATTGTTCGAGTAACTCTTCGCCCCAGATACCGATGGCTAATGCTTGGGCCCCAAAACGAAGGCCTCTACCCCACAGTCCGGCAATTATGAATTCTCTTGGATTCATTTCTCCCATGCCCGCAATCCAAGCAAGGGCTTTGTATGGGATAGGGGAAATTGCTGCAATGAATATTCCCGTGCTGCCATACCTAGATACCAATTTATCCAATCGTGTAATGTGTCTTTGGTCAATGATTTTCTCCACAACTGGCCTTCCGAATAGCTTTCCTAGCCACCACCCTAACATTGCTCCCCCTACACTGGATAGCGTGACAACAGCCCATATTGCAAAAATCAGAGGTAAATTTCCATCTGCAGTGATGTACATTGGTAATGTCAACACTTCAGGTGGCACTGGTTGAATTACTGCCTCAGTAAATGAGAGTATAGCCAATCCAGGTAGGCCAAGGTCTGAAGTCCACTGAACAAACGAATCAATCGCTGACCAGACTCCAGAGGGTAGCACTCCCATGTTTGCCAAGGAACTACACCAACCAATGACTCTTTTCCATCATAGTCCAGTCCGGAAGGCTGATGGGGCACCTTTGCCACCTAATCGACATGGAGGTTCTAGATACTGCTGCATTACTCTCTTGGCCGTTAGATGCATTGACTGAAGGAATTTGCGCATTGAGCCAATTAGATGAGTTGAAACGTCTTTCACCCTCACGTTTCATGATGATCGAGTCTCAAGGACCTAAATTTGAAACTCCCACTCAAGATTTTCTAAATGTCGCCATACAATCGAGTAAGAACACTGGTGATTATACTGGACTCTCTCCTGTTGACATTGATGTTCTTGCACTTGCTTTAGAAAAAGACCTTCCTCTTGTGACAGACGATTATAGGTTGCAAAATGTCTGTGCCAGCATAGGACATTCTTGGCGAGGTGTAATCCAAGAGGGGGTGTCTGAAGTACGTCTGCATTCAAATTCCTGCAGATACTGTGGTCACATAAATCAGACGAGTGGGAATTGCAGCGAATGTGGTAATTGAAAGGATGTAATTTCTCAATTGGGAAATTAATTTTCCAATTGATTATTCTGAGATGTCATCTGCAACTTCTTCAGGTGTTTTCCCACTAATTTCAACATCTGCATCCTGTGCCTTTTCTGTCAATTCTACCATTTCAGTTCGGCCCCCTCGTTCCAAATCTTCTTCAGTGGTATCTCCCGCGTTTTTGATATCTGCGAGTCCTTCGTGAAATTCACCTTTCGCTTGGCCCATAGCCCTCGCCAATTTTGGTAATCTTTCAGCTCCAAAAAGGAGGAAGAAGATTACGAGTATAATTACTATTTCTTGTCCGCCTAGCATAGCCATTGTGGCTCACCGTACTGCGCTGGTAATACTCACCCATTCAAGATTCCGCAAGTTCAACCGCCTGAAACTGGTGGTAAAAGAGCGATTTCACTTTCCCCGTGCAATACAGTTTCTTGATCAACCATGACCCCATTTAGTGCTGTTTTTAGTGTGTATTCTTGCAAACCCATTAATTCAATCAAATCAGAAATAGTGCTGTTTGCTGGTAACCGAATATCAACACAATTCGCTCCAAATTTTTCGCATAGAGGTCCGAAAAGCCGCACAGTATGTTGAATCATCAGCGGCTCGCTGAAAACGGAGTGTTATATCCCTGCTCCACACAGACTCAGTTATGACGACAGTTCTTGAGGCACGTGATTTGTGGAAAATCTACGAATCGGGAACCAATCGAGTAGAGGCATTGAGAAAAGTTAGTTTGACTCTAGGTGCCGGTGAGATGGTTGCAGTCATGGGAGCTAGCGGTTGTGGCAAAACCACACTTCTCAATTGCTTGTCTGGCCTAGATGAGATTTCATCTGGTGATGTGTTTATTCACGGGCGTTCTTTGTCCCAAATATCGGATGCTGATTTAACCTCAATACGTGGTACTGAGTTAGGTTTTATTTTTCAATCATTTAATTTGTTGCCGGTTTTAACTGCTGTTGAAAATGTAGAACTCCCCTTGCTCATGGCAGGTCAACCGCCGAGTGCAGCACGTCAGACTGCAATGGAGGCCTTGGCAGCAGTCGGGTTAGAAGATCGCGCAGGACACCTTCCTGCAGAGCTATCCGGTGGGCAGCAACAGCGAGTCACAATTGCCCGTTCCTTTGTCCATAATCCAGCAGTAATCTTCGCTGATGAGGCAACTGGTAATCTCGATTCAAAGACAAGTGATGAAATAATTGATTTGCTTTTGCGGTTAAACAATGAGCGCAAGGTCACGATGATGCTTGTAACGCATGATCCAGAAATAGCTGAACGCTGTTCAAGAGTATTGATAATGCAGGATGGGCGTATTATTGAAGATCGCAGAAACGAGGAAGAATAGGAGTGATTTTGTGATTTCTGCAGGGCTTTGGAATCGCCCACGCCAGATTGGGACGTTTACTTTCTCCTCTTTTGTTTCAATTGCTTTAATCTTTATTCAGTGGCCCGATTATGATGGCAGTATCGGAAATACATTCACACTTTTCGGCACATCAATAATCGTTGGAGTATTGATATTTTCATCATTGCAATGGTTTCTTTCAAGTCGCCATAGAATAATATCAGTCATGGCTTGGAACAATTTATTGCGTAGAAAACGAAATACTGCACTTGTTATTGCAGGTTTACTAGTTGGTTCAGCAATCGTCACATCTTCTCTTGTTATTGGCGATAGTCTAGATGCTACGATGGAAGACCAATTCTTATCCCCTCTTGGAGATACTGACTATTACATCAAAAAGACGGATAGGTCGACAGGTTTGTGGGTTGAATGGAACCACACTCGGGCGGAACAAATTGCAGATTCTCTTCTTGAATGGCCAGAGGTTCAAGGGGCTCGTGCCGGGCTTCGAATGAGTGCATCAGTGCAATACGAAGGCCTTGGAGAACCCATGGCAACATGGTATGCTTTCGATGCAAATTATTCCTCAAAGAGTAGTTTCCGACCGATTGGTGGTGACGATGGTATACGTTATTCTGCAATCAGGCCAGGTCATGTCATTATCAACGAAGAGATGGCAGACAGTATTTCTGCCACTATTGGAGATGAAATCGAGGTTCACTGGGTTGATTTCGATATCGAAAAAGGTTTGGTTAGAGACAGTGTTAACCTCACTGTACAGGGAGTAGTTCTAGATATCAACACTGGCAATAGAAATAGCGGTGAACCGCTTTTGTTTACTAACCTTCAGCAGGCACAAGAAATAACGAACAAACAGGGCAAAATAACACAATTAGCAATTGTGGTAGATGGTGCAGGTTCATCCAATTTAAGATCTGAAATCACAGAACTAGTAAATGATTTGTTGGTCGCAGAGGACGCCGGTTTTACAATAGAAAGCGATTCAGAAAATGGAATTATTGCAGTAGCAAGAACAACAGATTTAGGACAATTGAAATCCAATGAGGTTCACAACTTGACCAATTTAGTTAACGAATCTGTTTTCACACTTGAATCGGTTCAATTATTACAGGTTCCATTGTATAATATTGCGCGGCAATCGGTCAATGTTTCTGGTTTAGCATCATCTTCAATAACTTCTATTGAGCAATCAGAAGGTTGGGATTGGTATGCAACAGGTTCAGGTTTATCGTTACAGAATGAAGATGGGGAGTGGTGGGTTTGGGCACCAGACGATGTTGATGATGAATCAGTTCGTGATATCCTGTTGCTGAACAATCATTCAGCTATAATTGCTCACGCAGATGGTGTTAGACACATCGATTTGTCGCCAGGTATTCTTGACCAGAATTACTTACAGGGGCACTCAATTGTTGCTCTTTCAAGTTTCTGCCTGTATTCTTGTCAAGAAGTAAATGGTGGAAATGCAGTCACACTAGCATTGGAGGAAATTGATGGGAATGTATGGCTACATGCGTTGGATCCGTTTACGAATTGGTCTACTAGCAATCAACTAGTTGACGACAGTTCTGCTTTGACAGCCGATCTTGCGGTCGATGAGGACGAAATAGTCGTGACAATTGGCGATATACTTGGCAGCCAAACATGTTCTGGCCCAGATATCAATTCATTGGTATGCTCAGCCGACACTGCAGAACGCAGAGATTTGTTTGAACATGGCAATTCTACATGGGTTCTAGAAGGTCAGGCTTTGCGGCAATTGAATGATGGTTTGAGTACTGCGGCTTGGGAACTTGGGCTTCCAAATGGGACAATTGCCGCAAAATCAGAGAACTTAATTTGGGTTGAAAATGATGGTCTGTGGGCATGGAATGGCACCGCCTTCAATCCTGCAGATGTGACTCTCCCATCCGCAGCAAATCCTAATTCAGCAGCAATGAGTCTGAGGTCAGAACGATTGATTGTGACTACAGGTTCAGGTGTTGCGATTGTAGAGGGAGATAATTTTTCAGGACGTTTGCCATCCCAAATTCGAATTGATGCGGTTAATCGAGTTCCTTTGACAGTCGTGGGTTGTGAGGGTTGTTCTGTAATTGGTTTTCCCGAAGTCAATAGTGGTGAAATCTATGTCTCGGATTGGGCAGGTGAAACGCTATCCCTTTCTCCAACCGAATCCGTGCTACTTAGGGGCTACATACCCGTAATTAGGGGTCAATTGGATGGCGATGAACTATTCATTGAGGATGCATCATTGAGCGTTCCTTCACCCCCTGGTCAACCTTCTTTCGCCGACATGACATTTGGTTTAGTATCAATACCTGATGCTGAAAAATTGGCTGGCGGTGGAACTGGCGCTCGGAGCATGGTTTTGATTGTGGGGCCCGGTTTGGTGAATGAACAGGTATTCGCAGAAGTTCTTGCAGATGTTGAGGATTGGGCTGATTTACAAGCCGACCTTGATTCTACGAATCTGAATGTCGCCCCTGTAAAACTGAATTTGATTGAGGCAACAGAAGATGCAGGAGAGGATTTCTCCACTCTTTTCCTCATTTTTGGCTCATTTGTCATTTTCTCAGGTATTCTTCTTGTCATGAATATATTTGTCATGCTTGCTGATGAACGCAAACCCGAGATGGGCATGGCCAGAGCTATTGGAATGCAACGATCAGATATCCGTGCATTATTCGTCCAAGAAGGGTCGTTACTAGGACTCATTTCCAGTGCAGTAGGTAGCGTTTTGGGGATTGGTGTAGCTTGGATATTAATGCAATTCATGGCCACAGCATTTGCAGCTACATTTGCATGGGATGTCGTGTTTGATTGGTCATATCAAAGTGTGTTGGCAGGTTTCACTGCAGGTTTCCTCGTAACTTGGTTAACGCTTTGGTCGACCTCAATGTGGATTAGCCATCTAAACGTGGTCGCTGCAATACGCAGCATCCCGTCACGATATAGCGGGGTTTTACCATGGTGGTCGATATTAATCACCATGTTCTTGGGCCTGTCTGCAATTTGCTGTTTTTGTTTGGCATTCCTTTTCGGAGATCCAATTGATGGTACTAGGCACGCATGGTGGTTGCTTGGCGGTTTCATCATGATGATTGCAATGCTGCCTCCACTATTTTTGGTATTTTCATTTGTTATTCCAGAGGATTTCACTCTTTTAGGCAAGCGTTTCCATCGACCTGTATTCATGCCACGTTTCATTTTGACCATACTCAGTGTCATGATGATTTTTTGGGGGTGGAATGGAGATCCAATCAGCAATGAATGGGAACAAGGTCCATTTTCCTTCATAATTATGGGTATTTTCCTTGTTGCAGCAGGTGTACTTTTACTCACTAGTACAGCACCTCTAATCACTCGAACAGTTTCCCGTTTCATAGCACCCATGTCAGGGAAAATAGCCGCAGTTTTGCCCACCAGTCTCGCCTATCCAATGGCTACACCCTTCCGCACAGCAGTGACAATGGGGATGTTCTCTCTAGTAATATTCGCAGTGGTCATACTTTCAGGATACAGTGCATTATTTGGCAATTACATAAATGACATGAGTGAAGAGGCAGGAGGTGATTACGAAATACTTGCTTTCAGTAGCAGCGAATTGAATCCGAATGTGGAAGAATGGGATTTGGGTTCATTGAACTCCACCTACTTCGATTCTATTGCAACTATTGATACTGCTGTTGTCAAGGCTGAGAGGGGCGATGAAAATTCGCAAAGGTTGAACGTTGTGTTGAGAGGTTTTGATTCTAATTTTTCAGAACATGGTGGACTTTCTCTTAGTGATTGGGCCGGAGAGCTTGGTTCTACTGAAATGGAGATATGGGATGCGGTGCTAAATGATGACAGTCTAGTCATTATTGATTCCTCTTTGGCTCCACAACAAATTGTCGGACCAGATACTGTAACTCTAAATCTAACAGTTGGTAGTCCTCTACTGATTAGTGATCCAACAAACTCAGGGATAAACAGGACTGTTTTCGTTGCAGGTATTCTAAAACCTGAGGCCTCTTTTGCTGCATCGGGAATATACATTAATTCAGAATTTGCACAAGAAAGATTCGACGCAAAATCAAAGATTGTTTGGTTCAGTGTCCCAGATGGAACGTCTGTTTCTGAACAAGAGTTTGCGGCAGACGAAATCGAGAGGGGTATGATTGAGGAAGGTGTTGCAGTATTTGTAATCGAGGTGGCATTTTCAAAGGTTACTACATTCTTTATGTCCATGTTCAACCTTTTGAAAGCCTTTTTGGGATTAGGTTTGGCTGTTGGAATCGCTGGTTTAGCAGTAGTCACTGTTAGGAACGTGAGTGAGAGGAGACATCAAATTGGCATACTCAGGGCCCTTGGATTCAGCAGAGCAATGGTCGTTTCAACATTCTTGGTAGAACTTTCCTGGATATCCTTTTTGGGTATTTTCAACGGAGCAGTGGTTGGTGTTGGTTTCCACTATGCGCTTTATGATAAATTCTTACGAGACGAAGGGGCGCAGTTCTTAATGCCATGGAATGAAATATGGTTGATTATATTGGGGGCCTATTTGTTGACATTGATTGCGACAGTCTGGCCCGTTCGTCAAGCATCTTCTATACGACCTGCTGAGGCTCTTCGGGATGTTATTTAATTACAAACAGTATGTTCTAGGTATTATAAAGAATCTGCGTTTATCCGAAAGAAAAGTAACTTGCCACTCCCCACACTATATATACGAAGTTTGACTGTGGCGAAGCACCCACTGTGAGGGAGGACTGTTAAATGAAGCAAATTGTGCCTATTGTACTCACGGCGTTAATGTTGACCAGCGTGTTCGCTGCAATGGATTTCGCCGATGAACTGAAGGATACGAACGAAATGGAAACGGGTGGTCGTGCGGCTGATGAATTAGTCATGCACGATGTACTTGAACCACGAGAAACATTCGTGGATCAAAGCGGCAACACTCGGAATGGAATAGACATCGGAGATGTAGTGCATTTCCGGCCGATTGTCATCAATGATGGCGATAATGACGCAGACGAATTCAATATTCGTGTCGTTGTTACACCGGCTGGAACGACAACACCGATCATCGACAATCTCGATGACGCTGTTTGTCCTGGAGATGTAGCCGTTACAGGTTGCAGTTTCAACACACTACCATCTGGCGATTTCCTTGGAGGCGGGAACTATCGCGTTCAAGCAGCTAGTGGTGGAGACCTTACTTGGACTCCATCAATTGCTGGAGAATACACAGTGACTGTATCATTAGACTTGGTATCCAACGATGACGATGGTGACCTGACAAACAATGAGATTAGTTACTCTGTTACTGTTCAGCACTACCGTGATATTGCGGTTGACCTATGTTGGACAATCTCGGCTGGAGGCGAGTGTATGGCTGATGACGCTGCTTATGCTAACGCACAAGGCGCAGGCCCCCACAATTTCGCACTTACTGTTGTTGCTCAGGGTTCTGAGGAGTGGCAGCCACGTGCTACAACACTCGATCTTTCAATAACTGGTTCTATTGACGAAGTGCAAACTCAGTTTGACTCAAGCCCTTGCGCATCTGATTCGAATTGTGATTTCTCGGTTGTAGTAGGAGAAACGCAGAGTGTGGACGTATACCACAACTTGACTGGCGATCAAACTGACCCAAGTCAAGAAAACCCTTGCGCCAATGCTGCAAACCCTTGTGCACAAGATCGCACAGTCATGAATTTTGATACAGAGTATGTATTCCATGGCACCGTTGTGGGCGATGAAAATGTCGCAGGCGGTAGTGGCTTGGAAAGTTTGGCGATTTCAGTCAATCTTGTATCTTACACTGATTATGAGATGACTGAGACGACATATGAGGATCCAAATGACCCAGAAAACGGTACAACTACATCTCAAATTATGATGGAAATGGTTGCAGACTATGATGATAGGACTGGAAACAATGATGGTGCCCTTGCAATGTACTGGGGCGTATTCCATGACGTTGGTCTAACTTCTCTCACAGCTGGCATGAATGATGCTACAGAAGGGACCCTTAACGTCGGTACAAACCGTCTCAAGGCAGGAATTGTGTACGGTGGTTCAAGTGCTACAAACACATATGACTGGGAAGTAACATTCTCTGTTAAGGATGAGAACATGATTGAAATGATTCCTCAGGGCAGTGAAAGCGCGAACGAGTGCTTGGACGAGAATCCTGATTTGGACGCTCCTCACCTACTGCTTGGTGAGGCTGCAGAAGGAGCCGCGCCGGAAGGAACTGCATGTATAGACGTTGATTTGGGCCCTGGTCGATACACCGTGACCGCAACAGCTCATCTCATTGACACAACTATCGGTGGCGATCCAGCTGACGATTGTGGAACAGGTAGCAATGATGCATGTATGGTTGATATGAACAGTGGTAACGATATGAGGGCTACATTCTTTGAATTAATCAATGACAACCCAACAGTATTCACGACCCTCGACTCGATCAATCGTGATGGTGAGCAGGTCGATGCACCAGTGATTATTGGTGACGAGATTATCATGCGCGCGCGAGGACTAGACACTGAAGATAGTGAAGAACAACTGGTTTATGAGTGGAAGAGGATGACTGCAGATTCCGAGGAAGAGATACTTGAAATGTGCTCAATGTCCATTTGTACAGCTCAAACTGATGCATCATGGATTGGAGAACACCGTGTAACGGCAACAGTCACAGATTCATACGGTGCATCCGATACAGATAGCATGATGCTATCTGTTTGGAATATCTACACTCATACACATACTGACAGCGCAGATATGGTTGTTACAGGCGCCACATTGAGTTATTCACTCGTTTATGGACCTGCAACCGAAGTCAACGCCTCGGCGTCTAGTGTGGATGCATATACTGCACAAGCACTCGGTAACAACGCTGGTTCATTCGATAGCGTACTCGCATTCGATTTGACTGTGACTAACGTATTCATGCCATCAGACATAGGAACTGAATCACTGACAATAGATTTCGCAGGTGATGCAACAGTGCCATACGGACTATGGTACAAGCGCACAGCAGATTCTGCTTGGACATCATTGACCACAACAGTAACTGCAGCCGCTGCTGGTGGTGTAGCTATGACCTACACTCACGACGGTAGTCTTTCTGGTAACCTAAATGGTGGTACCTACGCAGTCTTTGAAACATCAAGTGCGGGAGGAGATCCTCCAGCAACAGGTATCTCAGGACTAACTGCAGTTGCTAAGCCTGGCGCAGCAGTTGAGTTCTCATGGGGCCTATCTGATGAAGGAATGGAAGGTAGCAACGACCTTGTACACGTGTATTATTGTACTGGGGCCGATTGTGATCCGTTAACTGGTACGGCAATGCCTGGACAGGCAATTACAACCACATCTTGGACCAACCAATTCGCTCATGACGATGTCGTTCGAGTTACTGTACGTGTTGAAAATGGAAACACTGATGCATCAGGTAACACACTGTTTGGTTCACCTGCAGCAACCCTAGAGGTGACTGCAGATGGTAGTGTGAGTCCAGCTCCAACAATCAGTGACGCGACAGCAACACTGAGTGGCGATTCACTGACCTTTACGTGGTCGGCAACTGAAGGAGACGTTTCTTCATGGGTTCTATGTTGGGCAGGTACTCAAAGTATCGTTGAGGATGAATTCTCTTCAATCAGTGAGGATGGGTGTGACACGACTGAAGATACAACCAAATCTATCACCGTTGACGAGCAGAAAATTTGTGGCGGAACTTGCAACGCTGAGATTTACTTCGGCATCGCAGCCAAGGATTCCGTTGGTAACGTCGCAGACCCAGGTGCACTATTGTATCAAGACATGAAGGATGGGTTGAACATCCCTGATGTCATTGATGGCGGTGGTACCACTGATCCAACAGGTGAAGATGGTATGCCTTCACAAGCAATCTACGCGATCATTGGATTGGTAGTAATCGCTGTTATCGGCGGTGCTTTCATCCTGACACGCGGCGGTGGCGGCGAAGGTGGAAACGAAGAGTGGGATTACTAATCTCACACCATCTGAAAGCAAGACCTGCTCTAGTTCGCTAGTAGCAGTGACCCGGGCCGGGGACCTTAAGGGTCCCCGGCCCTCTTTTCGTTTCGACAGTTCAAAATATTCTTATGAGATTATATCGATATGAGCAATGTACAATCCTATTCCTCTCAGTACCTCATTTGGTAAAAAATAAGCTCGCAGATCAACATCATTTTCATGATCCAAAAGGAGCAACAATTTTGGTTTCCCAAAATGTTACAAATAGTTTGTACTAGTCATATTTCTCAGATACAAACTCATTTTTAATTCAGTCGCAGTTCGCTGATAATAACTTGGAAATCAAAGGGTTTGCACCCATACGGTTATATGTGTGCCAAAGCGTGGCAGAGCCTGTTCATAGGACACTTTGGGGTATGTGAATATGATGACAAAAGGAAACAAGAAGGTTTTGGGCGGTAGTTGGCTGCTGCTCACGCTATTGATGATTGGAATGAGTTGGTCCCAGGCCATCCCACCAGCAAGTGAACCTGTATCGGTCGATTCGATCGCAGAAACAGGTGCAGATGCTGATGTGGATTACTTTGGGCTCAACGTGGAGGAATATGCAACCGCGGATTATGCCGCATTCGGATATGATGACGAGGATGAACTCGTTGGAAGCCGAACTGCAACCTCCAAGACGTATGTGACGGAAGAAGGTAAGGTCGCTTTGGTGGCCACTGACCCTATCCACTACCTTGATGACCAAGGTGTGTGGCAGGATGTCGACCTAAACGTAGAATCGGAGGCCAATGGGTGGTCGGTGACAGAGAATGTCTTCGACACTCACTTCGATGCTGACATGAACCGCGGCGTATTGGTACAAGTCGATGACAACATCGACCCAATTCGCTTTGGGGTTAATCCGGTAGTTGTCTACATGGACAACGATATGGAGCAACCAATGTTCTACGAAGTCGATGAAACTGAAGAGGTAACACAAGCTGCAGGAAATGTGCTTCGTTACCCAATCGGTCAGGGTATTGCTCTGGATTATCAGGTGACCAGTACCAAGGTCAAGCAGAACCTAGTAGTTCGTGACCAGCCATTCTTCGGAATGGAGTTCAATGGTTGGTTCGGTCTGCAAGAGGAGATGCCCCTGCCGTATGGATACGCTGTATTCGATGGTTCAAGTCCACTGACTGATGGTCAGTTCATGAAGACAAACGAATCAGTCGAGATTCGAAACATCGAAACAGGTGAGTTGTTGGTATCAATTCCAGCACCACAAATAATCGAATCGGATCCTGATGCTATCCCTCACATCGGTATGTACTACATCATGCAGATTGGTGAGCAGGTAATGATCACCACTGCAGTTGATTCAGAGTGGTTGATGGACGAGAACCGTTCATTCCCAATCATGATTGATCCAACAATCGATGTTGGTGCATCTACAACCTACTACACCTACAAGTATACTTACCGCTCATGGAGAGGCAATTACTACTACACCCGTTCTTACTCAACAACGGGTACTGCTTCAACATGTAGTGGTGCATCCAGTTACTACACCCAGTGTACTGGTTCAAGTTACTATCCAAACTATGTAAGGAACGCAGTACACAGGTTCAACTTGCAAAATACAATGCCAAGTGGTGCAACAATTACTGCTGTAGATTATGAGAACCACGTTGGTCGATACCGAACAGGTTCACGCAGTTACGAAGTAGCTGTACTGAAGAGCGGCTCTTCACAGAGCAGCACTATGGTCGATCCTGCTAGTTACATGGGCAGTTACGGTGCTAACCGTCACACATACAGTGCGAATTCACCGGATTCTTCCGCTGCAACAACACTGAGTGACCCTGGCTACTACCGATACGGTGGTTCAATCCGTTCGATTTCGATGAACTCTAACGGTATAGCTGACGTTCAGGATGCTGTAGATGGAAATGCTGCAGGAAGCAGTGGACACATCCTTGGACTTGCGGTCCGAGCATCTGGAAACTCTCCATACTGGTATTGGTGTTCCCAGAGCACCTACACTTTCTATGGTTGTTCAAACGCTGCCAACAAGCCTCATCTTGAAATCACATACACAGGTGGTTCAGATACTGCTGCTCCAACAGCAGACTTCAAGGCATTTGACGGCAAGACAACCTATCTAGAAGGTTCGCGAACAATGTACATTGGACTCGTTGATGCGAGTGGTGTTAACACCACTGCAGCAGGTATGCCCCACCTGTATTACCGTGTTGACGGCGGTTCATGGACAGGCGTTTCAGCGTCCACTGTAGGAACTTGTGTGTCAGGTCAAACCTGTAATTTCAAGGCCACTATACCAGCTCAAACAGCTCCAGCAACTGGCACTAAGACTGTCGATTATTACTGGGCATATCGTGACTCACCATCACCTCCTAACGGAGGAATTTCAGGTACAACTGGAACTACCCCAGCCGGTGGAACAGGTATCCCAAGTAACATGCAAGCAGCTCCAAGTAGCCCGTACAGTTACGACATTGAACACGTTGATAACGCAGCAGATGGCGACAACAAGTGGGAAATGAAAGCTAGCGGTCAGAATTCATATTCTTACTCTAGCTCAGCTAACCGCTACTACGATTGGCAAATGACGTATTTCGAACCAAGTCGTGAATACCTAATGGAATATGATACATCCAACTGTGGCACAGGCTTCCAGTCTTGCTTTAACACAGGTGCACAACTTGATCTGCGCTACTTGCCAACAACATCCCGAATTTGTACGACAACCAACTGTCAGACAAACATGGAGAAGACAACCGTTCCAGGACTAACAATGAACTCCAGAACGGGACCCGGTTCCGACCTCATTTGGTACTTTGACGGTGCAGAGTGGGGAGTTATGGGCTATGATGTTGCAAGTGGTACTGGTATTGACAAGCCACAAACAGGTGGCCAAGTTATCAATCAGCGCTCATATGGTAGCACTGATGATGGATACTACAAGGTACCAATTCCAGGAGACATTACAGGTTACTTCGGTACCTTCTCATGGAACGCAACCTATGGCCTAAACAGTGCTAACCGCAACCTATTCTGCGTGAACACGAACGCTAACCCAATCATGTTCGTTCGTACCACATACACAGGTGCTACATACAGCAATCCATGTTTGTCGACCTACTATTATTACCGTTACAACTACGCTTGGAATGGTTGGTCGAACCCAGGTTGGGACGGCAAGGTATCTAGCAGCTTCCAGATTAACTCAAAGGTGAGTTCAATCAAGCCAGCACCAGATACTTTCCCACCCGAATTTGGTCACAGTGGATTCCTAGACACATATGTCGAAGACAGCAGAACATTGTCCATGATTATCAAGGACGCAGGTGATCCTCCAATGGGTCTCAACACAAGTTCTGCCACAGACAGTAATGGTGTTCTTGAAGGTCCACACATGAAGTATCGAATGTATGATGCAGAGGCAGGAACTTGGTCCGGTTGGTCCACACGTTCCATGACCCCTGACGCAGCACGTTCATCTTGTGAGAATGCTCAGTGTACATGGTCCACATCTATACCTGGCACAGATCGTGGCAATTCTGTAGAATACACTCTACACGCTAAGGATCTGAACGGCAACTGGAACAACACCACAGCCATGACTTACGATATCGTAACACCGACCAAGGTGTTCGTTATTGAGTGGCATGACATGAACGCAGGTTCAGGCCGTGGTTACGAAGTCAGTTACCAAGTACGTCTGTATGATGTATCGAATGAGATTGAATTCGCATACGATACCAACAGCAATGCATACACTGATTATCAGACAATTGCATTCCAGAACCCAGCCGCAACGATTGGTGAAGTGTTGCGAGGTCGTGGCCCAGGATATCTTTCCGGTGGCCAAAACCCATTCGCGAATAACTTCCGAATCGCTACAGATGGTACAGAGTACTCAACTGAGGCTTATGGCGCTGGAATGACTGAATTGTTCAATTATGATGAAGTATTCACAGGTAGCAACAATGGTAACCCGTACACATACTACTGTACCCGTTACTTCACAAGCTACCGAGGTGATTGCAGTGTTGTTATTGACTTACCAACAGACTTCGAGTTTGATTACTTCGGAAGCACCTTCAACGGAACACAAGGACACAAGATCCACGCAATCCGACACGGTGCTATGCAATTCAGTACATCGAGTACAACAAACAGTGCGCAGATGATGTCCTCCGGATGGGGTACTACAATGCCGTCACTGCCTAACTCGGGTACATATGCAAACAACGTTGATCTTGCACCATGGTGGGGTTACTATGCAGCATACCGCTGCTACTACAACTCCGCAAGTGAGTGTAGTATCCGCACCAAGATGATTCCATTCGATGGTGCTGGTATGGATGTCACTGCAGACATCACTACCCCGACCATCTGGGATACAGAGATGAGCCCAATTCGAGTGAACCCATCCAGTGGCGATTACCTACAGGTCTCTGCAGACCTAACAATCGACGCGGGTGTTGAAGTTCAAATCGCTGAAGGAAAGGGTATTGTTTTCACTGGTGCTTGTAACAAGTTGACAGCAAGTGGTAACGAAACACACCCAGTAAATATTACCAACATGGGTACCAACTATGCTAAAGGTATCGCATTCACCAATGGTGGATGTACCACAGCAAGTACAACTGATCGCCACACCTTTACACACACCAATTTCGAGAACATGGAAATTGCCATTAGTGCAGGTAGCCGCCACGGCAACGCACCTCACTACAACGGAAACGTCGGTGACTTCTCATTCAGTGATGTAACCTTCACGAATGTCAATACTGCAATCAAGCACGGTAGTGGACAAGGAACTGGCTTCGATCTTTCAAGTGTTAGCATGGAAAACAGCGCTGACTCTTGTGTCGAACTACCAGATGACTCAACCCTAACTTGGGTTGGTGGTTCTGCTACCGACTGTAATACACACGCGTATACAGGACAGGGAGCAATTGACACTGGTGATGGTTCAACAGTTGTTCTTGAGAATGTCTCCCTGACAGATGCTGCAGTCAATGGTATCGTTGGAAATGCAGACAGTCTATGGATGTCAAACGTTACTATTGATGCAAGCAGTGGCTTCTCATCCCAGCAAACTGGGACTGGTGTCGCACAGACAAGTACGGCAACAAGTGGTACTGACTTCTATGCATTCAATGTGGAAATCAGCAACTACAATGCTGCTGTGACCACTCATGCAACAGATAGCATCCACATGGAACAAGTTGACAGCAGTGGAGATTCTAATGGATTCACAATCACTCCAGCTGGTGCAAGTAGCCCAGCTATTGGTGATACTGGTTGGACCATGGATGGATTGTCTGCAGATGGTGGTTTGACAATGGCTCGAACACAACCATCGACAATGGACAATGTTGACTTGGGTGGCGCTTTGACTCTATCTGGCACAGCACCAAGTACAGATCGCGTTGTTGGAACAACTGTCTCAGCCGAGGGCATCACAGTCAATGGCTGTGGATGGAACATCGATTTGAGCACAGTCACCATCGGTGATGGAAGCAGCGATGCCTGGATAAGTGCAAACTGCGCATCTTCTGCTAGTAGCAGCGTTGTAACAGTTCATGATGGTACTATGTCTGGCGACAGTACAAACAACAACTTCATGTACGCACGTAACGCAATACTAACAGTTGCTGAGATGACAGTTACAGGCCAAACAAATTGGGGTAACAATCTAGCAAGTGCAGGTACAAACGGAGACATCCGCCTAATTGATGTCAATTTCCGTGGAAATGATTGTTTGGATTCCACCAACAGTGCAGATACATCCGTTTGCTGGGTTGAAGCCGCATCAAGTACATCCAAGATTTACTTCGGTGGCCTAGCAACAGTTTCTGTCTATCGTTCAGGAAGCAGCGGCAATGCTATGCAAGCCAACCACAATGTTGCAACCGCAGTGCATGATGCAAGTGGTGCTGAAATGTTCACAGTAGGATCGAGCAAGACTGATGCATCCGGTGCAGCAGATGCTTGGATAATTACGGATTTGTATGAAAGAGACAACACTGGTTCGACCAGTTCCTCTGCAACATACACTGATCACACCATCAGAGCAGCCGGTGGCGCAGGTCAGAACGTAACCACACCTAGTGACCCATGGTATACAGCAGCACACAATCCAGATTTCTCTAGCGATTTGCCGCTAGAGGTTGGAGAACACGTTTACCTCAAACTTGAGGCGTTCCCAATGGACTTCGGTGGAGGAACCAAGGATTGCAGCTTCTTTGCAAACAATGACTCAGCATCGACTGTTGGAGGTTACTACACATACACACGTCAGATCATTACACTATCTTCGGATATGACTCTAGATGGTTGTAGTGTTCACCTACAGGGAACATCCTTGAGGATTAACAGAACACAGGCAAGCAACCCAGTCATTACGCTACGT
>PBMO01000027.1 GCA_002722595.1 Methanobacteriota archaeon | reverse complement strand
TCCATTGTGGAGAGTTTGATGTCGATGCATTGGGACGTTTGATTCCAGACCCAATTCTATGAATTGGATTTGGCATGGTTCAATAACCGAAACGTACCTCATCTTTGCATGAAGAAAGCGATTGCTGCGATATTTTGCTTGCTGATGATAACGACCTCCTTGGCCGGTTGCCTTGGAGGTGATGATGGAAATGGTGGTACTGACAATGTGCCTGATGAACCCGAATTGAGTGACTGGGATGTCTACCATGTTGAGTCAGGTGATGAATTGCCCAACTGTAATTCGGAAACACTCGGGCGGCTGTACTATGTTGCCTCTGCAACCACCTTTGAGGTCTGCTTGACATCCGGTTGGTCATTCATTGACATCAAAGGTGCTGATGGTGCTGATGGACAAGATGGCGCTGATGGACAGGATGTTGACCAAGCCTACATTGCCGAATTAGAAGCTGAAATGGCAATTCTCAATGCAACGATTGCACAGTTACAGAATAATATTTCTTCAATGGAAGAAGAGTTGGAATCGGTCGACAATGTAATCGAAATGTACTACATGAACTTCATCCAATTGCAAAATCAGATTAATAGTTTGAACTCTGATTTAGCCAATGCGACATCTTGCCAATTGGCACCATATGCATATTGTGCTGGAGTCGATATTAGTGGAATGAACCTGTCTGGAATGAATTTGACTGGCATTGATTTGCGTGGTGCTAACCTGCAAAATACGACTTTCGATTACGCTACCTTAGATGGGGCAGATTTGCGTTCCATCGTTGCATTTAATGCAACATTTATCCACACTGGTATGAATAGCACCTACCTACAAAGTGCTAAATTCAATCAAGATAGGCCGGAATGCGGTGGTTGGTGTGGTGCGGCTACCCTGACTAATGCAATGCTCAGATATGCCGATTTGAACAATGCGAATCTCTACAATGCCAACTTGATCGATGTAGAAATGCCATGGGCCGACTTGACCGATGCGATTCTCTCACATGCCAACTTGTACGATGCAGCCCTCTACGAAGCCGACTTGACCGATGCGATTTTCCAACATGCCAACTTGACCGATGCATTCCTCGGATTTGCTGACCTGAGGGGCGCATACCTCGGATATGCTGACCTGACCGATGCGATTTTGTATCATGCCGACTTGACTAACGCTTATTTCCGATATTCTACTGTAACCAATGCTGATTTTTTCGGTACTACATGGTCTAACACAATTTGGACTGATGGCGTTGCTTACGACACCAATCCGGCTTAGGAAACACACATCCGACCCCAACCGATTAAACGGTTCGAATTGACCCCAAGGTCATGCGTGGCCGCGCTCTCTTGCTCGTGTTGCCTTTGCTCATGATGAGTTGGGCGCCGGCCACCATGAGCCTCGAAGAGGCTCGTCCTACGCGTGAGAGTCCTTCAGATGGCAGCATTGACGTACTGATGTTGGGCAATTCCTACACAGCACAGAACAGTTTGAGTTCTCGTGTTCAAGCCCTGTTTGATGAAACTGGAACTTCAGCAAGTGTTTCAGATTTGACCGGGGGCGGCATGAAGTTGTACCAACATGCAGACAATGCAGAATCCAACGGCAATCAATGGCACACGACACTCACCAACAACCAGTTCGACTATGTCATCTTGCAAGATCAAAGTCAGGTGCCTTCGTTCCCCACCACTGAAACCATGTGGCAGAATTCCAAGAACGGTGCAATCCGATTGGACTCAATGATTGAGGCAGCCGGAGCTGAAACCATCTTCTTCATGACTTGGGGTTATCGAGATGGTGATTCCAACAACGCTTGGCTCAATCCCGATTATCCAACCATGCAAGCCAACCTTGAGGCGGGCTACAACATGTATGCAGAGAATATCACAACTGCCAATCGCGCACCTTACATCGCTCCAGTGGGATTGGCCTACAAGGCGATTTACGA
The DNA here is from genome assembly GCA_002722595.1 of Methanobacteriota archaeon. GTDB lineage: Archaea > Thermoplasmatota > Poseidoniia > Poseidoniales > Thalassarchaeaceae > MGIIb-P. The sequence goes on along the minus strand of PBMO01000027.1, from coordinate 13,997 downwards.
TGGTATTGTTGCGGGTGGGGGTACGCCAACCGACCAAGGCACATTGTTCTACAACTTGTATTCCAATGACGGTTCGCACCCCTCGACTCGAGGTAGTTATCTGGCCGCTTGTGTGATACACTCGACGATGACTGGAGAATCATCTATTGGGTTGACTGATCCTTTTGGTTTGAGTGAAAATGACAGGCAGCAAATCCAACAGGCTGCAGATTCCGTTGTCTTCGATGAATCATTGGGTTACAGTTACCCATGGCAAAACGAACCGTCCAGTGAACCAGAAGGCAATACATCTGAGGCCAGTAACTTGTGGTTTGGAAGCTCAGATGGAACCAATGTTCTCATTGAACCTGGTGGAGGCTCAGGATTTACGGTCAACATCACCAACAATGCATCGTTTACAGATATTGCAGATATCTACATCCAGTCCAATACAGGCTGGGACATGTCGTGGAACTATGGTGATGGAAATCCAGCCAATGGCTACACACTGCAGATGGATAGTGATTCACTCCATTGGATTCAGTTCGCAATATCTGTCCCTGAAGTTTCTATGGGATTGCCCCTTGCTGAATCTCGACACTCGTTTACCGTGATTGCTACAAGCCAACATGATGGGAACTCCACGTCATGGACATTCACCGTCGAAGTATTGCCGTGGAATGGAGCTGAAATTGCTGCGCAACCAGTCAATGCAACCGTGGATCCCGATCTAAAAGTGCGTGTTCCGGTCACTGTACGGAATCTAGGCAACGAGGAGAGAAGTCTGGCTGTTCGCATTAGACCTGTCAGTCAAGAAGGGGCCACAATACCTGGCCAAGAACGAAGCCTTTCTTTCACGCAGAATGGCTGGTCTGTGGGCATATTTGAGTTGTACAATACAGTGGATTTACAGCCATATTCAGAAGGCACAGTACAAGTGGAATTCGATGCCCCATACAATCCATCAGGAACCATATGGGTTGAATTCAGCACATGGAGTAGTGGAGCGAGTCAACAAATCTCAACGGTTCAATTTGAAGTCAACATTATTCGCGAACGGCAAGCCAGCATACAACAACTGGACTCGAACTGTGAAAACATGGATGCAGGTTCTCTTTGCACCTCAAACATCAAAGTCACGAATGATGGAAATTATCTAGACACGTTCGAAATCGAGACCCAATCTTCGGAATCATTGACTGTCCAATTACAACAAACTTTGATTGAATTGAGACCATATGAATCTGCAACTATTGGAGTAACTTATGTCGTCGAACCCAATCTCGAAGCTGGTACATTGATGACTGCGGATCTGAAATTGGTCACAGAAGATGGGAGTCAAATGGGTGCTGTTCAGAAAATTATCGAGGTTAATGCCAAGTATGATTGGGAAATTGATGCTGACTTTGTTTCTACTGATGATGAGAGCAACGTCACCGTCGCATATACGCTAAGGAATATAGGCAATATCGAAGATGGGTTGGACGTTACAGTTTCAACCAACATTTACACCGATTTTGCTCTGATACCACCAGCAACAAGTATTTGGGAAAGTGAGGAAGGTACACCCAATCATTTCACTCTAAATGACGTCCCAATTGACTCGACTGTTACATTCAGAGCCTGGATGCAACTCCCAAGGGATCAGGAAATCAATGGGACTGCTACATTAACAATTGAAATACGCAGTACTCTAGAACCAGACATACTATTCACCAACCAAACCGAATACGAATACCTAGCAGAAAAATGGCGAACTGACGATGCCGAAGAAGTCAGTTATTGGGATGAATTGAGCGTGGATGTGAAAATATTCTGGAATAACTGGGGCCAAATCCTGATTTCACTTATTGTGACATTCATTGGCGCGATATTGTTGCACAAGGCTGTGGTTCATCGCCAGAAAAGGGATGCTGAATGGGCGGAAATTATTGCTGCAAGACAGCCAAAGGAACCAGAGAAGGTTGAAGATTGGATGGAGAAGTTCACTGAAACAAATATGCCTGTCAATATACCTCAAAGCAGTGTAGAGATGGATGCTGCTTCATTCAAGCAAGCATTTCAAAAACGTTCCAATCCAAAACCGCAGAAAGTGTCCCCATCTGAAGAGATAATCGAAGCAGCTCACACTGTTTTTGAGCACCACGATGAGAAGGCGGATTATGCTGCAATCGATGATCTCGCAGGGGGACTATTGGCAACGCATGAGCCACATGATGCGAATAAGAACTTGCAACCTTCAGAGGTACCCACATCACGAACTGTACGAAAGCCAAAGCGAGAATTCTCAGAAAAAGAAGAGCGGGGCGATGATGACTTAGATTTGGATCTGTGATTTGATGTTTAGAATTGGAATCGATGAAGCAGGAAGAGGGCCAGTAATAGGGCCGCTAGTTGTGGCTGGATTCAGAGTCCCAGAAAACGACTTGTCAATGCTCGAAGAAGTTGGCATTACCGATTCGAAATTGCTCTCTTTAGGACAAAGAAACGAGATATATGAATGGCTTCACGATAATGCTGAGAAAAGGGATTGGGGAATACATGTCAGACACTCCAACCCTGGAGAAATCGATAATGCAATGGCTCTTACCAATCTAAACGAACACGAGGTTTCGTTGTTCTCCTCAGTAGCAAGAAATCTGCAAACTGGCGGTGGTGGTATACTACAACTCGATGCTTGCGATACTGATGCGAATCGTTTCGGAAATAATGTTGCATCACGTTTAGAAAGTTGGCCATGGGATGGTTGGAGTATGGATTCTAGACATGGTGCGGACCTAGATTTCTTGGCAGTGGGAGCCGCTTCAATCATTGCGAAAGTGAATCGTGACCGAGCGATTGAGGGCATCAAGGAAGATATCGGAATTGATTTTGGTTCAGGGTATCCGTCTGATCCGAAAACAATTGCTTCTATTGAGGAACTAATCAGTGGTGAAAGCCCACATGACTGCTTGCGATGGGGATGGGCAACTGTTCGAAATGCTTGGATGTCTAAATATGGTACTGATGTACCAAAACGTCCGGTTGATGGCGATATACCACCCAACCCACAAAGAACACTCTTCTAAGCCCTGCAAGTTCAAGAAGGTGGGACTTACGGTTTCACGCATGGGCGAACTTGAGCCGGAGGTTGCTGCTCTTCTCCGGAAGTACGCTCTTCAGAATGCTCTCGAGTATAATGGAAAGGGTCAGATTGGTTCAGTCATGGGGAGAGTCATGGGTGAAAATCCAGACTTACGCTCTCGAGCAAAGGATTTGACCCAATTTATTTCAGAACAGGTTAACGAAGCAAATGCACTTGCAATAGAAAAGGGTCTCGAATACATCCGAGATATATTGGAAAAAGAATCACCCGATGCTCTAGAAAAGAAGGTGAAAGAACGTCGAGAGGGGTTGCCTGAATTACCGAATGCTGAAGATGGAAAGGTCGTGCTTAGATTTGCACCTAACCCAAATGGGCCGCTATCCCTCGGTCATGCGCGCGGCGTAGTTATCAATTCAGAACTTGCTAACATGCATGATGGCGAAGTAATTCTTCGATTCGACGATACTGATTCTGTTGTAAAAAGACCTGACCCCGCAGCATATGCAATGATTGAGGATGATTTCACGTGGCTAGCTGGTCGAGAGCCGGATCGAATCGTTAGGGCATCAAGTAGAATGGAAATCTACCTCGAATATGCTTCGAAAACTCTAGCTGAGGAACACGCCTATGTATGCCAGTGTACTGGTGAGGCATTCAAAGAATTCAGAGTCAGCAAAACAAATTGTCCGTGTCGAAATCGGAAGGTTGAGGAAAACCTGAAACTATGGCAGGAAATGAATGATGGAACCATTCTACCAGGTGGAGCAGTCATACGGATACGAACCGACATGAGTTTACCTAATCCGGCATTGCGCGACTGGCCTGCATTGCGGATTCAACACACAGACCACCCCATTGTAGGTAACAAATACAGAGTCTGGCCATTACTCGACTTCCAAAGTGCCGTGGAGGATTATTTGCAAGGAGTCACACATATTGTTAGAGGGAAGGATTTGATGGATTCCACGCGAAAACAAACATTGCTCTACGAAAAGTTCGGATGGACCTATCCAGAAACCCTGTACTGGGGCCGAGTTAAAGTTCACGAATTTGGAGGATTCAGCACATCACAAATGAAATCTGACATTGCTGGAGGAAAATATTCAGGATGGGATGATCCAAGACTACCCACACTCCGTGCCATGCGACGAAGAGGGTATGATGCAGGTGCAATGCGAAAGTTTTGGATTGATCTTGGACTCACTCAGAAGGATATCGCGGTGCCGTTGTCGACCTTGAACAGTCTGAATGCTAAAGCAGTAGATGCTGATGCACCGCGTTTATCATTTGTACGCGAACCATGTGCAGTGATTCTAGACATCTCAGAAACAGGTATGCAACAAGTAACTCTGCCAATCCACCCTGAGCACCCTGGAAAGGGTATCCGTGAGTGGCCACTGGAAGACGATATCATCAAAGTCAGCATTGCTAGAGACGATATGGATTCAAGTGGAGAAAAGCGTTTGAAGGATTTTGCAGACATTAAAATCACTAGCGAGAAAGCGGCCGAGGGACTGGTTGGTGAAGTAACTCGTACCGAACGCGTTGGAAACACTCCAATCATTCATTGGCTACCAGAAAATATGGCGCAATCAGCTATACTACTTGTTGAAGAAGATGGGGAATTAGTGGCTGCTGAAGGTTTACTTGAAATCAACGATTACCCTGATGGAACAATCATTCAGTTGGAGCGCATGGGATTTGCTATTCTCGAAGGTTTGGATGAAAATGGTGCCAGAAAGATGGTGCGGCTCCATGCATAATCCAGCATCTCTGGGCGTGAGATTCAAGTCAATACTCGTACTCGCAATTGATAATGACGTCGCGGGCGGGACTTCGAGCGCTTGTCCTTGTGGGACTTCTATTCGCCTCTATTCTGCCCTTAACACCAGGCTCATCAGCGGAAATTGTCTGCTGTGATACATCTGAATTTGATTTATTCTTAGTGGGGGAAAATGATGGAGCAACATTGACTCCTTTCAAAAGTGAACTCGTTGGAATTAATAGCAAGGGAGTGAGCCAATCCGTTCAAGGAACTGAAGAGATATCTAGTTGGGAAATTGTTTGGAAACAAAGTGGAACTATACCCGAATCGACATGGGAATTTAGTATAGCATACGAAGTAGAAAACGCAGCCGGAGTTCATGCCAATGCCACGGTTGAAGTTAAAGTTGGAAATAACGCGTATACAGCCGAGAGTGGAAACCCCGGAGTGTTCTTCACAGGTGAAGGGTTGGTTACAATTGATCTTGATATTCCACAAATAGCCATCAATTCAAACGACATCATTGAAGTTACATTTTCAGTCAGAAGCATGCTGTTCAGTCAACCAGGTGATGATTCATCAATCCAATTCATATGGGGTGAAGATACTGATTCTTCAATTCGTGTTGACTTACCGCTACTAACAATTGACATGCCAAATGCATTGGTTGTCGAGGGTGAAGTCTACTTCCCAGTCATACTTCGCTCAGGATTTGGAGAAAGGATGTGGTCATCATTAGAGGACTTTGAATTCAAGAATGGTGGATCAATAATCACAGATGTTCGATCACCTAGTATTGTTTCAGGTGGAATTGAAGTTCCATTTGTGTGGAACCCAGGAGCAGATCCTACAGATGGTAATTACCAAGTCGAATTGTCAATTTGGTTGAATGAGGGTGAAGCACCACTGACCACAGGTAGGACTCACACAATAACATTCGAAGAAGGTGTCTCACAAAATTATCACTTTGGAGAACCAGCAAGAGCAATGAATAGTCGCCTAGATGTTGATATCAATGTAAATTATGATGGGAGTAAGGCAGTTCGAACTGTCGAACTCGAGATTGAGGGGTCAATGGCATCTTGGCTAAGATGGGGGATGGACAACATAGGGAACTCATCTCTACCATCTGATCACCTATTCGCTCAAGTACAAAGTGGGGCGATATCACCTAGCCTACGCGAGAATGGACGAGTAGATGATGTCGAAAGTGGTTCGCTGTTAAATTACATAGATAGTAGTACAAGAAATCTAGAAATTTTTCTTGGAAATACAGGATTGGCACTAAACCCTGATGGTCTGTTTGAGGACTCATTGTTTGACCTAAATCCAGAAATTGAAATTGATCTAATGGGAGTAGTCGGAATTGATGATGCTCCAATGCGAATCCGCATTGATGTTGTGTATGATTTAACAGGTAAGGATCGTGATGTTCTCCTAGTTGAGGATTTCATCCGGCCACAATTGGGCAACGGGATATGGACCATGAATGGAGAACCGGCTGTTGATCTCAGTGTCAAACTCAAGACCAGTGCTCTTGCTGGAATATTTGCTGTATTGACTGAAGATATGAGTGAGGACATAAAAATTACACATTATCGACTTGGTTATGCAGAAGTTGTTTCACTAGAAGTAGAGGGGTTATCCGATGACGTGTCGTTTGTAATCGAGTACCAAGTAACCGGTAATGCGTTGTATTCACCTTTAGTGACACTTCTAGCAACAATCATACTCCTCTTTGCAGGTGTTGTAATCGGAACTAGAATGACAAAAAACAGATCACGCATAATAGTGACTCTTTCATCTCTACTGTTTGTTGGAATACTCGGATATGTGTACACACTTTCAGCATTACCACCCACATTTGTGATGGGCATCGCTGCTGCAAGCACTATGGCGATGGTTCCTCTTGCGCTAATATCTCCACGTAATACTGACTGGACAATGAGTGAGGGAGACATGGCTGAAGATTACGAACAGAGTATTTCCAAAGTAATTCCAACAGTAGATTGTCCAGCATGTAAGACTGCAAACCCAGTAATGAGTTCTGAAAGACCTTTGCGAATCCCTTGTGGAGGATGTGGGCGGAAACTTCGGATTGAAGATTAGTCTAAACGTCCAGTCCGTAGTAAATTGTCAATGGCATCCCCTGCCAATTGGCGTTTGCTTGTATCAGTAGATTTCCAACTTACTAGGAATCTCTCAATTTGGCTTGCCATATCAGATTCCCAACCAGGTGCCAATATACGGTGCCAACCCAGTTCTTCTAGGCGAGCAGTAGAGAGTGTATCTGAGTGTAATAGTGGTTTCAATAAGTGCGAAAGTGACTGAGCCCGACCTTCTAAGTCGAATTTACTCCAACGCCTTCGCACAGCATCAAGTGCAACTGAATCAATCCCTGGAATGGTCCGAGGTTCTACATCAATCACTTCAGGTAAAGCAACAACACGAATGATTCCTCTTTCACAAAGGTAGTCCCTTAGAACCGTATACACTGGATCATACGTGTATTCTAAGCCTTCTGACAACCAGTTACCAACAAGAGCCCAAGGCAATAAATTACGCGTCTTATTTCCTGAGGGGCTAATCGAAGCTGACAAGGCGGCTGATATTGCCACAGGGGAAAGTAAACCCTTGCGAACATCGCCACCACTGGCAATTAAAGCATCAACCTCAACAGGATGTATACTAAATTTGAGCGGATTAGATTCTATTTGTGGCAAAGCAGAAACCCTATCTCCGTGAATAACCACACTTGTGCCACGGCCAGGTGTTGGTTCATTTCGAAGACGGCGTTGATAAGGAATCCCTGCATCTAAGAAAGCGGCTTCAATTAATGCTGATGAAAATATTCCATATTCATCAAGTGGAGCAGAGATTGTAACTGAAGTACCAGATGTCCGCAATTTCAGTGCCGCCTCCCTTACAGAGTCGGCAACAGATGAATAAGCAGGTATCTCGAGAAGTGACATTGGAACTAGTCGTTCGTTCAAGCAGCGGTTCAAAGACCTGACTGATTACTCTCGTGGATTATTCAACCATCAAGCGCAATTGGTCCCGCTTGTAGGCCCACTCTGTATCCAACTGGCCCTCGCTCTGATAATATCGGGCCAAACGACGGATTTTACTTTCCGTCAATTCAAGTTGGCGTGAATTATGTAGATCCTTGCGGTTTGATTCGAGGTGGTCAATCAAACGCAGAGCACGGCGCATCAGACTCATCATATCCTCTGGGTACTTTGCAGTTTTATCATTATCAGCAAGGACTTGCCCAATGCGCTTTCCAAGTACCAAGCGAACATCTGGAACCGCGTGCTGGTCACGCAAAATTGTACCAATCTGTGCAGTAGTATGGCCATCCGCAGAAAGGGAAAGGATTAGTTCCGTAATGGCCTTTGCATCTGTGTTGGACCATTCGGGTGCTTTGTCAACGAAGGGCTTAGTGGACCCACTCTTTCCGCGTCCAGGACTATGCATACGTGACATCTTCGAAGCACCTCAGGCATCCCGCCGACCTGCTCCCCCTTCATAACCGCTCCGCTGCGTCAAAAACATGCATTCCCTCCTACGGAGGGACTATGCAGGGAAATCTAACAATGCGTGTATTGGCATTGGATTCAGCTTTTCTCTAGCCCCAAGTCCAATAAGTTCGATAACGAAAAGAGCACCCAAAACCTGTGCACCCGACATATTGCACAAGTCACCACATGCCTGAATTGTTCCTCCAGTAGCGAGTAAATCATCAATAATCACAACCTTTTGATCAGTACTCAATGAGTCAACGTGCATTTCTAGAGTATTGGAACCGTATTCTAATTCATACTGCAAAGAATGTGTTTCAGCAGGTAACTTACCAGGCTTACGGATAGGGATAAATCCTATTCCCAAACGGGCTGCTAGAAGTGGTCCAAAGATGAAACCGCGTGCTTCTGGACCAACAATCACATCTGGGAACCAACCCATTTTTTCCATGTCTTCAGCAAATCTATCTGTGATTTCCTCGAGCATCCCCGGCATCGACAGGAGGGGAGTTATATCTCGAAACATGATTCCCTCAATAGGAAAATCGGGAACGGTACGAACCGCATCTCGAAGGCGTTCTGAGAACGCATCAGACATCTAAAACCCTCATCAGTTTTGGAAATACTGGCTGGCGTATGCACGTGCTTGTTCAGCTGTGTAACCCATGCCCATCAACTGCTGCTCGTAGGCCTGCTGTTCAGGAGAGATAGAACTAGCCCATGCTTGTTCAGTAGGGTCACTCCGACTTCCGCCAGAACGTAATACTAGTGTCGCACCTAAAACAACAACAAGCAATAGGACTACACCAGCAGCGATTCCGATGTATAGCAACATGTTGCCATCATCTGATGTTGCGCTTCCAGCATCACCTGATTGACCATCATTGTTGTCAGGTGTGCCTGGATTGGCAGGATCACCAGTTGGCTCCACCGGTGTTTCTTCGGCCGAACACCCATCTTCACCAATTTCAGAACCAGCAGGTGTGTTTAGACAGTAATCCATGAAATCATCAACACCATCACCATCTGAATCAATGCAGCCAAGGATTCCAACCTGAGTTCCCGAAGGAGTGCTTGGGCACATATCAAGCAGATTTGGTATGCCATCGCCATCATCATCTGAAAGGATAGATGTGCAACCTAGCATATCAACTGTAGCACCCGCAGGTGTGTCAGGACATGCATCATTCTGATCACTTACTCCATCCCCATCAGAATCGGGGCTGTATACAGGGCAACCTGTACCATTTGTTCCACTCATGACTCCTGGCACGTCAGGGCACTGATCTCCATTGTAGCCAGATGCGTTATCGCCGAAGCCATCACCATCTGTGTCGTTCCATTGTGTAGCCTCATAGATGAACACATCTCCTCCATTGGAATACCCATCCCCATCTGCGTCTTGACATCCAAGTCTGTCCATGGTCGAATCACCAGGAGTGTTTGGACAACCATCATCATCATTCGGGACGCCATCTCGATCAAGGTCATCTGCATACAATTCATCGTAATTGATTATTTCAAACATAGCGGATGAATTGATATTGTCAGTTTCATCAGATTCGACAATGACATTAGTTTCATCCACTGTTATCACGCAAGAATAGTTCCCAGATGATATCACTGAACTATCCATCAGAATTTGCCCACCTTTTGTAATAATGACACCATCATTTCCGTATAGTTCATCTGAATAAGAACCCTGTAATAGGTTCATGACTACTGTGCCGTTTTCTGCTACCAAATCCATGTGCCAATCAAATGCAGCATTGAGGGGACCCCCCTCGCTACTAATTTCAGCACCAAAGAATTCATTTGTGCCAGTTGTAGCACCGCCTGTTGGACAATTGAGAACTCTGGCAACAAGGTTGGGATCAGGCGCCTCAAGTGGTGAGAATGAAACTGTGTACCATCCTGTATCCCAGTCATTGGTGGTTTCATTTGCTGTTATGATTATGAAGTAATTACCATTCAAATCTTCACTGTTGACGCTAGTTGTGTCCACAGTTGTAAGTCCCATCATGGTGTCGGATTCAGCAATCAATTGATCAACACCATTTTCGGTAGAATATAGCTGAACATTCATACTGGTCACATTGTCAGATTGAACTTGGACAGATGTTCCTTTCATACCTGAAAGTGTGAATGAATATGAGTCGACCATGTCTGCAGGGTCAATACATCCACGACCTGCTTGTTCAGGGTTATCGCCAACAGGTATCGCTGTTGCTCTTTCTGATCCTGCATCACTTGTTTGCCCCCAATCATCATCCGGGCCACAATCATATGGTGCCACCCAAGGTGTCCCATTGACCCAAATTTGCAAACTATAGTTTCCTGTGCCTGACCAATGGCGAACCTCAAGAACGTAGTCACCATCTGTCAAATCCGAAGCAGTGCCTGCATTCGTCACATTCTCATGGTGTCCTACTGTTTCGTTCAGTGATGAGTCGATACTTGCTACCGACGACTGATTCCAAAGAATAAGATCGAAATCGACTTCAGAATCCATAGTTAATAGGGCACTTATGTTCTGATCTCTGTGGACATGTACTTCATAAAAATCTGAGGTGTCATCAACATTGAGGCAACCAGATATTATCCCCGAAAATTGGTCCCCCAAATTGTGTGCTGTTGCCTTAGAATCACCAACGTCGCCTCCTGTCCCTGCATCGTCGATTGTTGGACAAGGAAGTGCTGTGATGTTTGCTGTAATGTCACTGGAATCAGAATTATTTGTTTCACTCAACTCCACAAGACTATCTGCAGCATCAATCATTACCCCCCAATAAAATGTCCCACTTTCTTGATCATCTGGGACTGTAACGCTTAGCGAACCAGGGACGATTTGGCCAGCTGATACACTAGGTGCAGTACTATTGCCCTCCATTTCAAAATCAAAGGTTGAAATTATATCATTTGTCGATAACCATCCTGTTATGTACACAGGGTCAGTTCCAGATGCGGTATAATCTCCACCTCCTACATTAGAAAGGTTGTAATCAAGAGTCACAACATCTCCCCCAGTTGCGTTCATTGGGCCAGTTACATTCGCAATAACTAAGTCGGGAACTGAACTCAAATCAGTCGTCTGTACATCAAGATTGTAATTTCCATCTCCCGAGTAGTGTAGAACTGCAATAAAGTAAACTCCTCCATTTGTTGAATTTGTTGAGAATGATACGGATTCATTCGAATCCAATCCTGACGAATAATCGTAGTAGTATGTACCATCGTGGAGCATCAAATCAAAGTCTGTTCCACTTGGACCCACCATATCTACATCGATTCTATGATTATTGGACAAAGTGACATTGTACCAGTCATCTGTATCAGTAGCATCTATGCAACCGGTAACCCCAGACACGGTCGGATCTGTGCCCATCATCTTTGCAGTTGCAGTAGTATTCCCAGCATCACCAGTAGTCCCTCCATCATTTTGGACTAGTGAACAAGGTGCACGTGCACCAGTGCTGTAGGGCTTGTCTGAATCCGGAAGAAGTAAGTCAGTAGATTGTTCAGATTTCACATCATCAGACTTTTCAACTCCACCAATGTGCAATGGTGCAATTATCGATACCATAAGCAGCAATACAAGACTCGGGGCAAGAATATTCATTCGGTTAACGGTTGCCATGCCACTACCACAATCTGGGCGGTATTTAACACCCCCCTAAATTGCATCATCTGGCTACAATCTATGCTGGGATTTAGCAAGCCGACCTACACCGCCTCGCCATTCCCATCCGGCTGCAGTGCATCTTGCTGAACCAATCAGTGAACCATCACGCACCACAAGTATCTCTTCGCCGACTCTTAAGTCCGTAGGAGATGACACCACCATATGTGCAAAAATATCTCCCTTCCATGGTGCATCACCTCCAATTACAACCTCTCGAAGAGTACCGGTTTCCTGTAGAATAGGCAAGATTGATTTTGTGAACGAGAATCGCCCTGCGTCGGGATGCCATTGTGCCATTTGCTGCTTGCCTTTCATCAACATCCATCTTGGAGGTTTCCCTCCAACTCGTAATCCATCAAGCCACTTATCGGTTCCGAATTGCCAACGACTTAGAGAAGAAAAAGAGTGTAACAAAAATTCCTTTTCACGTATCTGAGAAGACGATGAGGAAGTTGAAACTGCCTTCTGGAGGACCTCACATGCAGCCTTAGAAGAAGCAGAAACACCTTCAGGACGAGTATCAATTGTTTCAATCTCAAAATCGATCCCAGAGTGGTTGATTACTGTCTTGTAACCAACTCTTTCAACTAGGGATTTGACCAACCTGCGTATGGTAGATAATTCATCATCGTCCCAGTCACCAGTTACTGGGACATCATAATGAGCTGCAGGCCATTGCTCCTCTAATTCTCTTGGAACCAATCCAAGTGGGCTAGTTACGATCACTTGGTGTACAAATCTATCTCGAATTGCAGACCTGAAGAAACGATGACTCTGGCTATTAGAATATGGCTTGCGTGCTGAGCATGGAAGAAGAACCAGTGTATCGGATTGGATCTTTGGAGGCATGTATTCATGCTCAATTCTGCGTATCCAATCTTGTATTAGAGGGTCCTCTCTACTCACTGGGCTGTGGCAACGGAAACGAGATTTTGAACTGACATGCATCGACAATGGTGCCTTTTCGTTTAGTAAAGCATCGTGTCTCCTGAGGTGCTCTACAAGACGGGGACTATTCAGAGACTGCTTCTCGACCAATTCTCGAAGTGTTCCGTTTCTAATCGCTGAACGGGTTGCTGCTATTGATGCACGCCACTCATCCAATTGGGAGTCAATGCTCGCACACTCACCGATTGTTGGATCTATTTCTCGTGGCCCATCTCGACTGAGAATTACTCCATGGGCTTCCGCGTGTTTGGATCGAGTTAAGTCAAACAAGTCAATACCAAGCCATGCTAAAAGCGCGCAATTATCTGGGCCAGATAATCCCGGAGCCCATATCAGAGCACCGGGAAATCGTTCTCGGAGTAGTCGAATTGTTGTTACTAATCTACCCGGGTGGCCTGCCAATTGTAAAGCATCTTGAAGAACAACAATTTCAGGTTCTAGGGCTTCTTCAAGTAAGGCCGGATCGTGCACAAGACGTTGCCACGAAATGGGGAGTAGGGGGCCAACAGATTGACCCATCCCCGTATCTGCATTCTGCAAACTTGGAGGTAATGTATGCCCCTCGTTTGCATTGTAAGTAGGGATGTCTCCTTCTTCAAATGGATACGACCAATTCCCTCTAGCTGAAATCTGCAACTTTGCTGGTAACTCAGAAGAATCATGCTTGAAGGTAAATGGTGCTAATTCAACACCAATTTCAAGTTCATCCGATGAGATACAAAGTCCCGGTGTGAAGGATTCAGGCCCCCTCCGATCACCTAAACCGAAAATACGTGCATGTCGCCAACGTGACATGACTGTTCTGGCCAAGGGCTTGTGCACCATTGTTGAGAGCGGCTAGTACACTTGTCTTGAATGATTCTAAAGCCAACAGGTTACAGGCCCATCTATGCGCAGTTGTGTTTTGGTGGCGGTTTTGCTACTATTCACATTCACAGCACCCTCCATATGTGGAGAAGAACTCGTTAGCACATCTAGCACACCAAACACATTGCTAGATTGGGAAGGTGGTTCGAC
>PBMO01000026.1 GCA_002722595.1 Methanobacteriota archaeon | reverse complement strand
GCCGAGTCCCTAAGACTCTCGACTCGCATGGCTTAATCGAATTCCAATAGCGGTCGCCTCCGGCAGGATCAACCGGATTTCATGAGAAATCTCTGATCCTTAGGAGTCGTTATATTATTGGTCACTTGGTTAACTTGTTCCTTGTCTGTATATTGACGAGATTGCACTTTGTTATCTTACTCACTTGCACACATCATATGTGTGTCGTTGTACAATCTGATATCACCTCTCAGCCCCCAGCTCGGCTGGGGACCGCACGTCCCTCGGCTGCGTCTGCCGGATGGGATCCATCATCGCACGAATGCTCTGGTCCCAACGCCGTGGCTTGACGCAGCGTCCCGCCGACCGTCCATTACTATATGAACGTGACGAGTTGCTCAAGCCAAAGAAATGGGCCACTGCGTCACATTAAACGACTTATTCCGCACCGAAGAATTCACGTAAAACTGGATGCATTTCCATCGCTTGTTCCTTCTGGATTTGTTCATAAGTTCGCAGAATGATACCTACTGCAAGCAAAAGACCTGTTCCTGTGGCGTTTCCAACCGTACCAAGAAGATCTGCTCCAGCAGCCAATAAACCTACGAAAGCGCCTGAAAACAGGGTTACTGGAGGGATATATCGCATCAAGATGCGCTCGAGAACCTTTGGATTCTTTCTGAATCCAGGAATCTGCATCCCTGTATTCTCAATTTGTTTGGCAACGTCCTTCGCACTCATGTTTGTAGTTTCAATCCAGAACTTAGCGAACATCATCGAACCCAATGTCATGACAACGACGTAAGTTATGACGTGCAGTACAACTTGCCACAAACTATGGCCATAGGGATCCGGAGTCTGGTTGAGTATTGGCAATAACCAATCTCCTACACCGTTTACCATGGAGGCATACCAAGCGAAACCATCGGTTGCTACAGTTTGACCCACCTCATACGAACCAAGATACTCTGCGATAGACCATTGACCCTGCGAACCAAGTATCGGAACTGTGGACATTGTAGGATGACTCCAGAACAGAAGTGTAAACATGTTCAGGTTGGCCAACAAAGCTGCCATTAAAATCACAGGAATGTTACTCGCATAGACAAGTCGAATTGGGTATTGACCTCGATGACCACGTACCTTCCCATGCGTCAGGGGCAATTCCAACTTACTGCTCTCTGCATATGCTACAACAAGGAACACTACCACACTCGAAAATAGAGCCACGACTGCGTTCGGATGCGCCGCATCGCCTAACAGTATTGACTCGAAACCGTTCGCCTGGACCATCTCAAAGAAAGTTGCAGAACGTAACGTGTAGAATATCATTGGAAGCGTTCCCGCAGGAGGATTATTCATGCTGTAAGCACCTGCATTAACTGCAAGTGGCGATAGTGTCCCAACGAAGGTAGATTGTGCAACACCTGCTGCAATGAATAGGGAAATACCTGAACCAATACCCCACTTACTGACCAATTCATCCAGTAGGAACACGAGTAATGAACCGATGAACAACTGAGCGACAATGATTGTATTTGCCCAGCCTTGACCGAATTGAGATACTAATTCCAAATCTGCCTCAAGGAAACCATAAACCTGAGGGATTGATTCAACTGGAATCATAATCAGAACCAAGATTTTCTGGACACCTTGGTACAATTGCTTGTCACCACTGTCACCCAAATCAAGTTTGATAATCTTGGCACCTGCAAACAGCTGCATGATAATTGAACCTGTAACAATTGGACCAATACCAAGATGCATGATCGAACCTGATGCCCCAGCCATGATTGCTCTGAAGCTGCTGAATACGTCAATGGTAGCCTCGGAAAGACCCCAAATCATAACATTCGTCATGGCGAAATAAATGATTAGAACCAAAGTGGTAGTCCACAACTTTGAGTTGAAGCGAACGTGCCCTTCTGGCTTTGAAATGGAAGGGTAAACATCGACTAATCGCTTTAGACCATACAGGCGACTTGATTCCTCGCCTGTGTACAAAAGACATGTTAGACACAAACCTGCCATTACACCCATCAAGATTATTCCAACAAGAAGGAATCCGACCAATTCTGGTTGATTCCATCCCCAAAATGCAGCACCAAGGAAGGATGCAGCGAAAATTCCAGGTTTTAGTCCACGGCCAATGTAACTGAGTTCCTTGATATTATCAGGTAAATCTGTTGATGTGCCCCATATCACGAATCCGACAAAAGGAACAGAAAGTGAGAATGCATACAATGACGACATGTCAGGTGTTTCTCCGAACATAGAGTCTCTTTGCCAATACAGCAAAGAACCCCAGTATATTGCAGATATAATCACAATCCCCAGCACATTGGGTCGTCGATTCATTTCTGATTCCTCCTTAATTTTAGTATGAGATTACTACTCTTCTTCCCACTCGCCGAAATCATCACCATCGGCGATAGTGACTGAACCACCGGCTGCTTCAATTTTCTCTACTGCTCGAGCACTTGCATGCTCAACTGTGACATTGATTGCTTTGCCGATTCGACCTGAACCAAGCAACTTTTCAACACCATGTTCTGAAAGATCCACAGTATCTGAATCACCAGCAATATTCTCAAGAGCGCTTACATTACAAGTTGAATAGCGTACACGTAGGCTTGGATCACGATTGAAACCATGCATACCCCAATGCTTGGGCATATACTTGATTCGAGTCATGACCCGATGCTTGTTGAGACCTGCGTTTCCACGACCTCCACGCATACCTGCTCCTCTTCCTGCTTTCTTTCCACGTCCATGATAGCGTGAGCGACCACGGAATTTATTTGTTCGAGAGACCATATTTGTTCACCTCACATCATTCGGGCAGCGAGTTCCTCAATCGCTTCACCCCTGAAACCTAGTGCGCCACCCACTGTGAAGTGTCGCTTTACACCGCCCCAGCCTTTGTTTCCACGAGGGGGGTGCAATCTGAAGACACGCTTCATTGTCTCCATATCTTTGACAGTAGCATCGCCACTGGCGATTGCTTTTGAAAACGCGCTAATGTCTTTGTAATCTGTTGCTTCCTTGACAGCTGCATCGGTCACGGTTTTGTCACCAATTAGGCGACCTCGGTCGCGAATTAGACCTGCGATTGCATCTGCAGATACTTCTCCCCAAGTCACGAAATCCTTCACCTTATGGAGCATGCCTGCATAGGTATCATTTTCTGGAATCAATACTGCATGATTGACACGAGTAAGATTGAGAGACGCCATTGTCTCTCGGATACTCCTCTCAACAGTTCGATCACTTCGTACACGAATTACTAGCCAAGTCATTCATTCACACGCCCCTTTACGATATTCAAACGACCTGCTTGGTCGTTACTTACACGGTGAGCATTCAATTGTTTGAGCGCATTGTATGTTGCCTGTGCAAAGTTGATTGTAGTTCGAGTTTGACCCTTTGACCTAGACCAAACATCTGTTACTCCTGCTAGATCTAGTACTTTGCGACCTGTGTCCCCAATTACTAGACCCTTTCCTGTTGGAGCAGGAAGTAAAGTGATTCGAGTAGAACCTGCTCGACCTGTTACCTTGAACGGCACACTTGTACCTGAACCTTGACCAGATTCCCAAGAACCATTTCCACGCTGAATCTGAATAATGTTCAACTTTGCATTCTCGATAGCCTTACGAATGGTGCTTGCAACTTCTTTACCCTTGCATATGGCAAGTCCAACATATCCGTCACGGTTTCCGACACAAGCCATTACATTGAATCTCACACGGCGACCACTGTCAGTCATTCTTTGAATCATGTTGACATTTATGATGTCATCTTCAAGACCTGGGATTAATGCATCGACAATCTCAACCTCACGAATTGGCATACCGGTTGAAATCGCATCATCTATTGTGATGATTTGTCCACTCTGTACCATTCGCCCTAAACGTGTCTTTGGCGTCCAATTTCGCAGCATTTCCATTGGATCTGGGCCAACACCCCTTCCTCGACGGCGGGGGGCTCCTTCTTCAGAATCCTGTGATTGTGCAAAAGCAGCAGCCAATCCTGGTGCTTGCGGCATTCCATTTTCTTCACTCATCTCAGTTAGCCTCCTCAATTGCGTTCTTGGTCTTGTCTACAGCACCTGCGATGCTGTCATTGATATGTGCCCCTGCGAGTCTCTCATCACTTGGGAAAATATCCTCACTGTGTGGGACCCAAAGGCCACCATCGATCATACCCTTCAGAGCCGCGAAGACTCTGTTACCGGGAGTAGATGCTGCCAATCCAATGTCTAGTACTGCTTCATCGTGTCCTGCCTTCTGGACCTGTTTCGCTAGTGCGTAACCGGTACAGTATGCTGCAGGTACTGACTTAGCTGATGCATCAGATGGCCAACCGTACTTGGAGCGCAAAGATTTGCCATCAACAACTGACAATACCTTGTCCCCATTTGATTCATATTCAACAAGTTGGCAAATGACTTGTGTGTTTGTCACACGCACAACAGCACGTGGTGTCTCTCCACGTAGAAGTTTCAACCTGCGGTGGTAATCTGTTTGACCTGTACTTCGACGCTTGTATCTACGACGCTGACGTCTGCCCTGTGCCATCACTCTTCACCTCCAATTTGTATGCCATCCACTTCCATGTTGGCTTTCATGTGTGCAATGGAACGGTAAGAACCACCCTTTGCTTTTCGGTAATAGTATCGGTATTCGCTGGCCTGAAGCGTTCCATCTTCGCGCATCCCTTTGAGAGTGCGTCGCTGACTTCGAATAACACGCATCCAACGCTCTTTCTTTGGCATTCTAGCACGGGAACTACCCTTTCGAGAACCATGGCCTCTTCGGCGTCCTTTGGACCTCTGCTCAGCTAATTTTCTTGCACGAACACGACTTGTTCCTTGCATTGGCCTAGCCTTGATTAGCCCCTCTTCAATGAGTTCGCGAATATCTGACTTCTGTACTGCACCACTAACTTGATCGATGTATCTAGGATCGACCCAAACACGGTTAACGCCGCACTTTAGTATCTGTGCTGCCATCTTCTTTTGATTTGTTATTTGCATCAGAGGCCCCTCCTTCGATTCAAAACACGGATTCCTAATTCATCCGCACGCTCGTGAATAAGTGCACGCTTTCGGCCACCAACAGTACCACCAACTCGGGCTGCTTGCACTGTTGGATCTATGCCATCAAGGTCCTCTGGTCTTTGAACAAGAACTTCCTCAAATCCAGATGGATGCAATCCACGGGCTGCTGAAATCTTTCCATATCCAACACGGACCAATGGTGAACGGTACTTGCGATTCTTTCGCTGGCTGGAATCGTCACCACGAGGCCTCTTCCAACCAGTTCGAGAAAGACGCTTGTAACGGAACCATTCTTGTCTACGGAATTTTGGTTGAACCTTCTTCTGAGCCTTTCGAGCTTCCAAGGCTGCTTTTGTAGAATCATCAAGCTCAGGTTTCTGCTTTGCGACGTGGAAGTACTCTTCCTCATCATCATCATCCCAATCTTCATCATCGAAATCATCGAAGTCGTCATCAACTTCTTCCACCTCTTCCACTTCTTCAACTACCTCTTCTGTAGTCTCCACGGGAGATTCTGCATCCTCAAGACGTGCAATGAGATCTGCTTTCTTGCCAGAAACTGGAAGGCCTGCTTCTTTGAGAAGTTCCTTCAGTTCTGCAACTGTCATGCCACTATATTCACTCATTCATATCCCACCTATGCTTTCTCCACGATGTATATTCCATCTTGGAACACTCTACGATCTCGACCACGAATTCGGCAAGCCCTCTCAATGTTTGCACTTGTCTGGCCTACCTTTTCCTTGTCAATTCCAGAGACAACCACTTCAGTCTTGTTTTCGACCTTCACAGTTACATCTGCTGGAGACCAAGGAAGAGGTGCACGACGAGGCACTCGCTCTCCGAAAAGGTTGTTAATTACTAGAACTGAACCTTCTACCTTCAAAGTCATAGGGAAGTGAGAATATACTGCCTTAAGGCGATATTCAAACCCTTCCGATAATCCTTTGTTCATGTTTCTAAGATGGGCTGCCCATGTACCTGCAAGAGCACGCTCCTTCCTCCGAGGTAAATCACAGAATACCTCGACATTACCATCATTCACCGAAACACTCACTCGAGCGTGGATGAATTCTCTTGAAATTGATTTACCATCCTTGTTGAGAGTTACGGCGCCGTCTGAAATAGACGCACCGACACCATCTGACAATTCGATGACGTGTTTGATATGATCCATCTTCACCATTTTTTCACCTCAATATACGTAGGCCAGTAAACGACCACCAATCTTCTTGTCCTTCGCATCATAATGATGCATGACACCCTGGTTGGTTGTCATGATCAGTAGACCGAAGTCTCGGGCTGGAAGGTAACGAGATTCCCATTTATCGAACTCTGCTCGTTTTACACTGTGACGTGGCTTGATAACGCCACATCGGTTAATGGAACCGACTAATTCTACGCGGAACTTGTCTCCACGCCCATTTGCATCTCTTTCATATTCACCAACATAGCCTGCCATCTGCATAATCTTCAGCATGTTATCTAGAAGCTTACTTGCCGGAGCAAGTTCTACTTCGTACTTTCCGGCCTGCTCTGCGTTGTAAATTCTCACGAATGCGTCACTTAAAGGATCAAATTGCATCTTTTCATCACCTCAACTGAATTTCTTAAAGCCTATTTCGGGGGCTACATCCCGGAAGCACTGACGACATAGGCGTAGGCCATGACGGCGAATCATACCACGCTTGCGACCGCAGCGTCGGCATCCTAGTGTTCGTCCAATCTTTTCTCCATGATCTCTTGCCATGCTATCAGTCCTCCACAATTGTAAGGCCATAACGGCCCTTGAACCATCCTAAACTCTCCTCACGAGAAACACGGTGTGATCTACCGACCCGTGCTTTACGTTGCCTGCGACGACTTACGCGGTGACCTGGTCGCTCAAGTACGACATTCACATCCATACCAAAGATTCCAATCTCTGGGTCGTATTTCATCTCGGGGAAATCAGTATAATCTCTGATACCAAAAGAAAGGTTTCCAGAGTCATCCCAATTGTAAGAGGGAAGTGTGTTCTCTCGGCACCAGAAGGCATCCTTGAGGAACTTATCGATGTGTTCAGAATCTCTTAGTGTTACCTTGCAACCAATTGGAGCGCCCTCACGCGTCCCCATATCTCTATTTGTTTTCTTAGAAAGTGTTCGCACTGGAGACAAACCTGTAACCAATTCCAGAACTCTTTCACCTAGAACAAGACGGTTTCCACCTTCACCAACACCAATATTGACTGTCACCTTAGTGATTCGAGGTGTTAGCATAGGATTTTCTGTATCACTCATTCACTCACCTCATCCAAAGGAAGGTTGTTGTCACCAATGACGAAAACGTGATCGACAATTGTGCCAAAATCTCCGAAGACTACTTCGTTGTCTTTGCTTGAGCGCTTTACAATGTATTCAGTCATAGAAGCAGTGCTTCCAGTGTGGCTTCCACCAACCAAATAGCAGTTAGCACCACTTTCGAATTTGTAATGTGCCTTGACCTTTTGAGATTCTACATCAATCAATAGTGAATCCATTGTGTTGTATTTGTTCGCATCATCAATCAGCATATTCCGACCATCATGTAGATTCAACTGTGTGATTCCGCCCTTGACGGTAGTCTTTCCATCTACGCGGCAAATCTTGTGTGTTGCATCCTTAGCAGAAATTGAATTATAACGTAATTTGCCATTCTTATCCAAGATACATCGATAGTGGTTGTCACCAACTGATAATACATCCATGACACCCACAGCTCTACGCAAGTCACTAATCACGCGACCATCAACTCGAACCTTTCCAGAAGACAATGCTCGCTTAGCTTCACGCATGGTTCGTGCAACACCAAGTACATCTCTTAGAATAACACCTGCAGACATACAGCGCTCAATTGGGTGACCACTAGGGCGTGGACGGGAAATCCACACATCGGTTTTACGGGTCAATGGCCAACTTCGTGGCATTGCTAGTCGCTTCATATGGCTTGAACTCATTCATTGTCACCTCCATTTCTTGATTGTAACTTCTTCAATCGAATTGGATCACTGTCATCGATCTTTACGACCACAACGTTGGAACAATGTACTGGGATGCCCTCATCCTTTCCATCTGCCTTGGAATGTACTAGGCCTTCGATGAATATGCTTCCCGTTTTAGAATCGATACCTGCAACCTTCGCACGTAGCCCAGATTTCCCACGAGCTTCACCGTGACGCTTGCCCTTCTCCCCCTTCTGGGAGTTTGGATGTCCAAAGTCACCACGACGTACTTCGACTTCATCGCCCACTCGAACTGTAACATTTCTTACTCCAGAGTAGACTGGATCCAAGCATCGCGCTCTTAGACGCTTGCGCTTGTTGTGAAGCGAAGCATTCGCTGCAGCCTTTCTTTGCTTATTTGGGGACTTGCTAACCATCTTTCACACCTCATACAATCTGCTTTGCAGTAGCAGCAATTCGAGGCCAACGCTCAGCCGCTTCACGGCTGACTGGCCCCTTGATATCAGAACCGCGGACTTCTCCACGTTCGTTTACTATAACACAGGCATTGTCTTCAAACTGAACCCAAGTACCATCTGGTCGACGGTATGGCCTCTTCTGACGAACAATGACTGCATGGAAAATCTGACGACGAGTTTCAGGTGTACCCTTCTTGACTGTGACTCTTACCAAATCACCAACACCACCAGCAGGGTAACGTCGTGCGACACCACCGGTGTTCAGTACTGAAATTAACTGCACTACTTTAGCTCCAGTGTTATCAACACACTGAATCTTTGCCTGGGTAGGCAGACCACGTGTTACCCTAGAGGAAATTCCCTTCATTGGACCGCCTCCGTTTCGATAACGCAGAAGCAAACTGTCTTCGACAATGGTCGACATTCCATAATTCGAACATAATCGCCTACATTCACTTCCCCAATACAGGATGGAAGATGGGCAGCATATCGGCGTGTACGCTTTTCATATCGCTCGAATTTCTTCATGTAACGGATATGTTCACGTTCAACAATAACTGATCTTTGCATACCAACCTTGGAAATGGTACCTTCAATAATCTGTCCACGCAATCGCAATGTTCCGTAGAATGGACAATTCTCATCCCCATCCCATTCGCCCTGCGGCTTGCTATTCAGTTCAACTCCAATATCTCGCATATTCAATTCCTCCGGTAATTTCGATGGATTCTATCTTCTGGGCGCTGACATACCATGGCGCCTTGAATGATTTCACCCTCATTATCAAGGGTGAAATCGATGACGTTCTTTGCAAGTTTCTTGGTCTTGCCGCCCACGTCTAGAGCGATTGTTCGACGAGTTTCGTCGACAACTGTACCTGACAAACCCACTAGTTGGGAATCAGTTGATGAACGAACGGTCAGAGTCCGAGCAAGGAATGGCATGTGAATACTATCACTCATTCAGCGCACCTCCACCTGATATCCATTCTTCTTGAGAACCTGAGATGCACGTTTCTTGTGCTCTCCTTGTAATTCGATTGTGCGGCCTTTGACAGTACCGCCACTTGCACACGCACCTTTGAGAATCTTAGCAAGCTGATTAATATCAATTGCAGTATCATCGATACCCTCTACAATTGTGACCATCTTTCCATACCTCCTTCTCACAGTACTAATGATTGCTTTTTGTTGTTCCTTTGCGATTTCTTGACAAATACATAGCTCATCCGGTAATCCACATAGATTGCAAATGGCTGCCATTAAGTGATCACTCCTTCTTTTCATTCATCTTAGTCAATAATCGCGATATTGAGCGACGAGTTGCCTTGTATGCACCAAGATTGGATGCTGAACCACCAAGTGCTTGTTGCGCACGTAGTTGCAGCAACTCTTCACGAAGTTCGATGAGACGCTTATCCTTGGCTTCGTCAGACATGTTGTCGATATCTCGGGACTTCAGGTGGGTCATTCGTTCGCCTCCTCTGTTGTCTCCTCGGCTACTGCTTCTTCGACTGGTACATCTTCAGCAGGTTCGTCTACTACTTCCTCAAGAATTTCTCCTTCTGGCGCCTCGTCAGCGATTGGCTCTGGAAGTTCCAAACTGCCTTCCTTGATTATTGCAACATCTGCCAGTGGTGAAAGGCCAACTTCATGCCTATCTTTGATTCTAATTTCGTGTGGTAACTTAACTCCTGGTCGCATAATTGCAACTGTGCAACCAATGGTACCCAACTTCTTGACACAAACCGAGAAGCCGACATCCATGAACTGTAGAGCTGTGTCACCACAGTACTTGATGTGACCTGCTTGGAATTTCTGAGTTCGATTTCGACTTCCAGTCAACTTACCACTAAGCACAACCAAACAGCCCTTTGCACCTGCATTCATTATGTTCAGCAGAGTTGAATGACCTGCACGTCGGAAATACCATCCTCGCTCGAGTGCACTAGCAAGTTTGCTTGCCATTACTTGTGCATTCAACTCTGGATTGTCAATTTCTGCAACTTCGAGGCGAGGATTTTCTATATCGAAATCAGACTGTAGTCTTGATTGCAACTCGTTGATGATCTTTCCTTTTCGTCCAATTACCATACCAACACGCTCTGCAGACAGGGTTACTTTGGTCCCTTCAGGTGTACGCTGGAAGTCTAAACCGCCGAATCCAGCTCTGGATGTTTTCTCCAAGAGGAACTCACGCACCAGTAATCGCTCTACATTGCGATTGATAAACTTGCGAATTGTACTATTTTGCGCCATCAGTAATCATCCTCCTCTTCCTCTTCGGAAGCCATATCCTCGAGGAATATCTCAAGGTTGACTTGGTAGTGATTGTGTGGTGAAGCACGTCCTCGAGCACGTGGACGGAAACCACGCTTGACTTGTCCACGGTGGGCAGCCAAGTGCGTGATTACCATGTCCTCAGCATCAATGTCTTCGTGATGCTGACGAGCATTGTCCATTGCACTTTCAATGAGTTTGATGAATGCTATAGATGCCTTGCGTGGGTAGCGACCAGGTCCCATCTTTCCTTTTCTGTGACCAGCCATTGTGTTTCCACCCTTTCCTTTACGACTACGGCGAGTGTATGGTATTGCTACCTCTTCCTTGACTACTTTCTCAAGATACTCAACTGCATCACCAGCATACATGCCTTTGACTGCACGAGCTATCTGATAGCAGTGCTTGTGGTGAATATCTGAATTCTTTAGGCGTGCGATAGCAAGACGGTTGCCTTGTAGCAACTGCGAGTATCCGGATTGTGGTTTTGTACGATCTCGACTCATTATTCACACCTCACTTCAGGGCCACGTGCTTACTGGACCGGGTTGCACCAACACCCGGACCAGTGTGAGTAACACTGCGTCGGGTTGACGCGTATTCGCCGAGAGCATGACCAATCATTTCTGGCAGTATCTCGACCATCTTGAAAGATTGACCATCGTGGACACCCACAGTTCGGCCAACCATTTCAGGTAGAATGTAAAGGGAGCGGCAGTGTGTTTTCACAGCCTTCCCAGGATTTTCTCGCATGCGATTAATGAAGTGTTCTTCATCTAGATTGGAACCACCATTAGTGATTCCATTGTCGTATCCACGGGACATGCTACGACGCGCACGGGATGGCATTACTGCTTCTACAGATAGAGCATCTGGATCATCCTCTGGAGCAAAGATTGGTAGGGCCTTCAACTCATCTACTGTCATTCCGCGGTAGGTGAACTCCTTCTTACGGCGTTCCGCTACGCCAGAACGACGCTTGCGCGCTGCACGACGTGCTGCCTTTGGTGTACGCATTACCTTCTTTTTTCTACGTGCCATTCAGAATCACTCCTTCCTCTTTCCTCTGCCGCGTCCCGTACGGCTTGGGGCTATGTGGCCAACCTTCTGGCCCGGTGGCGCATTTCGAGATACGCTGTTTGGACCGTGTACAGCCTGGTGGTTTCCACCACCGTGTGGGTGGTCGACTGGATTCATCGCTACACCACTGACGCTTGGGTAGAGTTTACCACGCGCCTTTGCGCGATAGTGTGCTGCACCTGCCTTCATCAGAGGCTTCTCAGTACGACCGTGACCTGCTAGGACACCAATGGTAGCCCTGCATTTGATTGAGATATCTTTGAGGTTTCCACTTGGTAACCTAACACGTACCTTGTCACCCATGCGGGTTTCCAGCATTGCGCTATTTCCACCTGAACGTGCAAATTTACCACCATCACCTGGTCTTGCTTCAACATTACAAATTGCAGTACCTTCAGGAATTTGTTCAAGTGTAGTGACATTTCCTGGACGAAGACTGACATTTTGACCGAATGCAACCATTTGACCAACAAACATTCCTTCGGTTGCAGCAACATGTCCAGTTGTGCCATCATCAAACTTCAATTTGGCTAATGGACCAGTGTGGACAGGGCTGTGGATCATGTCAACAACCTCACCAACTTCTCCATCCTTACGTGGTAGACGATTTGCACCAGGGAACCGGTGACTTCTAACTCGGTTCTTTGGTGAAGAACCACGACGCTGTGCTCTAATTCTCTTACCCATTCATACCACTCCTATCAGAACGCTCCTAGTTTGAGTGCTGTCTCTTCAGCATCATATCCCTCTGCGAGTTTGACGCTAGCATGCTTACCTTCCTTGGAAATTCGAGTGTTGACTTTAGCTACTTGTACCTCAAGTAGTTCTTCAACGGCTGCCTTGATATCGGCCTTAGAAGCCTCACGGCGAACAATAAATTCCAAGCGGTTGTTATTCTGGAAATATCCTAGATCCTCGACAGCGACTCTGCGAGCCTCCAATGATTTCTCAGTAATCCAGGGCATCAAAATTATCTTGTACGGATCCATATCAATCACTCCAGTGCCTCAATAGCCGACTTTGTCCAAACGGTGAGACGACCTGGGTCACCGCCAGGCGCCAAATCCTCGGCGCATAGGTCCTTTGCAACTGCAACATCCACTCCAGGGACATTGCGAGCAGCCTTAGCAAGCGCATCGCGTTGCGCTACAACAAGTAGTATACTGCGTGGTGTTCGTCGACGACGACCTCGCATCTTTCCTTTACCTGCACGAATGTTAGAACCTTCACGCGCGCGGACCAAGTCATCACCAAGACCAATACTTTCCATCATTGCGATGAATTTCTTAGTTGCCTTTTCCATAGGAATACTTTCGATGTCGAACTTATCTCCATCCTCTGAGTAGGTTCCAAGAACAATTGGGAATCTTACACTATCGCTAAATCGGTGGCCGCGTGCTGCAACCATCTCTGAATCTGCAGTTGCAGCAATCGCTGAATCACGGGCACTGTTCGCTTCCTTAGTATTCAACTTCTGCGACCAGTTCTTCAGAACCATGGGGCCATGTGCACGGCGTCCGCCACGAGTATGTGGGTTTTGAGCACCAGTTCGGGCACCAGTCTTCCTCATGATTCGACTGACACCACGGCCCTTGCCCCACCATTCTACTGAATGTTTCATACCTGGCTGAGGAGCACGCTTCCCACCATGTTCCCTGTGACCGTATGGTTGGCGACGATTAGCACGTGATGAATGAACTGCACGACGAATGAGATCAGGACGGAAATCACAATTGAAAGCTGCTGGGAGGTTGACATTCTTGCCATCATTTGCCTCGATGCTGTAATCAATGATGATTCCGGCTTCAAGTTCTTCTACCTCAATGGTATTAGTCAAATCATATGTCTTGACCTTCATTCATCATACCCCCTGCTTTGACGCCGTACTGACGTATGTGATGTCGACTGGTGGTTGTTCACGTCGTGGCCTTGCTGCGTCTCTAAATCTGATTAGACGCTTAGCAGGGCCCGGTAAACTGCCTTGGATAATCATGTACTGGTTATTGATATTCCCATAATGTAGGAATCCACCAGCAGGTGTAATCTGTGAGTCTTCTTCATCAGCAATTCTGAGTACTCTCTTGTTATACTCAGTCCGCTGGTGATAACCAGTCTGACCTGCTTGACGAATTGTTTTCCGAACGTAGCCTGTTCCGAAGTCACCCAAGTTACCAATCATACGTCGGCGCTTGGAGTTCTTATGTGAAAGTAATTTGACACCGAACCTTCTAACAACACCCTGGTTTCCATATCCCTTAGTCACACCAATCACATCAATATCGGCACCATCGGTGAAAACATCACTAACTGTGATTTCTTCTCCAAGTTTTTCAGCGGCCCAATCAATTTGGGCAGAGAAATCACCGCCAGTAAGACCCATTTCCATTATTGCTGGAGTCTTACTACCAACAGCTGAAATCTTATCTGGCTGAGATGCAACTATCAAACGAATCTCTGAGAGATTAGATTCCCTAAGTTTGTTGAGATGAGATTCGGAATCATGCTCCTTTCGTTCTGGAAGGCGACGAGGTAGGTTTGGAATCTCATCCCCAAGTTTTTCTGAATTAGCCCATGCCTCACCGGCTGTTTGCTTCCCATAAGGAGTCATTTTGTATCCACGAACCGCAAGAACACGCATTGGTGGGACCTCAACGACTGTTACGGCTTTTCGAACTTCAGCACCAGCACTTGGGCTGTGTGGATTTAGATCTCGCATCATGACGTGAGTCATACCTGCTTTCCAACCAGCGAATCCCTGTACCTTGACTTCGTCTGCGTCGCTCTGTGGCCAACTTTTTACTCGGCCGTACGGCCGATTGGCTCTTTTCCTAGGGCCAAAGCCCATGCTGCCCTTCTTGGGTCGGTGCGTGTCTCCCATGTGGGTTCCTCCATGTTTTTGTTACGGTGCATAGGCCGCGTTAGCGGCATCCCACCGGCCCATCACTTTGGGAGCGACCGTGACACCGAGCCATGATTCACAAGTGGAATCGATGGCTTCATGGGATACTATTGCATTGCCCGGTGGTGTCTGGACGCTCAGTGTTGAGCGCGCCTCGGACCTACCTCCCGTATATGAACGGCTCGGTTTGTGAGGACCCCCTAAAGGGGGCCTCTGTGGCCATACAGACAGACATGCAAAAGCGATTTGCCTAAGAACCCCGCCGGTGACGCAGGGTGGCTATGTCCGCCACGATTCGTCATGAACTCCTCGTTGAAGGTGCGATTGAGGCTAGGGCATACCAGCTTTCGGCTCTCGATCATTGTCTCAGTGGTTCTACTCTATTGGTACTTCCAACAGGGATGGGGAAAACTCCAATCGAAGTGATGGTCATTGCTGAAAGACTGAGGATTGACAGTGGCAGAGCGATTATGCTTGCACCAACAAATGCCCTTGTAAACCAGCACTTAGAAGACCTTAGAAATCTATTGAAATTACGTGCTGATGAAGATATTGTTGGATTGACTGGTTCGGTGCAACCAAGTAAGCGTCGCGAAATTTGGAAAAAATCGAAAGTAATTGTCGCAACACCTCAAGTGGTTCGGAATGATGTCCAAAACGGTGTGACCAACTTAGCCGATGTTTCAGTACTGGTGGTCGATGAAGCTCATCGTGCCACCGGCAATCATGCAATGGCTCAGGTTGGTGATTTGTATGCTGAACAAAATGTAGATGGATTGGTTGTTGCTGCTACAGCAAGCCCAGGTCATTTAGAGACTGAGATTAACGAGGTCTGTAACCGACTTAGGATTGTAAACATACATGCACGTCCACCTGGTGATGCATTGTTGGCTCCATACGCAACTGGGCTTGAAATCAATGACGTGATAGTTGAAGTACCGGAAGAACTCAGGGAAATGGTCAAACCCCTCGAAATATGGCTTTCACGAATAATTGATCGATTGCGCAGGTTGGGATTCTACACACGAAATGGACATGTTACTGCAGGCGGCCTCCAGGAATCGCAGAAACGAATCTCAACTTCAATATCAAGAGGTGAGTCTTTTGGCTATAGAGCGGCCAAGGAGAATGGTATTGCGATGAGATTGAATAACCTAATTTCATCAATACTATGCCAAGGAGTTGCTGCCTCAAGAGAGACTCTTTCGAGAATTGGAAATTCTGATGAACAAAGCAAATCTGCTAGAGAATTTATTGCTGACCCGCGAATTGTTAGATTGAAAGAGGAACTCGAGGGAATGAGTGAATTGCACAGTAAAGTCACCATGGTGCGAAGAATGGTCCGTAGACAGTTGAAGCAAAATCCAGAAAGTAGAGTTATTGTTTTCGCCAATTACAGAGATACTGTCGATGAAATCTCAAGGGTATTGGAGGAAGTTAGTGGGGTTAGGCCACAACGCTTTGTTGGCCAGGCAAGTCGAGATGGTTCGACAGGAATGAGTCAAAAATTGCAGATCGAGAGTCTAGATGCATTTCGCTCTGGAGTGGCAAATGTGTTAGTTGCAACTAGTGTAGGTGAAGAAGGCCTAGATGTCCCTAATGCTGATCTAGTCATCTTTTACGAACCGGTTGGTAGCGAGATTAGGACAATTCAACGCAGAGGAAGGACTGGGCGGCAAAGAGCTGGAACGGTCCATGTACTGATTGCCAAAGATACTCGCGACGAAGGTGCAAGAGCCTCTGCAAAATATCGGGAAAATCGCATGTTTAGATCAATTCAACAAGTACGAAGAAAGCGAGGCACTTCAACGATAAAGTCAGAAGGTACTTACTTAGATTCATTCTCAGTTTTAGGGAGTCCAAGTGCGGCCGAATTTTTGCGAGAAGAATCCAACCGATTGGCACCTGTTCTGGATGATACTACCACTCATGTTGATGGCAAAAAAACAGAGTCTCAAATTGACCCTGTTACTACAGAAATTGAACCAAGGAGATTACGGCCAAGTGGGCAAATTGGATTAGATTCATACCCAAGTGAGGAAAAGCCTGAACGCTTAATCGATGAAAATCAAATTATTGATACGGAAACTATTGTAGAAAGTCTAGAATTGGATTTATCGAACGTGGCTTTTGATGGAGTGGCCGTAACAGTGTGTGAAAATCTGGAGGGGACTGCATTGGTTGCTCGACTCAAACAGAACGGTTTGATCATTAATCTTGAAAATCTAGAACAAGGAGATCTAAGAATGGCAGGCGATGTATTGGTCGAACTGAAAAGCACTGGAGATTTTGTCGATAGTTTAGCTCAAGGCAGATTATTGGAACAGGTTTCAAAACTAGTCAACTCATCCTCGCGTTCAATTATCATTGTAGAAGGAAATGACCTTTTCATGCACCAAACTGTCAGTGGAGAGGCGATAATGGGTGCTGTTTCAACATTGACATTGGATTATGGTGTGCCAGTCATAACATCTGCAAGTACAGAGGAAACTGCAAGATTCATTGCGATATCTGCGAGAAGAGAAACAAAAATGATTGAGCAATTATCAACCAAGGCCCAAGAACGATTGACCTCAAATAAT
>PBMO01000025.1 GCA_002722595.1 Methanobacteriota archaeon | reverse complement strand
GGGTGAATGTCATGGATATTGAGCAATTCCTACCCGAAGACGACCCAGCCTTGGTGGAAATGGAGGAATTGCAGTCAAAGTATGTCTTGGCGTCCAGCACCTTGGCATGGGTTGTTATCGATTTAGAGGGTGATAGTCAAGATGATTACCAAAAACTACAGAACTTGCAATTGCAAATCGGACACCACCCCAGTGTCATTTCACTGGAAACTGGTATGTTGAGAACGCCAATGGTCATTGGCATCACAGCGGAAAACGCCACCACCGTTGATCAAGCCATCGAAGAGGGAGGCGAGACTCTGTTCCTAGACGGTAGTTTAGCGCAACGATTGCAGCATGAGGGCGTGACATCTGGCGTAGCCATCGCGGTGTTTATCGATGGACAAAACTCCGAAGCGGCGATTCAATTCATGGACGATCTAGGTTTGCTGATGGAACGTAATCAAATGGAAGGTGTTGTTGGAGGGGATTTGCCCACAGGCGCACAGGCCTCGAAAACATTTGAAGAATCGCGGATTACACAGATCCTCTTGGCTGGGTTGGTGATTTTCATCGTCGCATACTTTGCGTTGAGGAATCCAAAACAGGCGGCTAGAATTGCAGTAGGATCCATCGTAATCGGTGCAGCAGTCGATGGTATGGCAACTCTGTTTGGAGGTAGAGGTGTCAACACCGCGTTGGCTGTATTGCTGGGCATGGGTTTTGCTGCCGACTATCTTTCACATGCGAGTGCAAATCATCGACCTACACGGTTGGATATGTCGGCACGATGGGGTGCGGCACTTTCCTCAGTATCGGTCTTTTTCCTGTTGTCAATGACCACATTCCCTCCAGCCAAAAATACAGGCCAATTGTTGACAATCAGCATTCTTTTCTCTGCAATATTGGCAACCTGCTTGGCCATGGTTCACACCGGTGAACCATCGCATACTAGTGAAGAATAATCAAATGTCAAAAATAACCTTGCAAAACCAGCCAGGGCCTTGAAAATCAGGCACTTGTTCTTCTCCAGAAATAATCTCATTTGGTTCAATAGCGCGACATTCCAGTGCGTATCGAGTCACCGCTTTGACCTCAATTTCTCGTTCAATTATGTCGGCATCGACCCACGATACTTGCGCATGTAATTCCCCATCGATTCTGATTTGACAATCGACCAAAAATTGGCGTTCGACTTCGCACTTGTAAAGCACTTCTTCAAGCCACCGAATCAATGTCAAATCATCACGCTCGTTGGTTGCTTCAACAGACCACTGACTTGTGTGTCGAAGATGTGAATCAAGCGATTTCTTTGCTGCGTCAGAGAGCAATATATGTTGTAATCCCAATGCGGCTTCTTCGAATAATCGTGAAGATGAATTTGCAAAACAGACAATACCGATGTCGGCAGTGGTTGGCATTACCCACCAACTCATTGGACATCACCCAACCATTCTGCAATGACTTCTGCAGTATGTTCACCTAACTTTGGAGGACTCAATCCTGGCTTTGCGGGAGTCTTTGACATGAATCTGAGTGCATTGGCAACGCTGTCTTGTCCACCAATATTCCACAATGCGTTGCGCGCAAGAGCCTGTTGATCACTGAAGGCCTGTGATACAGACAAGATAGGTGTACAAGGCACACCATGTTTGCTGAATGCTGAAATCCAGTATTCTACAGAATGCTGCGAAATAATATCTGATAGAGTATCAATGATTTCTGATCTTGCAGCCAAACGACCAGCATTATCTGCAAATTCTGCGCGCTGAAGTTGGGTTGCTCCAGTGGCCTTGCAAACGCTGACGAACTGCGCATCATTTCCACATGCTAGAATGAACCAGTCGTCTTTAGCTAAGAACGCTTGATACGGTACGATATTGGGGTGTGCGTGCCCCATGCGAGTTGGATCACTGCCAGATGCGATCCAATTTTGTGCCTGATTCACCATTGCCATGAGAGCGACATCAAACAAACTCAGGTCGATGGTTTGCCCTTCGCCGGTCCGCTCTCGATGGAACAGAGCTGCAAGAATTCCGTTACCGGCCATCATGCCAGTCAGCACATCAATCCAAGCAACACCAACCTTGGCTGGTTCCCCGTCAGCTGATCCAGTCACCGACATAATCCCCGTCATTGCCTGCAGTGCGATATCATACCCTGGCTCAGTGGCACGAGGTCCTGTTTGCCCATATCCGGTAATTCTGCACAGAATTTTGTCTCCAAAGGCATCGGTGTCGAGGCCTAGTTTTTCGAGCGTCCCTGTGCGGAAGTTTTCAACCACAACATCGGCACAATCGATCAATTGGCGCAACGTTTCGAGCCCTTCTTTCGACTTCAAATCGAGAACCATCGAACGTTTACCTCGGTTACAGGCGTGAAAGTATGCAGCATTTTCCCCGATGAATGGAGGGCCCCAATTCCGGGTATCATCGCCCCAATCTGCCTCAATTTTGACTACGTCTGCACCCAAATCTGCGAGCATTTGTGTAGCCCATGGGCCTGCCAAAATTCGGCTCAGGTCAAGAATGCGGACACCGTCAAGTGCACCCATCAGCGATCACTGACCTGCATTTGCCAAGCACGCTCATCCATTGATGCTGACAAGGTCCTTCGGTCCAATACTTCCTGGCCCTCTTCAGCACCGAGAATGGTTTCACACGCCGCATGTGCCAAAGTTGCGGCATCATGGAGAGATGCCCCTTGGGATAATGCTGCAGCCATTGCAACCGCAGCAGCATCATGTAAACCGATTATCTGCCTAGCATCATCTAACAAACAAGGTATGTGGTGTTCCGCATCGGCAGTATATAGCCAGAGACCTTGTACACCCCCTAAAACTACTAGAGCTTCCCAATTGTACTTTGATATCAAGTCTCGAGCTGTTTCTGCTGATGATGCCAAGCCCAAACGCCTTCTCGTCAACTCAAGACCGCGTATCTCAAAGAGAACACATGTGGCTCCTTCTGTACGATTCAAGCCTGTTAGTTTGGGATCACATATAATCGGGATTCCATTTCCCTTTGCAGCAGATATCAATTGTTGGGCTCCTGCGTCTGTAATTGCCCCTTTATTGTAGTCTGAAAGTACTAGGACATCCGCATCAGAGAGAGAGGCGAGTGCTGTTACAGTCAGCCTTTGAGATACTGCAGGTGGCATTTCTTCCTGCGGTTCTTCATCAATTTGCAACAGCAACTGGTTCTGTTCAATAAGTGATTCACGTGCACCATATATTCGCGTCTTCACAACTGTTTGGCGATTGGCAACTACTCGCAAACCACTCGTATCAATACCCTCTCGTTTAAGATTAGATGCCAGAATCTGCCCAGACTCGTCACCACCAATTATACTGAACAAATTGGGGATCATGCCAAGTGACATTAGTCCGCGAGCCACATGAGCCGCAGCGCCAGCAAATGCTTCAGACGAGGTTACTTTAACTGCAGGAACCGGAGCAGTAGCATTAAGCCTATTCGCCCAACCATGAACATATTTGTCGAGGACAGAATCACCAACAAGTGTAACTTTCTTGGGTGGCATTTCATCAACCATAGCCCTCAGACGCTTTAGACGATCCACCTCAGCTTGGACTATCTCATCTAGGACCCATGGCATGTTACTCATACCTCGGAAGCAGAGGCGCTAATTCAACTTCGCCCGGGCGACACCTAGTATTGTCTTGTGCTCAGAGTCAGTTATGGACAGTGCATTTCGCATATTCTGTAACATGTTTTCTTCATCATCACTAACTTTGCCATCTTGCCAAGCCGCTTCCATTGCAGAATAGTATCCTTTTAATCGATCATCAAGTCTTTCACAAACCCAATCAAGTTGAACATTACGAGCAGATTCGAGTCCAAGCATAGAAGCTAAAGTGTCAAGCATTGCTTGCTCACTATCGTCAACTTCTCCATCCTGCCACGCAACCTCTAACATCTGTTTGTATAGTGAAGTGTTTTCTACGTCTGTACCTACACTTTCCTCGCGCACGCGCTTCTCGATGTCTTCCGTTTCAGAAGGTTCCAATCCGAGGTACATTGCCATATCATCTAACATAGATTGCTCATCCTTTGTAACAACACCATCTGCCCAAGCGCTTCTGACGATATTATCATAGATTCCGAGCCGATAATCAAGTGGTAAATCTCGACCATCAAGCTGTTTCGGAGTTTCTAACTGGCCTTCGACAGGTAAACGATAGGTCCCTGTACTGTCAATATTACGGAGAAGATCTAGAAGGTTTGTTGAGTGATTATGTAGCGCCTGAACAGTCGTCATTTCCCCATCTGCTTTGACTACGCGATTGTGGATTTCCGAAACAAGTTCACCTGCGGCTTCTCTTCCACTAGGGCTCAAATTGTAAACACGACAGCGCTGTTTTGCACCTGGAACATGCCTAGTTTCCTCATGAATGTGGTTTTTGTCTCTCAATTTTTTCAGGGTACGTGGCAGGTGCTTCCTTGCAATCCCTACAGCCTGCGACACCCCTGCTTGAGTCAATTCTGAGCGGCCTTCCCATGGATTATCGCCAAGTGGAGTGTCCCAAAGATGCACAAGGACTCTCTGCTCAACAGTGAGGGTCATCAGCATCCCGTCAGACATACTACCACTGATAACCCGTAATGTCGAATGCACTTAGGTAATTCGCAATAATGCTGCAATAATAGGCGTTCAAATCAAAGGTCGGCTGTGATGCGGTGAAATTAATGGCAGCTCATAATGCGGGCGGAAGTCGGTTACCTGCACCAGTTGCACGTGATGGCGGTTGGGCTGTAATTGGTGGATCTGCAAACAGGTTATGGGAGCGAGGATGTTTTGGAAAACCAACCAATGGAGGGGTTGTTCTTACAAATACTGAGGTACTCAATGCACATCGGCTGAGGGGATTACCGCTACCGAATCCAAAATGGTTAGAAGAAATTGTAGAGGTCCAGGGTGATATTTTCTTTGAATGTGAGGTCCTAGACGCACTTCGATACCCTGGTGAGAAAGTCATTCTGAAGCAAAATTTATCTGCTGTGAGTGCTGTTGTGTTAGATCAGAAAACTTGGGCACTGCGTTGGTCTCGTTCGGTACAACCCAAGGATGATGACCCTATTTCCGAAATTCGGTGGTTTCACGCATCGGACACAATTGATTGGAAAGAAATATTGCAATGGACTTCGAATGTTGAAAGTGGTGGAAGAATCGCAGAGTTGCTTATTGTCGATGATGAACATGGGGTGGTGACATATAGGACAAGTCTACACCAACCCACTGGCAAATTCAGAAACCCATTCACGGAAATGGAAAACGATGAGAGACGCCTTATTTCCAAGGCATGGTCGTTGTCTAAGCCAACAGATAATGGATACTGGATCCCATCTGAGAATATGACGTGGCCCTTAGAAGGAATGGGCATCGAATTGGAGAATGGAATATGGATTTCAAACGTTGAGGCTCGTATCGTGAGTCGTGTGGTTAATCCAACTATGCCAAAACCAGATGGAGAATTAGGCAAATTGGTTGCGGCCTTATCCGATTTAATTTCGCGTGGACTTGCAATACGATCTGGATTCAAGTATGGTACCCGATGGAGAGGTTATTCGGGCGCTGTTGGTGAGGATCATGCTCCGTGGCTTATCGTCCCATTGGATGAAGCCCCCCTCGATTGGGGGGAGGCTTGTCTTGTAGCTCGCTTGGCAGCGGGTGTCAACAAAAACTGGCTATGTGCCATACCGCCGCAGGAAATTGGCGGTTGGAGATATTTAGCACTAGAAAGACCGCCCTCTGATTCTCGCTGGGCGAACCCAAAACGTCACTGATTACCGCGGAAGTTACCAAACTCGTCATACGGTTCTCTAACGAAATTGTGATGTGCGCGTATCGGTAATGATTGTTGGTGCGCTGGAATAATCTGTCCAGGTATTGATGGTTTTTTGGGCGTTTTTCTCCCGCCAAATATCACTGAGAAGGCGAGTACTATGGATACTAGTTGGATGTTGTTTGAAGGTTCTGCGAGCCACATGAGAGCGCTTCCAACATCGCCAGGAGGTTCGGCTTGAAGCGATACATTGAATTCTCCCGCAAGGCCAAAATCGTCGTATAACTGCACTTTTCCATTCGCAAGCATACCTGGGGAAAGTAAGCCATTAGGATTAATCTCTAGTGTCAAAACACTGCCATCACCCAGTGATTGCAAACTACTCGTAGATGCAATTCTTGACAAAGGACCCTCAATTACAACATCATATGCTTTGTAACCACTTCCATCAAAAGCGAGGATATGTTCCAGAGACACGATTTCAGTCACGTCAATTTCAGCCTGGAAGGGCAATTGTATGAGGCGATTTGTAGAAACTGACCACTCGAGCAGAATATCAGTTGGATTAACACCCCCGCATCCAATTAATCCCTCTATGAAACCGGTCGTCCCTGAAACTGCGGATTCTGAAAACGAGAGGAACAACTCTACATCATCACCGGCTGCAAGCATTTCTGTATTCTCCAAGGTGATATTACGGCCATCTGTACTAGTCAAGTTTGACCAAGGGGTGCAGTCATCCTTTGCAGAAAATTGCACACCTATTTGTTCGTCCCCAAGCAAACGAACAGGAGTTCTTGGAGGTAGAATTTCGGCTCCTGAAGGGCCGAAATGGTTTATTGTAACATTAGTCCCTGAACTGTCAAAATCATTCACATAAACCACCCAAGGTACCAAGCGACCATGCCCATCACGAATCTCAATTCCATTTGCACCAAAGGAACCACTTGTGAATACATCTCCCGGATCATCATCATCACCGGCTGCTAAACTGTCATCACCATCAGCCTCAATGACTTTGAGATAGGCGTGATCTGGATCTCGGTTTACTTCATTGTGCTCAAAATCTGCGAAAAATCTGTCCTCTTGTGTGACCAATAAACCATGAGATGGTATCTCCCGATCAAATCCACTATTGATTCTTGACTCCATCCAGATATATTCATTTGCTGCAATTTCAATTCTGACAGTGCCAGTGTGGGCAACATGTGGTTGGATGATATAGGTCTGGTTTTCAGGCCCGTATTGGCCCATTGTAAGTTCAAGTGCAGTGTTTGCACCAATCAACTCAAGTGTCCCCGATGATGGAAGAGCGGGAGTTCTTCCATTACCATTCCAATTACCACTCGCCATAATATCCCAAGCACCAAGACCGCTCCAATCACTGCTAGGTACTGCGCTGTGAACATCATACAAATCCACGGCACCAAACATATGCAGCATTTCGTGAATCATAGTCCCCATCCCGGATGAAAATGATGCCATTGTATAGGAACCAATGGAATAATCTCCAACGGAGAAACCTGGAGAAATTGGTGCATAATGACTCCATATGGCATTAGTACCACCTCCATCTTCTTGTGCACCACCAGTGTGTAATACCAATAATCGATCTATCCAACCGTCACCGTCGATGTCATACGGTGATAGGTCGACGTCGCTGAATGTACTAGTCATGGCTTCTTCCACTAGTCCTGCTGGACCACCTGAACCATCATCTCCCACATCGCGTTCACCATTCGCGTCTCTTCCATATGAAGATTCATCAAAATCCGCCGTATGTATATCCTGCACGATATCTGCTGTTAGAGTAGTCCGGCCACCGGTAATTTCTGAAAAATAAGTTGCAGCAGAATTCTGTCCAGTTAGCATTACATCTGCTCGCTGATGGTTTTTCCCTGGTCCAGAAAGTGCATCTGGGAATTCAACTATCAATACCAACCACTGCTCATCATCCTGCATTTCAACGATTTCCGCATCATTGGTCACATAGACTTCTTCTCTAATAGCATCGAAGAGGGGCATATACAGTTCCGGTTGTCCTGCCAACCACTGTCCACCAAGTATGAGAGCCACCGCAATAGCGACCCTAGCAAGGCGACTCATAAAGCCGCGAGACAATAATGCCCCTTCAAGCCGACGGCGATTTGAGTATTGATGTAATCATTTATTCAATGATGTAATGGAACGGTTGACCATTTCAATTCTATCTGACTCTTTAGTATCGTTATCGAGCCAATTCATCCCACTGAGTTCGCACGATGCTGCCTTTATCGATTGTCGAAAATCAACAGGTAATGGTGTACCGTCACATCCACTTATCAATAACTGAGTAGCTTGGTTTCGAATCACATAATCAAGTAGTGTGTCGCGGGCATCCGCATCTAAACACAATGCCTGTGATTTTACACATCCTAAATGAGGATTTAGTGATTCGCTAGGTATACTTGGACAGGCACCTTCACAACCGCAAAGAGCGATGGCTTTTCGATGTATTTTTCCCTCTGAATCAAAGACTGATGAAGGAGAGCGACCGGAGGTTGTTAAGGATAAGGAGGGAGAGAAGAGTAGGATAAATTCAGGCAAAATCACCAAACTAAGGGCTGCAAATGGCCAGATATTGGTCATTACTGTAGGGCAAGCCAACCACCAAACAAGTAGAACGGTCCCATGGATTCGAATTCTAAATGGATCTAATGGTTCGATTAGGGCCATCGATAGTAAACGAGCGACTGTCAAACCAATTGTAGAGATTATTACCAAAAATAGCCACCAAGAAACACCAATCCCAACATCAAATAATTGCACTGCATCATAGCGTGCGCCTATGCCAGATATATTCCCTGCATAGCCTAAGTTC
Organism: Methanobacteriota archaeon; assembly: GCA_002722595.1. Lineage (GTDB taxonomy): Archaea > Thermoplasmatota > Poseidoniia > Poseidoniales > Thalassarchaeaceae > MGIIb-P. The sequence continues at coordinate 26,649 of PBMO01000025.1, read as the reverse complement.
TCAATTGCAAGCGGGTACCCCCAAACCCACCAATAATAGCTGCAGAATAATGCAAAAGATGTACCTCCAATTGTGACGATTCGTAACCACTTTCGCTCACTAGGTAAGAGACCTCGGTCCGTGAATCGAATCAACTGATGTGCGGCAAAAGGTAGAGTTGTTACAAGCGCGAGAAGTGATATCATCGACCATCGTGTACTCATCCAACCATGTGGGTCATAAACTGAAATCGTGCCATGGGCAATACCTAATGGCAAATTATTCAACCATGTTTCGATTACTGAATCAATTACAACCCACCACAAAACAGTGGCTAAACTTAGAAGAAATAAAAGAGCAGATGCACGATTCGTCAATTCGTCAACATGTGCTCGAAGATACTGGGGCCTATCTCTTGAGAGATGAAGATCCACTCAAAACCCTCACATCATATCCTTCACAGTTGGAGGTGTACGAGCTGCCAAAATAGTTCGATAAACACCATATGTAGACCAAATCGATATGAAGAAAGCTGTGGACCAAAGGTAAGTTGCAGAATCTCCAGCCAACCAAGTCATCCCCAAAAATGCTGTTCCTATTGCTAATAATGAGCGGCGGAGGCCTTCAGGATATGCGAGTTGCCGATCAAGGTGGGCTGGACCAGTTCCATACCTGCGTTCCAAAATTTCCTTCTGTACAACTGCACCTACAACAAGTGCAATTAGTGTGATGAAGAACCATACAATTCCATTGTGCATCACAACTTCAGAGAGCGCGTGCTGTCGTTCAATCTCAAGTGCTTCTTCGTCTACTGTTTGATCGAATAAACTAGCATCCCCTGACGAAATGACTCTAGTGCTTTGATCAGCTGCTGCACTTGTAGTAGATGGTGAATTAATGATGAATGTGAGCCCATTCCAATGATCTGTGGCACCAGGGGCGCCATCGCCGTCAACCATGTTACCTACAACCCAGAAACCAATATCGCCTACGTCGGATGAAGGGGCAGTCCATGTGAAAATCCATTCAGCAGGAGATGTGTAATCTGATTGGGTAATGCCTGACCCGGTCGATGTTGCAGTTTTATCCTCGCCACTATCCTTTTCTGGTCGAATCAGTTGATCATCTGTCCAAGAAAATGTACCAACACCTTCTGTAGAGAGGAAGAACCCTCCCCCAGCATTTGTTGAGTGCTCAAGTGTCAATGTCATTGTATAAGATAGCCCTGCTTCATAGGCAGCTGGAACGCCTGAAACTTTCACTAAGGTAGATGTTGATGGTGATGCAGCATGACAGGAACAACCAGCACGCCATGTCGCTTCTCCAGACCCATCCCCATTATTATCCGAAGGGGGGCCAAGGTGTGCGGCAAAAGCCGGACCTGCCAAGAGTAAGAGCAATGTGAGGAGGACTGCGAATCGAATAGATGCACGAGACAAGGTAAACCCTCCATGTGGTTCGACCGGATTGATGTCCTTAACCGTTGCTTAATTGGGGTGCCTATAGGCACCCCTCTTCTATGTGATTCAAAGGTCCTTAAAGGCGGAATTTAATTCGTTCATCATTTTCTTCCCATCACCGAATAACATCATCGTTTTATCCTCATAGAACAAATCATTATCGACACCAGCATATCCAACCGATAAACTTCTCTTGATGATTACAACCACTCGTGCTTTGTCAGCATCGATAATGGGCATGCCACCGAGTGGGCCCTCGCCACTGCGAGCGACGGGATTGACTGTGTCGTTGGCACCAATCACAAGAGCGACATCGCATTCTGGTAATTCAGAGTTGATTTCGTCCATCTCAATGAGTTGTTCATACGGGACATTCGCTTCAGCCAGCAGGACATTCATGTGACCGGGCATTCGACCCGCAACAGGGTGAATTCCGTAACTGACCTCGACACCTTCTGCTTCGAGTAAATCAGCGAATTCCTTGACAGCATGTTGCGCTTGGCTGACTGCCATTCCGTAACCAGGGATGATGACACACTTGCTTATGCCATCGCAGACCATGGCAACCTCTTCGGGGTCGCTACCAACTTTTGTTCGAGTGACTGTTTCTTTGCCCCCGCCTCCAAACGACTTGAACAGGACAGCGGGAAGTGTGCGGTTCATCGCCTTGCACATGATGAAAGTCAAAATCAAACCTGCAGCACCAACCATTGAACCGGCGATGATTAGAACATTGTTGCCAATCACAAATCCTGTGAAAGCAGCGGCGATGCCAGACAGTGAGTTGAGTAGGCTTACAACCACAGGCATGTCTGCACCACCAATTGGTAGTACGAACAGTACACCGAGCATAGAAGACGTGCCAACAAGGTAGAACACGTAGTCCTTGTTACCTGGTTCCTGAATGGTCAATACAATCAGTGCCAGTGAGGCAATTAGTAAGAGACCCTTGACGAAATTCAACCAAGGGGGTCCCCAAGTAGGGAAGTTAACCCACTTCCGACGGCCACGGTCATCCTTCTTAGTGAATGGAATGTAGAACCCACCCATCAATTTACCCATAGCCATGAGGCTGCCAGTTAAGGTAAGCCAACCAACTAAACCGGACAAACCGATGGCAATCCAAGTTGCATATAGTTCAACACCTGCATCGGGAACATTACCTTTGTCGAGGCGATCCAATACTTCAGAGAATCCTACTAATGCCGAAGCGCCGCCACCAAACCCATTGAACAATGCGACCAGTTCGGGCATACCCGTCATTTCGACTCGAATAGCCAGCCAAGCGCCTATGACAGACCCTATGATGAGGCCTCCCGCAATGAGTTCGATACCGATTAATTCCTCAGAATAGAGTTTGGCCATCGTGACCAATACAGCGAGTAGCATTCCGTAAGCACCCAAACGGTTTCCCTGTGGTGCGGTGCGTGGGCTCGACAATCGTTTGATACCGAGGATAAAGAGTGCTGCAGACATCAGATATCCAATGTCCCATACGACTGGGTCGACCATTTCAGTCACCTCCCTTCTTCTTCTTCTTTCCAGCAATCATCTCCAGCATTCTGTTGGTCACCATGAAGCCACCCACTACATTGATGGTTGCCATTACAAGTGCAGCGAAAGCCAACCAAGCTGCAGTGCCAGGGTCGCCATCGTTCCAACTATTGTTATTCAGTAGAATGAGTGCACCTACAACGGTGATGCCTGAAATCGCATTGGCGCCGGACATCAACGGTGTATGAAGAGTCGGTGGCACCTTGCTAATCAGTTCAAAGCCAAGGAAAATAGCCAATACGAATACAGTGATACTACCTATCAATGCAGTAAGCGTCAAACTCATCCAACCACCTCTGCTAGGCGTGTTTGTTTCTCATGGATTTCCCCATTCATACAAACTAGTACACCACCCATGCCGGAGACGTAGAAGTCACTACCTTCAGGCGCGCCAAACAATATGTCGTCATCTGGATCAATGACAATTTCACCATCCTTGACAAGAGAGGTTACAAAAGTGGTCAAGTTGTTTGAGTATAACATACTCGCAGTGGAAGCTAACTGCCCTGGGAGGTTGGTTGTCCCCACGATGGTTACACCATTGTCGGTTGTGACGATTTCACCAGCGGTGGTCAACTCGCAATTACCGCCTACATCCGCATTCATGTCGACAACTACCGAGCCAGGCTTGAAGTTGGAGACAGCTGATGCAGGTACGGTGATGGGAGCAGGTCGGCCAAAAATTCGAGCAGTGGTAACGATGACATCAGCATCAGCAGCAACTTCACAAACCGTATCGTTGACCTTCTGAATAAACTCTGGAGTGAGTGGCTTTGCATATCCAGAATCATCCTCAAAGTCATCCATCCCGTCGACTTCGATGAATCGACCACCCACGGATTGAATCTGTTCAGCAGTTGACTTCCGGACATCGGAAGCATAGACGATTGCACCCAATCGTTTGGCAGTAGCAATCGCTTGCAAACCAGCCACTCCACTGCCCATAATTACAAATTTGGCAGGGCGCACGGTGCCAGCAGAAGTGGTCATCATCGGGATGCCCTTGGGTACTTGAGCCGCCCCCATTAGCACTGCTTTGTACCCTGCTAAATTATCCTGACTGGAGTTTACATCCATCGCTTGGGCACGAGAAAGACGACGTGGGATCATGTCCATACTCATCAGCGTAATCTTGGAATCCATTGCTTGTTTGACCCTCTCTGGGTGTCGGAATGGGTCGGATACACAAGCAACAATTTGCCCCTCCGAAAGTGCTGAGAAATTAGGTGCACCTATACAAATCAGAATTTCGCACCCAATAGCAACTTCACGACTGACAATAGAAGCACCCTTGGCCTCATATTCGGAATCCAAGTGGTGAGACGAAATTCCAGCACCAGATTCGACGTTTACTTCAAAGCCCAATTTCATCAACTTCGGAACTGAATTCGGTACAATAGCAACTCGAGTTTCATCTCCACCTTCCACAAGAACGCCTAACTTCATACTGGTTCACCTATGCGAATCACCAACCCCATAGGGGTTGTAGTTACGTTCGACCGAGAATCGGTTATTGAACCATACGGCCTCGATTGTAGGTCGATAAGTTGTCAATCAAAACAGAATGATGGCACCCACACCAAAGACTGCAATGTCACAAATTGCATGCGCAATATAGGGAATCCAAATACTACGATATCGGACATAGAGCCAAGAGAAAATCGCCCCCCCGATAAACAGTGCTAAACTACATATTAAATTGGCCCACCAAGGAAAACCAAAGACGAACAAAGCCACAGTATGATGGACGACAAAGATGAGGGCTGAAAGGATGATAGCAGGTATGCCTTCACCCACCAGCTCTTCAGATTTTACGACCAAAAACCACCGGAAAACGTATTCCTCCAGAAGCGAATTTATGAGAATCCAATATATGGTCGCAAGAAGATATACTCGTGGTTCCATTAGACCGACTGGTTCCAACGCATCTGCGAGCAACTTTGTATCGATCGCATTGCCAAGCAACATCCATGCCGAGACCATGACAATACTCATTGTAATCCCTAAACCGATGCTCACCCAGTAGCCACCATGTTCTGGCTTAGACCAAGAGAATGTGCCTCCATCCATCTTGAGATACCAAATAAAGGGGACACAAAGCAACCACAATTTCGTGAATACAAAGATGAGCTGAGAGGCCACACCATTGTTCAAAACAAAGGAGCAGAATGTGGAGATAGAAGGAGCTGTGCCTACTAGGAGTAAAGCGATTATTGCTGCTTGCCTCTTCTCCATGCATATGACTAGAAATTGGATGCCTTCAAGCATTCCCCTGCACGGTAACCAATATGGACGTGAATCTCTGCCCCATGTGCAACGAGGACTACTCATGTGTGAAAATGATGGAATGAAAGAGACAATTCGTGTTGCGGTGACTGGTGCTGCTGGCAACATTGGATATGCACTATTATGGCGAATCGCTAGTGGCGATTGTTTTGGATCTAATCAACCAGTGACCTTACAACTACTAGAGATACCATCTGGAATGCAACGCTTAGACGGCGTCATCATGGAATTGAAGGATTCTGCATTCCCACTGATTCACGGCATCGTTGGCACAGATGATCCCAGTATTGCATTCAAAGATGCAGATGCGATTTTCCTCGTTGGTTCACGTCCGCGCACCAAGGACATGGACCGGGCCGACCTCGTGGCAGCAAATGGCCCAATCTTCGTTGGCCAAGGACAAGCGATTGATGCGGTTGCCTCGCAGAATGTGAAGGTCATTACTGTCGGTAACCCTTGCAACACCAATGCACTCATAGCATGCGCAAACGCGCCCAGCATCCCCTCTAAACAATTCACAGCCATGACTCGGCTTGATCAGAATCGAGCTGTCGGGCAGATGGCTGAACGTGCAGGAGTATCGGCGTCAAAGATTCAGGATGTATTCATCTGGGGCAATCACGCGAACACCATGTACCCCGACCCACGATTTGCATCTGTCGATGGTAAAGAGGCAACTCATGTTTTCAGTGAGGATTGGTTACAGGGAGATTTCCTTGGTACGGTCGCAACACGAGGGAAGGCAATTATTGAGGCGCGAGGCGCCTCATCTGCTGCTTCTGCTGCTTCTGCTGCGGTCGATCACATGCGTGACTGGTGGCAGGGGTCGAATGGAAGAATCGTATCTATGGCCCTACCTTCAGAAGGCTGGTATGGAGTTCCAGAAGGGTTGGTGTTCAGCTTCCCTTGCCGATGTGAAAATGGCGAGGTCATTGTGGTAGACAATCTCGATATCGATGCCTTTGCTCAGTCAAAGATCGATGAAAACATCACTGCACTCTTGGAAGAGCGGGAAGCAGTTAGCGAGCTATTGGGCCATTGAGGTGAAACATGACTCAATCCCTCTACCTCGAGCATGACGGTAAGGTTCTACTCGTAGACTTGGATGGCAAAGGCCCTCAGAAGGCAGTCATGGGGAGAAATGGTGATGTTTCTCTAAGACTGCCCACCACTTCTGAAGTAGAAAATATGGGAATTGTGTGGACTGAAAGAAGGGTAAACAGGATCCGATTTGGCAGTGAATATCACGAAGTAATCTATGCTTTACCAGAAATCGAATGGCCCGAACACTGGACTTGGAAAGATAAACTGATTTCGGATGATTGTGTTGACCCTCTAGCCAGAGAATGTGTGTACAGGAGCATGCACAGAGTTGTGGCCAAGGTCATCCTAGTAAATCAGAAAAATCAAGTGGCGATGGCGAAGGTGAAACGCGGATTCTTTACAGGTCATTGGACCTTGCCAGGAGGTTTTGTCGATTATGCTGAACATCCACTAGAGGGGGCAATACGCGAAGTTTCTGAAGAATTGGGTGTGAATGTAGAAATTTCAGGAGAAGATATCGTCCAAATCGCTGAGAGAATTTTCACCAATGAAGGTATTCAGTTCCTATCCTTCACATACAAGTGCACCGTCATAGGAGACTTGAAATTTGCACCCAAACAAGATGAGATTGAGGAAGCCCGTTGGTTCACAATCAAAGAGGCCTTATCGCGTGCTGCAAGCCTTTTCGATGTAGAAGCTCTGAGGGCTTTGGAATCATGACAAAAATATTCTAGCACTCATAATTTCTGCATAATAGTAGACAGAAGAATTACCGATGCACCGCCAAACATTGTCATACCAGCTAGCATCAAACCTTTCTGCAAATCTGTTTGACTAGAACGTTTCATCTCTTCTGTGGTTTCTTCCTCTTCACAGTCGCCAAAGCATTCACCTATTGCTGGTGCATTTTCAATGTGGATATCTGCTGCAATATTCAGCCGCACCTCAATTTCAGTCCCATCAGAAAGTAGGTCTGACAAAATGTAATTACCAATCAGAGATGTATCATTGAAGAAGAATGTCCAAGCCGTTCTACAATCAGTGTCGTTGACCCTATCGCATTCGTAATTGAGAGGGCCAGAGGAAAACTCATCGGGGTCGTCGAAATCACCATCTCCGTTGAGATCTAATCCGATTTCATGAGTGATGTTCTCTCTACTGTCGACGTTGATATATTGTACGGAATCATTGACGACAAGATTGGCCTCAAGGGGTGAATGAGTGTCTTCCCGGACAATGACTGTGAATCTCTCTGGCTCATGTGCCACACTGAGGCCAGACAATAGCGGAATTGCGAAGAGAAGAGCAATTAGTACACCGCGCATGGATGGCGGTACCTGAACGTAGATAAATACAAACCGACCCTTAGGGTCGGTGTGCCATGGAGACGCGTAAAGCTCTAATCATCGCGGGACTTCTTTTTCTGGGGAGTGCATCCTTGGGATTTGTAGCAATGATTGACATGAGTAGTGATTCTGATGCTAATGATGAGGTTTCGCTGGTGGATGACCCCCTTATTCAGGGTGAAGAACATGATCACCGCGACCCGGCCCATCACAATATGAGTAGTTCAAACGTAGAATTCGCGGATTTCAATGAATTGACCAGTCCAGGTAATGCCGAGGTGCAGGTGATGACTGCACCAGATGGTAGAGTGTATGCTTACCAAGCAGGATGGAATGATGTGCACATCACAGATGTTACAGACCCTTACAACACCACAGTGATGGGTGTTTACAACGACCCGAATACACAAGTTCTAGATGTCAAGTATCTAGAATACAATGGTAATGAATACCTAATTTTACAAAATCAGCTGATTGATTCAGGATATGCTGATCCGAATGTTGGAAATTGGGATGACCCCATCCAAGTCAGTGTGACATTGCTTGATGTCACAGACAAAACAGATCCAAGATACGTCGATTCATGGTTTGATTGGGACCACCCAAGTGGTCCACACAATCTCTACACACAGATGATTGATGGAGAATGGTACATTCTCGTTGCCAATCCTGATTATGAGCAATGTGATATCGGCCAAGGTGATGCATGTGGAGGCATCACTATTGCACACCTGAACTTTGATGGGTGGGCTGACTTGCCAAGAATTGTCAAGGTTGGCGAGGCGGAAGTTGCTTGGGAAACCACGCGAGGTGGTTGGATTTACATACACGACATGACTAGTCAAACATGGCCAGGTAATGACCAAAATGATCCAAGATATGGGCGGACATACATCTACGGCGCATATTGGGAAGCAGGCTTACGTATATTCGACATCAGTGATGTACCACATCCGACAAACAGTCCATTGGAATATTATGCAATGGGCACCGCTTGCGCTGTTTCGGGTGGCACGCAAGCCGGCTGCACATGGCGGGCACCGGAGGTGGGGCACTGGGATGACTTCGCAGATCTAGATGGAGATGGAGAGTTTGATAGTGGCCCCACTGGTAATGAAAATGGAGGCCGTGCATCATACATCCATTACGCTGAGCCGTTCCCCGAGATGGTCGATACCAGCCATCTAGGAGGGCCTGAAGGAGACCGGCACCTCACTGTTCTTGCTGTCGAAGTAATTCAGACATCCGTTGGTACTGGTTTAGTCTACCTTCTGGATACAACCAATTACACAACGAGTAATGGCAATGTGCACTTTGAACCAGCACTTTACTCAACTTGGGAAATCCCGACCGCTTGGGATCATTGCTTCGGTTCATCGTGCGAGGATCATGCGAATGACGATGAGTGGTTACTGTTTAGTCCACACAACTTGGACAGCGTCTACTTCCCAACCAATGATGCTGATTTACCCGATAATAGTCACGGGGGTACGTGGGACGGAAGGCTCTATATCAGCCATTATCACGGTGGAATGTGGATTGTCGATGTTGAGACTCTTATCGAGGCAGGACACACTGGACAAGACATGAACTCAACAAACATGGAAGCAACACTTGCATTCTATCTCCCCCATGGTAGTGATTATGGAGAACCGCTCGGCAGTCAGTACTACGATTTTGGTTGGATTCCATTCCTATGGGCAGTTGAATATCACGATGGATACGCCTACATGTCCTGCATAACTAGTGGTTTGTACATAGCCCAACTCGATATCGACAAACCGTATCGAGGCGTTTTGATGAATAATGGATGACTTGGTTTTGTAAGCCGATTGGTTCAGATATAAGGTGGTGGTGGGACATTTATGCGCTCCAGATTACCAACAGCATTGCTATTGGTTTTTCTTCTCCTTTGCGCACCTCTTTCAGGTTGTTTCGGTTCAGAAGACACGGGTGCACCTGGACCTAAAGATCTAGATCTCACCGGTTCGCTTGTTGCTGGTGATTGGAGTGAAGTTACACTCTTGGCAAAAAAAGATCTAAGTGTATATATCCCCTATTTCGTAGTTGATCCAGGAAGTACCCGTGCACAGAATGGTACTGTATTAGACCTAAAATCAGGAGCTGTGGAGAATGTCAGATGGTTACTGCCTCCTCGAAATCCGATTGCAATGGTGCTGATCGGCGATTATGGTCGTACTGACTGGCCAGTTCGTGCTGCCAATGAATCTTGGCAGAATTGGAGAGACGACCCGTCCAATGGTGGTGCAGTGACGGTTGCCGAAAATGGCGACAATGGGGCTTGGGTGTGGTTGGCCACACACGATTCAGATGGAGGGTCAGTTGGAATCAAGGATTTCGAAACCGAACGCCCACAGCGCTCGGATTTGACTATGGATGAGGGTGTCGATGCATCCGATGGCTGGGTTGACGGAAGATCTGTTTACGATTGGGTTGATTTCATTACAGACGATACCCCTTGTGTTACCTGCGGGCCAGATGGTGCAGTTGGATATCTAGACCGGTGGATTGGTAACGCTAATCCTTCCTATGAGCATGCAATAACATATTTCGAAGGTGTAATGAAAGGTTACAATTTAGACCGTGTCGAGGTCCATAGATTCCAATCGAATACTGCGTGGGCTGTCAATATTTGTGGTTACAAAGATGGCTCTGTATATCCTGATGAATGGTTGATTTTTGGAGCGCACTTTGACATTGCCCCTCCTGTAGCGTTCACCCCTGGCGCAGAAATTGGTGTTCCTGGCTACGGCACAAGACATGGTGCTTATGATAATGCAGCAGGGTCAAGTATGGTTTTGAGTACTGCAGAGGTCCTTGCTGAGTTTGATGCAAGGAGGACAATGGTATTCTGTTTGTGGTCTTCTGAAGAGGAGGGTTTGTGGGGTTCACGTTCTTTTGCTAATGACTTACCTGATGATGTTACTGTTAGCAATTATCTGAATTTGGACATGGCGGGTGTGAATTTTCCTGGTGATTATGCGCTATCTGTTTACTTAGGGCCGGATGGAACAGGAGATACAATAGATCAACCGGGTATGTTCCATCTAGCAGAATGGATTGGTGCTGATGCGCTCAATCTTGGTTACGAAATGGAGCGGGGAAGAGAGGCTTGGCTCGAAGGTGGTGAGAGCCCGTTGTGGGGAGATATCTATGAAGATACTGTGGCAATCTACGAATCACCAACAGCCAGAAGTGACCACGATTCCTTCCAAAACATCGGTGTTGCAACCCTCGGTTGGAATGGTTTGGTAGATGGATACCCCTGTTATCACCGAGAGTGTGACACAATGGAAACCATGATTGAATATATGGGGACAGATGGTTCTACAGGAATAAACAACCTGGTACACTCATGGGATATTGTAACATGGTGGGCTGTGTTTGCCTTCTTACACATGGACCAAACCCCTGTCCCCAACGAATTGTGAGGTGCTTTTATGAAACGCATGTTGGCAATCATTCTCGTCATCTGTGTATTCCTTCCTGGTTGCACATCTCCAACAAATGAGGTAGACATTTTCCGCGGACAGGATTTACCAGCAGATGACCCAGAATATCAGGTTGGTGAGTTTAGCCTATACGATATCGACGGGAACTACACCAACTTATCAGATTATGAGGATCAAGTTCTAATTGTCTCGTTCGTTTATTCTCGTTGTCCTGACGTTTGTCCAATTGTTAGTGCTAATTTACGTTGGGTTAGTGAGCAATTGCCAGATGATTATGGGACAAATTTCAGCATCCTATCAATTACAGTGGACCCTTGGTGGGACACACAAAATGTACTCAGAGATTATGCTACTTCTCGGGATTTAAACTGGCCCCACTTAACTGGAGATGTCGAGGAACTAGAACCCATTTGGAAATCATTTCATGTAGGTTTGCAAACATATTCAAACACTTCATATCAAAATGATTCAGCTGAAACTAGCGGTAGGCACCATCCTGATTACCTTGTGGATCACTCAACAGCAACTATCATCATCGATAAACACCATAATCAGCGGGTTCGGTGGAACGATTTGGATTGGGAACCAACACTTTTTCTTGAGGACCTTCAATACCTCTTAGATGAATGATTCAGATAAATTACAGGTCAAGGGCACTCTTTGCCGCATTGAGTGCTGCATCCAGTCCGTCTGAATTTGATCCGCCGCCTTGAGCGAAGGTTGGCCTACCACCACCTCCACCTCCAATATGAACTGCAATCGAGTTGAGTATCTCTACTGCGTTGTGTTTTTCTGCAGCAATAGTCTCCTCAGTAATAGCAACGATGATTTTTCCGCCACCCTCGCGACTTCCAACGATTGCAACCGTTGGTTTTGATGAGTCCCGAGTTAGTTCACCAACCATTTTCTGCATTTGCTTTAGTTCACCTGTTGCTTCCATAATCACGTATCTTACACCATCGACCTCTATGCCTTCATCCCCACCGCCACTGGTTCGTAGCCTAACGATTTCTGCTTCAAGTGATTCGATTTTTTTCTGCTGAGACTTCCACTCTTCGAAGAAACGATTTACTGCCTTTGGGAGGTCTTCAATAGATACTCCCAACGCCTCTGCAGACTCATTGAGAAGCCGCTCTTGGCGGCGGGCGTGTTCACGTGCTGTCTCTCCGGCCACAATCTGCAACCTCTCTACCCCGTCTTGGACTTGACTGCTGCGAATGATGCGCACCTCACCAATTTCACTGGTTTGGTCATGGTGCGTACCTCCACAAGCTTGCACGTCATGATCGCCAATTCGAATCACTCTAATTTGGCTATATTTGGGAGGGCCGCCTTGATACAATTCAAAACCAAACTTTGCATCAGCATCAGCCCTATCGAATACCAATTTTTCAATCTCCAAATTTGATGCAATTAATTCGTTCGCATGGTCTTCTATTCTATCGAGGTCGTCACGTGTCAAACGGCGATAATGAGTGACATCTAATCGTGCATATCTTTCACCCTTAGAAGAGCCTGCTTGCCAAATGTGGGCTCCAAGAAGGGCTCTTGCACTCCCACCTACCACGTGTACTGCTGAATGGTGATCCATCAATTGTTTCCGACGAGGCCAGGATATCTCACCATTAACCAGCCCTGAAAGGGGACCATCGGTCAAATGGATTATCACTGAACCTTCCACACGTGTATCCATAACCCTTCTACCTTCTATTGTTCCACTATCACCAAGTTGGCCCCCACCCTCTGGGTAGAACAGAGTTTGATCAAGAACAACAGCATGAGTGGGGATGCCCATTACCTCTGAAGAAAATTCAATTGAAGACGGATCTAAAGTTCCGCAATACAGTACATTGGCCTGGAAATGTGTCTGAGAGGTGTCTGCATAAAATACTCTAACTGTAGGGGGTAGATTCAAGTCCACATCTAATATCTTCGGTTTTAGTTTAGATTTTGCTGCAGCTTTTGTCTGTTGAGCATTACGGGCAGCCATATCTGCAGAGAACCCAACCCGGATTCGTATATCTTTCCAGCCTAAACTGTTTGCAATACTCGCGACCATTTCTGGTTGCAACCCTCTCTCCTCTGCCAATTTAAAGAGCACCTCATCTGGTACCTGTTGAATATCTTCTGGATATTTAGAAAAGGCAGTTCGAACTGCTGCCTCTCCCTTACGCAGCATCTCATGATAACGTTCCTCTTCCAAATCCAGAATCTGCAAGATACCGTCGCGACTCTGGCTGAATCCGGTCATATCTAAATTTACATCCATGTGATGGGCCCCGAGTTCCGACAATGAGATTGAAAGGCCAAGCTCGTCTTTCATTCGACAAACTCTACGGGCTAACATTCGGGCTAGGTATCCTGCCTTAGAATTGGAAGGAATGAGGGCATCTCCTAACATGTTGCATAAAGCATGCATGTGATCAGGTATTGCATAAATTGCCGAAAGTGGTGCTGTGACTGCTTTCAGTTGTGTTACAGAGACCCCGACACCTCTTTCCAAGAGGCGTTCGGAAAGCCTAGAATAAAGTGAATCTACATCAGTGCCTACATCGATGTTTAGAATACCTGCCAAACGTGATAATTCAGAAAGCAACGATTCCACCTCGATATCGCCTATCGTACTCAGTCGAGATTGGAAATCCGATTCTTCCTGTAACCAAGATACTGTTTCTGGATAGATTGCTTCGTATATTGTGGGCGTTCCTGCTGCTGCCCAACAAAATCTCTCAAGTCCATACCCTGTGTCAATGATTTGAAGTGGCATCTCACCATAACGAATACCTTTGATTTCAACATCGCCGTCCTCCCGCTCTTCGAGATTCATGAAAACGAGTGTCGCAAGTTCTAAACCACCTACAATGACCTCGACTGCCGGCCCAGCATTACCTCCTCCAGACCATGGATTTTCAACATACGTGATTTGCAGTGGATCTATTCCAAGGCAATTAACAAAAAGGTCATCACAGAACATGATACACTCTTGCACCCAATACTTGACATCTCCCTCATCTGGGCGGTTGAAACAGTGATGTGCCATCATTTCAAATGTTGTTAGATGGCGACCCGAACGGCCAACGGCAGCTACATCTGTAAGCCTGATACAGGGTTGAGATATTGTTAATGGATTAGCAGGGGGTGGTGCAATACCACTTGTTACGTGTGGTTGGAAATCAGCGATTGAGGCAATAGTCAGATGGATATCATCACGCCATCGAGCAATTACGGGATATGGATTAATCCGAGTGTGCTCATGTTTTTCGAAATAACTTAGGAATACTTCCCTCATCGCATCCTTAAGTTCTTTACCCCGTTGATTGAAACCGGATATAATGGGGTTTCCGATGAATGTATACTCATCTTCGGTTGTATCTCCTGATGTTTCTCTCTCATGATCTCTAGTCCAAAACCAAAGTCCTGTGACTCGACAGGTCTTACGAACAAAACCATTTTCGTGGAAATATGGGATGTCTATATCTCCGAAAGCCATGGCCATCCCTACCACTCCGAATTGGAGCCTATTGATGAATGAGTCGGAGGCACCAGAGGTTACCGTGACCGAAACCAACATCAAACAGGGACTCAACCCCGCCACATGAGTGTAGACTGGACGGGCCATTTGGAGGCCGCAGGGCCGGGATTACACAGGATTCGAAAACACGGATTAATGAAAACAGATGCTATGATTGTTGCAGATAAAAATCATCTGTCCCTCAGCAACGACGGATCTGCTCAGCAGATGATTAACACTGCAGCATTGCCAGGTATTGTTGGTGACGCATGGGCTATGGCCGATTTTCACTTCGGTTATGGTTTCCCAATAGGTGGAGTGGTGGCGACTGATATAGAAAATGGAGGAGTAATATCGCCCGGAGGAGTGGGTTTTGACATCAATTGTGGTGTACGTCTTTGTGCACTAGATCTTGAGTTATCTGATTTGAAAGATATGAAGAAATTAGGCCGCCGTTTGAAAGGAAGAATTCCAGCAGGACCATCGGGTAAAGGTGGGGTTGAAGTTAATCGGAACCAAATTGATTCACTCCTTTCAGAGGGCGCAAAGGCTGCTGCTGAATTAGGTCTTGGTTATGATTCAGATCTGCATTCAATAGAGTCAAACGGCTTCCTTAATGGCAACCAGAATAGAATTTCGGAGCGCGCAATTCGGAGAGGAGAATTGGCACTAGGGACTCTGGGCTCTGGAAATCATTTTCTCGAGTTGCAAGTTGTTGATTCAATTCTTGACGAAGAAGCTGCGAGAGCCTTCGGACTCCGAGAAGGGCAGGTTACTGCAATGATTCATTCAGGTTCACGAGGACTGGGCCACCAAGTATGCTCAGATCATGTGGAGAATCTTGAACGATGCTACAAACGCACAGGTAACCAATGGTATTCTGAAAAATGGGACATTACATTGCCTGATCGTCAACTAGCAGCAGCACCTTTTCACTCCGCAGAGGGAAGTGCCTATTTTGACGCAATGCAAGCAGCTGGAAATTTTGCCTTCGCAAATCGAAGTGCATTAACACAGAGGCTCAGGGATGCATTACATGCACACCTCGGCAGTGATGGTGAATTGGAAGTTGTTTACGATGTTTGCCACAATATTGCTAAAGTCGAAGAACATGTAATCCATGGTCAGTCCTGTACATGCGCCGTTCATCGTAAAGGTGCGACAAGAGCACTCGGGGGTGATCACTCTGAGTTAGGTAATAGGTTCAGTGGAATTGGACAACCAGTTTTGGTACCGGGTGACATGGGGACCTATTCGTATGTCCTTGCCGGCCCCAAGTCAGGATCAAATGCGGCATTCTCCTCCTCATGCCATGGAGCAGGGCGCCAGATGTCTAGAAGTCAAGCAAGACGGGAGATTAATGGAGGGAAATTACAGGATGAACTTGCAGCCAAGGGAATTGACATCTACGCTAACACCCCAAATGTACTGTCTGAAGAAGCACCGGATGCGTACAAGGATATTGATGAAGTTATCAGATTGACCAATGATGCGGGATTGGCAAGACCCGTTGCGCGGATGAAGCCCTTTTGTGTGATAAAGGGATGATTATTCCAACTTTAGGACGAGTTCTTGCCCATCAGCCAAAAGGTGGTTAGCGGGGTCATCTACAACTTCTCCGTCGACAGTGAGGGTGATTGATTCACCTGCTTCAACTGTAGCACCAAGTAGGCTGGAATCTGTGAATGATTCCCCCCATATTTCGAAGAAATGCTCCAATCGTGCATCCATAGGTTCGGGAGTTTCAATATGCAGTTTGCCAGTTTCATCATGTGTGTGTATCCCTCGCATGCAACCAGGTGAAACCCCTGTTTCTGCTGGTATAGTTTGCTGTTCACCTCTAATTTCGATGATTAATACGGCATGATAATGAGTGATGTCATTAGTATGATCTTGTAAACATACATCCAAAATCCTGTCATCCTCTGTATTTGGTTGCTGCGAATCCCAAATATTCGCACCTATTACGACGAGAGCCATGCCAAAAGATGCTAGGAAAAAAATCACTGTCGCCCTTTCCATGTCTACTGGACGTGGTACCAGATGATAACTGATTTGTAACTAACTTGTAAATCACATAGAAATCCCTGCACGAGGTGCTCCTGCGTGAACAGGTGCAGCACCCGACTGGATACCATCTGCTTCTTCCATGATTATTGTCAACAACGTATTGACTAGTTTTCTAAGATCCTCTACTTCACTCTGCAAATTTTGCATCTCTTTTGCTATGGCTAATTTTCGCTGCTCGCTGCTATTCATATCGCGTCCCATCCTGAGGAATTTCTTCCTCAGAGCGAGTACTTTACAGACCGGTCTATAAAGGAAACGATTATGTTAGGTTTCGGAAACCGTTTCGAAACATTTTCTGGACTAACCGAACTAGTTTAGAAGTCTCTTGATAATGTCTGCCTTGGTTCCACTGGAATTGATTCCCTGGAGTTCTGCAAGTTCAACCAACTCTGCCTTCTTCAGGCGTTTCAAAGAGGCTTCACTAGGAATTTCGACTGCGTCAACCACATCTACTGGCTCGAGCGGTTCAACTTTATCTGCACTGACTTCTACACCATCAGATTCAGGCGCTGGAATAAAATCCTCACCATATCCTGTTGGTGCAGGAGGCTTTACTGGCGATGCATGTTCGTGGATTATTTGTTGAGCAGTCCAACCTTTATCCATCCATGCGTTTACATCCCCTTCGTCCCATTCTGGCAATGCAGATATTACTTCTGCAACTGCTAATCTCCTAGGCTCTGGAGAGGTTTTCAATGGACTTGGAGAATTTCTCCCTGATTCCACATAATCAGTAGCAGCTCTTGTTAATTCACTGTGCTTAAGGTATCCATTGTTATCTTCATCATATGAGTGCGCAAAATGCATGAATGCAGATTTGTCAAGGATATTATTTGAGGTGATTATGTATGCAACAGTTTCGTCATTGAAGTCAAGTGGGTATACTGCCTCTGTTGATTTTGTTTGCTGTGATAGCATTCGAGTAAAATCTGTAGCTGCCCTATCTAATTCCTCAGCATCAAGGAAGCCGTCATTATCCCGATCATATTGCTTGGCATGTGCTAAGAATGCATCCTTGTCATAAATCCCGTGTCTCGATACTGTATTCCAAAGCGTTTCATCCTCATAGTCTAGCCTAGCTGAGAATGCAACCCCAAATTGTGGTTCCTCATCCCACATCTCCTCATATTCATCAATAGACTCACTGGGTTTACGAAGAACGATTACTGCAAGTAAGCCAACTACAACTATGACAAGTAAACCAATTAATGCTCCAAGGAATAGGGTTGTACTACTCCCACTACCTGACTCCTCTTCACCTGTCACTTCGAATGCTGGAACTGCAGTTCTATTCGCACTATCATCTCCAAAATATATGTGTAACTCAATATCTCCTGGCTTCCATGCCTCCCAGTTGAAAAGCACTGAGGCGTCTGAGTCCTTCGATGTTAGGACTAAGGTTTGTGTGTCATGCAAATACCAATTATCATCTATGAATTCTACTAGTGAGATGTTTAATTCGCCACCTCGAACTCCTGTATTAATTAGTTGCACTAGTATCTCGACATTCTCCCCATAAATCGGATCTACTGGTGTGATAACCCATCCAACCAATTCTGGAACGAACTCAATTATCTCGAGAAGTGGTACACGAGGAGAATTGTCAGTCCCATCACCAGTTAACTCGTTGCCAGCGATATCTGTTCCTTCAAACCAAACGCTGATTTGATCGCCTTCCAAAAGTTTCTCTCCATCCTTGGGTCGCATGTCAACATCTGAGCCAAAATGATAGTCCCCCCCATCAAATAAATACACGAAAGGAAGTGTTGCCGAACCGCCCATTCCTAGGCGAGGGAGACCATTCCTGTAGTACTCCCAGTACATGGTAATATTATCTTCATCCATGCCACCAGTATCATGAATTATGATATCAACTTGGTTTGCAGAAAGTTGATCACTTTCCAATCTAGTGAGAGAGGTTACTGGGAATCTAACTGTATCAAAAATCACTTCTGGTGAATCACTATCGATTGTTATTATCGTATCTGAATTAGGTACTGTTGAGCCACTACCCGGAACGCCCAGAACAGTTAGTTCAACCGGTATCTGAGGTGTTGTTGAAGACCTCATTGGCAGGACCAAGGGGGCGTTGAAATAGCCACCAATTTCA
This sequence comes from Methanobacteriota archaeon, assembly GCA_002722595.1. Taxonomy (GTDB): domain Archaea; phylum Thermoplasmatota; class Poseidoniia; order Poseidoniales; family Thalassarchaeaceae; genus MGIIb-P. The sequence goes on along the minus strand of PBMO01000025.1, from coordinate 7,816 downwards.
ACTGGAACTACCTTTTCGATTGGAGTACTCCCATAAAGCATCAAAGCCCTAACTGATAGATTTTCCATAGGAATCTGCACGGGCGTATTCGTAGCAGCATAGAACACATTCCCACTCACCAAGAACTCATCACCCTCTTGTACATTGATTGAATTGGAACCGGTCTGAGTGAAAGGTGGTGTGAGGTCGGTTAGATTAGATGCAATTGCTGTTAGCACATTATCCAACTTCCACCGCATTGCATTCAAGTTATTCAGATTAGCAACTGTAGATGTATCGTCTGTAACGGTCACCCCAGGGACATACCAGGTTTGAGAAACTGGGGTATCCCAATCAACAGAAAATACGATGTCCAACCTCGAAGTGTCTGCAGAAATAGTGGTAATTGTAGCAGAAATTGGTTCGACGTGGCTGCCCGAGACCGTGGACAATGTGTCCTGCCTTGGATCATAATTGAACTGCCCTAGTGGGGCTTCGGATTGGCCAGCAAGATAAACCGCAATATCATCAAGAGTCTGGACACCATTTGCGTCTTGGATCATCATTGAGAATGTATGGATTTGCCCTGCAAGGAGATATTCATTCACAGTATCAAGTGCAAAACCCGTATTTAGCAAGGTTGTTTCAGTGTTCTGTGCGGTTTGAAGTGTTGCCCAATCTGATGCTAAACCAGGACCACCTCCAGTGCCACCATCCTGATATGAATTACCGGCCCAATCTGTGCCTTCTAGCCAGAGGCTAACTTGGGCATTAAAACCGTTGCTTGCAACCTGAATCCCACTAAATGTGACTTGTTGAGAACCACTTCTAAGGGCGTACAAACTTTCTGTCATGGTCTGATATTCATGCGCCTGTGGGAAACCATCTGCATTGGAATCATCAATTCCCTCACGCCAATAGTGCAGTTTGACTTCATCGGAACGGTCTTGCGCATCAGAAACAGTGATGTGAACAGTCAAAGGATTAATCGGATCCCAAACATATCCATTTGCATCAAGCAAACCTGCTGATGTCGACACCAAGAAGTTACCAGCTTCAGGTGCTTCATCATCAATTTGGACTATGATCTGAGGTGGGTTGATGGTTGAATCATTTGCACCTGTCGCACCAGTTACAGGGCCAACACGGCCGATTGATGGCGAAAGTGTATGTGCTGCAAATCCTGGCATCAGAGTAACGTTACCAGAAAATGTCCCGCCTGCATTAGAGGTCAGTGGTTGTTCAATTCCGGACACATTAACAATCATTGCGAAGTCATTTTGCAATGGTCGCGTATCCACTGTATTTTGAAACCTAAGATGGCCAGAAACTGAGATTTCTAATCCACTACGCGAATGGAATGGATAATCTGGTGAGAATTGATTTGAAAGATGGCGCCCCTCTCCATCATATACCTCAAAACCGCTAATCTCCAAATCATTTTCAATAGCCTGACTGCCAGACCCACCTGATTGTGCTGTTGCTGGAGCAATTGCATCACCTGAAGAATTGTAACCTAGTGCAGACCATTCAATCTCGGAAACGTCGTCCCATGTCCACGAAACTCGGAATCGCCAACCAATTTCAAGGACATCATTACCAAGGTTGCCTTGGGCGATTTCTGTAACAGTGCAATCTGTCTCCATTGGCAATTGACTCTGCCCAGATAACTGACTAAACGTCGCAGCGTTTGAAGGATCACTTACCTGCATTTGTATTGTGGAACCGTCGCTACCCACTCCAGTTAAAGTAATCTTAGATATCTCTGAATTATCATACAGATGACGATGTCTGGTAGTAATTTCAACCACATTGCCATCCGGATACATTGTTGTTGGAACTACAAACGGATAATTTGTTATCATCAATTCATGGTGAATACCTCCATCAATTATGACTGCGCCACTATCGGCAGTGTACGTAACTGGAATGTCGATACTTGAACTGCCAGGCGTAGACTGTAGTTCGTTGCGGTGATAATCCACTAATTGCTGAGTTATCCCCGTTACATTCTCAGCGATAGAATACCCGATCGTGATTGCATTGATATCTACAAGTGCTAAACCTGTGCTGGATAAATCAAAATCCACAACGCGCCAATCCCGTCCATTTTGCACTTGATTGTGGGTTGGTTGAACCATGTTGACATGGGCAATAAATGAGGGAGAGAGGGACACAGTAGAGAACCCGTCTGTGAAGGTAACGCTGGGCGAAGAGCCAACTGATATGTCAACAGGAGAGGGTGTTGGGTCTGTGAGTGAAGAAACATAAACTGATACCACTGCACTTTGGACTGTAGCATCTTCTGGAACTAGTACTGAAACCGTACCCCCTGAAGAACCAATCTGCAGTCCTGTTGATGTTGTGTCAAGTACGTGGTTGACAGTGCCTGATGACGTAGTAGACTGATACAGAAGTTGTTGCCATCCATGGTAACCATAGACCGAACCCTTAGGGAAACTCCAATCAATTGTACCATCACTAGCGATATCTGCTTCTGGATTGAGGGCGGGTTTACCAAAATCTCCCTCTGCCCATAAACTCGAAATCCTTCCACCAGGATTAACATCAATTTGAATGCCAAAACCAGGCTGTGGTTCGACAAATGATATCGTCCCGGAAATTCCTGTACTGCCAATGACATTACCATTCGAGTCCGTTGCGCGAATTGCCACTTGACTACCTATGCCTGTAAAATCAACACCCAAAATGGGCCGACTTGAATGGACAAATGAACTACTTATCTGAAGTACAGACGAGCCATTGTTGGTCAGATTTTTGTCCCACAAATCCAATGAGGGAGAAACATCCCAACCATTTCCAGTTCCCCTCGCATCTAGCCAACGTATGGAACCAACATGCACAGCATCAACTACTGGTGTCAGGAATGGGTTATCTGTGCCCATGTGCACCTGCACCTTGATACTCGTGTGAGAATCCCGATCCAACCCATGTAGTGATATTGGGAATGATAGATTACTGAAACCTGTAATGATGTTCCCAGAAGAGTCCAATATTGACCCAGTTGCCCAAGTATCTTCTGGAACCACTCCATCGATATCCACAAAACCATTACCTAAATCATCTAAAATCAAGGCGTCAGAAATCCAATCTCCTTCATCTAAGAAATAGTCTACTTCGAGGCCAATGTCGTCAACATACCACCCATCATAACTGATAATTGAATCACTTTCAATCGAAAAGCGGAACCAAACTGTCTGCCCAGAATATGTCGCTAAATCAGCAGTCTTTGTGCTCCACAAGCTGTGAGGGCCTTGGCAATTAAATCCACCAGGAGGTACTGTTGTGGCTCCGTTGAAAACTCCAACATTTGCTAGGTTCGCTCCGAAATGGGATGTCAAGCCTGAAGCATCATACCAATTGTTACCGGGATCAAAATGGTTCCAAGTTTGGTTATCGGTTGATATGAATACTGCCCCCCCATCATAACCAGATTCCATGCACATCCAATGTGCAAACGTCAGACGAGCACTTGCTCCTGCCGGAATAGCGTAAGAGGGAGTATACAGGTGACTCCAAGTGCTCCCACTGTATGCACCTGCGAGGTTGGTACCCCAACCAAATGGTGCAGATGGCCAAACCGTAGGGCCTTCGCTGGGTTGTGATTGGAGTGGGCCAAATTCCCAATCTCCACTTGAACTCCAGCCCGCTGGAATCCCTGTAGAAGACCCCGGTTGACTATCCTCAAAGCCATATGATAATGAAACTGCACCAGCACCAATTGCGATATATTGCCAATCATTAATCCCACCTGCAGAATAGTGAAACATTGTTGAGGCGGAGTTCAAACTATCGTGAACATGAACACTCCCATTCGCGTCAAGTACTGAAATCGAATCGAGTGTTAGTCCCTCAAGATTGTCATAAGTCCCACCAGAAGTAACGGAGCCATCAGTCTCCACACGATAACGAAGGTATGCATTTGCAACATGGAATGTCGTTGGTATTGAAAGATCAAGTGTGACAAAACCATTAGTTTCATCCGTATAAGTGGTGCCACCTATTGAATAAGAATAACCAGGGATACCATAAGTTGTACCTGTTAAATCAGTCCAGGTATTGTTATTCGTCGACATTTCGACCCAAAAATTGTCGTAAGAAGAACCCTCGAGATCCCACTCCAAAACAGTACGCAAAGTTGCAGAACCACCCAGCCCCGATAGATTCAGTGTGCGCTGTAGAGCCGCATCAGCATTGTTGGAATAACTGCAGGTCGTTGCTGAAACGGAATAACAGCCATGGTGCCAATAATTGGTTGCACCTCCCACATTTGTCAGTTCAACATCATCAATGAACCATCCTGGTCGGCCAGGTGTATTGACATCTGTCGAAATACGAAAACGTATTTTTATCGTGGCTGAATTATTTATCCCAGTCAAATTGTCAAGATTGAAGATATTCGTAACCCAACCCGTTGCATTACTATTAGTCCAAGCAGGAAATGTCGTGCTATTGCTAGGAGTCCCGTCAGGAGTCGCAGTTGCAGAAAGTGTAGCATTTGAGTTATAGCCGCCCACTGGTTCCAACCAAGTCCAGTTGCCACTATCCAGTTTGTATTCAACCCATACTGCATCATCTGAACCAGTATGCCTCCAATTTTCGACTGTCAAATTAAAATGATTTACAGGACTAGGTATTGTAATCGATGGCGAGCGTATGGCTGCAACCTCTCCCCCTGGGACAGCCCCATCCATTATTGTCGCAGCAACAATCGAACCAGATGGGGCAGAAGCTGGGATACTCCCATAACTCATAACACGTGTCTGCCCTATTTGGGTACCATTTGTAACCGAACCAGGAAGGCCAGGTTCCCATATCGAAGTGTTTCCAAATTCGGGCCAGTTATTGAAGTTCAACTGAACATTACCTTGGAAAGATTCTACTTGGCTAACTGCAGAATCGGGTTCGAGTGAAAGCTGTCCGCCAAAGTGATCCATAGTTGTATCAGAAAACTGCCCGACTGAAAAATTCGTAGTTGTATCGACGCGCCAATCGGTACCATTTCCACCGTAGACCATGGTGTCTTCAGCAGTCATCCATCCATCCAATATCGTGGCATTGCTGGGCACATTCCAACCATCTACTTCGACATCCTGCCCACTGGATGCTATTTGACTTGGGCCTATCCATTGGCTAATATCTGCAGAAGCCCAAGGCAAACTAAACATCATGCAACAAAGCATTACTGAAACCAGAATTTTCCTGTTGTTCAAAAATTCACCAACTCCTACGGAGTTTGGCGGGGCTTACTCGTTAGAAAGACCTTGGGGGGACTGCGTCAGATGGAAAAGAGCCACTGGCGAGAATTGAACTCGCGACCTACGCCTTACCAAGGCGTCGCTATACCTCTAAGCCACAGTGGCAGCAATCACGGCGACTGGTGCCGATATTTTAACCACTACGCACCCATCACGCTCATATCAGAAAGGTCACACGCCACACCACTGCCGAGGTCGCATAGCCTGGTATCGCGCGTGACTGGAAATCACGTGGGTTTTCCCGCCGGAGTTCAAATCTCCGTCTCGGCGCCAATTGTAAACTTCGTTAGTTTCTGCCGTATAGGATTGTTGTGAATCTTTCACTATTTACTTTGGACTCGATTGCCTCTAGCCTTTGTTGCTGGCTTATCAGACTTGCTTGCGGAATAGGAATCTGGGAACTTATTGAGCCAATATCTGTCAATGCCTGTTCCTGCTCAAAAGATTTCAAACTATTATGGTTGTATTCAGTAGTTGCCATTTTATGGTTGTAGTCAGTAGTTGAAATTCGAATACTACTCCCCAATAAGCCTGCAAAAATTGACTTTGTGATGAAACCGAAATTTATTCCGCTTCCACCATCATATTCAACGGAAACCATATTGAGAACAATAGCTACTGTTATAGTAGAAATAATGGTTACGAGGATGATAGAAAGGAAGACACACATCATACCAAATGTTAATGCCTCCGTTTTGCTTTTTCCTAGCGCAGAAACTGAATAAGTTCCAACTAGGAAAAACACAGGGTAGAGACCCATCATCGAGTTATAATCAGCAATCATCAAAAGAAAATCTAGCAATGAGGATGCCTCATACATTTTTGCTGAGATATAGGCATGGATGATGATGTAAAACGCCCATGACGATATGATGATTGCCGTAATGATAATCGCAGACACGGGTGTTCTTTCATGATTGGCTATTTCTTCCATATGAAGCCTCAAAGGTAATGGGCACTAGATAATTGCTGTGAAATCGATAAATCTGCCTGTGGCTGTTGGGTGATTTCTTAATGCAAGATTGTCGCAGCCCCCTATGATGACAGAGGGGGAGGCGATGGGAGACGAGCCCGAAGAAGGCTTGGTTTTTCACGAAGGCACTCGTCTCACTGACCTGAAAATAAAGCAGAACCTTTCCATTGATTACCCACGTTTAGAGCCACTTCACCACCTCAAGATCGAGTGGATGTTTCAGTTCTACAAGATTCGCAGTACGTGGAATAACGGCCATTGGATTACACTCGCAGTTGGTTGTTTAGCAGTGATTTTTTCAGGCTGGGATTTCGGAATTGGAGAATTAGCAAGTGGCGGTGATTATTATTCGGTAGGGATAAACCCCTCCGACGAGGATTCAGGCTTTAGAAACCTTCCAGCGGCGCCATTCATTCTGACTCTGATGACACTTGGTTTATGGGCCATATTTTTACTGAGATTATGGTCCATATACCCACTGATGCGTTCACAGGCAGTCAGCATGTATGTGGCCCTCCTTGCTGCTGAATTTAGTCAGTTTTGGGCCCATGGATACGACCCCCAATTCCCATTTGGATATGTTGGCTTTGCTTTTGCTGTGGCGCTAGTTGGCCTCATCCTAGTCATATTCGTTTGTTTCATTCTTCAAAGAGCTGTAATTGAAACACGTGACCTCCATGTCGAGGAAAAACACTGGCACCCAGATCCGCGGCAGGTTGACATTGCAATGCGAGACCACTCCTTGCTTGCATGGAGTGTGGGTTTAATCTCATATTGTGTGCTTGTGATAATACACTCATGGGCTGGTGCTCACTATGTAGCAGTAAGGCAGCCTGATGCAATTACAGGATGGTGGTTGCTGAAATTCATCCACCTTATTTCTGGACTAATCATGGTTTGGCTAATCATGGTGGTGCTTTGGTATCCACAAATCATGCTAGGTAGCGCCGACATCACAATCGAATCGGATCGTTCTCGACAGGTTGGTAGAACACAATCATCTGAGAAAAAATCAGCTCAACCAAGCCGCCCCGGTAAGTGCCCAGATTGTGGAGCAGAAACTCCTGTCAAGATGCGCGCAAATGGAGAGATAAGTGCTGCTTGTGCAATAGATGGATGCAATGGAAGTGCAACTCCCGGTGAAAAATGTTCAGTCTGTGGAACCCGGATATCGTCGCGCATCATCTGTTTGGCATGCAACTGCAGCGCACCTGTTGGAAATCACTTCTCAGATGATGAAGCGTGGTGATTAAGTGGATATTGCAGCATTTCGTAAACGATTTCCTGCACTCGTGGATTCTGATTCCCCTGCCTATCTTGACAATGCGTGTATGACTCTGAGACCTGATTCAGTAATTGCTTCGATAAACCAATATTACTCACTCAACCCATCATGTGGCGGGAGATCAGTACATCGTTGGGGCCTCTCTGTGTCCCAAACAGTGGCCAGAACACGCAAGAAAATGGCATCCCACATAGGTGCAGAAAATCCATCTGAGATTATCTTCACACCTAATGCCACACACTCAATCAATCAGGTAGCACATGGGATAAATTGGCGCGAGGGTGATGTTGTTATCACTAG